>JARGFI010000039.1 GCA_029210745.1 Desulfuromonadales bacterium
CCTCAAGCGCGTCAAGGCCAACCTCAAGCGCTACAAAGCCGCCGTCCTCAAGGCTGCTGTTGAAGGGACTATTGTCGATCAAGACAATTCGACATGGGAAGTCACCTCTCTCGGTGCGGTTGCAACGACGATACGTAACGGTTTCTCCGGGAAACCAGATGCTGAGGCAGGTACACGTATTTTTCGAATTAGCGCTGTTCGTCCGCTAAGGCTGGATCTCGACGAGGTTCGCTATCTTAGCGGTGAAATTGTCGACTATTCGCCGTCTGTTGTTTTGGCAGGGGATGTTCTGTTTACAAGATACAACGGGAACCCAGAGCTTGTCGGTGTGTGTGCAGTTGTTCCAGAGAATTGTCCTGAAACGGTTCACCCGGACAAATTGATTCGTGTTGTGACGCCACGAGAAATACTGATCCCGGAAATGCTAGCGTTGCTAGCCTCTGCAGGTGAAGGTCGATCATTCATCAAATCAAAAACGCGAACAACTGCAGGTCAGGCTGGAATTTCAGGCGGTGACCTAAAAGCCCTGCCGATCAAGATTCCGCCTCTAAAAATCCAACACCAAATTGTCGCCGAAGTCGAACGCCGACTCTCCATCGTCGCCGAAGCCGAAGCCCAGGTCGACGCCAACCTGCGCCGCGCCGACCGCCTGCGCCAGTCGATCCTCAAACAAGCCTTCTCCGGCCAACTCGTCCCCCAGGACGAGAACGACGAACCGGCCAGCGAAATGTTGGAGAGGATAAGGAACGATGTAAGGGCGAATAATCATTCGCCCCAAACCGTCCTGAAAACACAAAAACGGGTACAAAAACGGGCGAATATTAATTCGCCCCTACGCAAAAAACCGCTGCCGTCGGTCGCCGAAACCACCGCCACCTACGGCGACGCCATCGCCTCTCGCATCCTCGCCGCCATGCAACCCGACCGTGAATACGCCCGCGCCGATCTGGCCGATCCGCTCGGCCTGACTACCGGCCAGTGGAATGTGGCAATTCAGGGATTGAAGCGGGCAGGGATGGTGCGGCAGGTGGGGGAGAAGCGTGGGCGCGGTATGAATTGGTCAGAGCAGAAGGAGGGGGAAGATGACAACAGAAAAGAATACTGGCGGGGAAGTTGCTCTTTATCAGGCCGAAGACGGCAAGGCTTCGATTGATGTTCAGCTTGATCACGAGACAGTCTGGTTGACGCAAGATCAGATGTCCAAGCTGTTTGAGCGCGAACGTTCGGTCGTCACCAAGCACTTGCGCAATGTTTTTCGCGAAGGCGAATTGGATGAATTGGCAGTATGTGCAAAATATGCACATACTGCCAGCGATGGAAAGACCTATCAGACACAGTATTACAACCTCGACGTCATCATCTCCGTTGGCTACCGGGTCAAATCGCAGCGCGGCACCCAGTTCCGCCAGTGGGCGACGCGGGTGCTCCGCGACCACCTGGTCAAGGGCTACACCATCCACGAGCAGCGCCTGCGCGAAGAGAGGGCCAAACTGCGGGAGATGCAACAGACCGTCGATCTGCTCGCCCGCACCCTGACCACGCAGCAACTGGTGACCGAGACCGGCCAGGACGTACTGCGGGTGATCAACGATTATGCCTACGCCCTGGCGACCCTCGACCGTTACGATCACGGCACCCTAGCCATCGGGGAGACGACTGGCAAGACCCTGCGCGTCATCGACTACGAAGAGGGGATCAGCCTGGTCAAGGTGATGAAGGGGGAGGATGGGAACAGTACCTTTGGCGGCGTGATGGGCAAGGAAGAAGGAAAAAATGCAAAAAGGAAGAAATGGGTTGGCTTGCAGTCATTGTTCGTGGCATTATGGTTGTACTTGATCAGGTACCGAAAGGAGTTCGCTCATGAATGCTTTGCCGGCTCAGGAACTTAAACGTCGGGGGATCGCAGCGGTCGACGATGTCATCGACAAGGGCGACGTCCATGTCATTCGCAACAACCAACCGCAATATGTGGTCGTCTCGGAGGCGCGTTATCAGGAGCTGGTGGCCGAAGCGCACGAGGGTTATCTGGCTCGGGTGCGGCTATCGCTGGAGGACGTCAAGGCGGGGCGGGTGCAAAAGTTCGCCACGGCCGATGACCTGCTCAAGGCGCTCGATAGCGACGAGCCCGCCTGATGTTTACCATCACCACCCCGCAGCAGTTTCTGCGGCAGGCGCGCAAGTTTTTTAAAAAACATCCCGACCTGAAACCCCGCTTTGGCAAACTGCTGGCCGATCTGCAGACCGATCCGTTTTCGCCCTACCTCGAACTTCACCCTTTAACCGGCAAGCTCACCGGCTGTCATGCCGTCCGGCTCACTTACAGCTATCGCGTCACCCTGACTCTGTTTATCACTGAGGGGGAGATTGTGCTGCTCGATATCGGGAGTCATGATGAGGTATATCGGTGAGGGGTGGGGAAGGAAGAGGGAAGAAAATTTGAAGACAAACGACCTGCGGAACCGAACCAGGCAGTGCGCATTGCGGATGATCAGGATGTATCCGGCACTGCCGAAGATGACTGAAGCGCAGGTTTTGGGCAAACAGGTTCTACGGTCTGCGACCGTCACCCCCCCGCCAGCTTGACCGACCACCCTTTTTTAACCAGCTCGGCCTGTAGCACGGCGCGGTGGTCGCCCTGAATCTCAATGACACCATCCTTGAGCGTCCCGCCGCTTCCGCATTTCTGCTTTAATTCCTTCGCCAGTTGCTTCAACTTCTCACCGCTCAGCGGGACGCCGTAAACCAGCGTCACCCCTTTCCCCTTGCGCCCCTTGGTTTCGCGACCGATGCGGACGATACCGTCATTCGGGACGGTGGGCGCTTTGGTGACGGAACGGCGGTTTTTTTCGGGACGCACGCGTCCCGAATCGTCGGACCAGACGGTGCGAAAGTCGTCACTGCTCATCGTTACTCAAATTCCTTGCGAAAGGTGGCGAACTCCTGGCGCAGGGTTGCCAGTTCTTCTCTGAGCTCGGTCAGTTGCTGTTGCAGTGCGGCGCTGCGCTCATCTTCCTGCTGCAACTTCAAGCGTGCGGCTTCGGGGGGTGCGGCAACAGCTTCCAGCTCCGGCTCACCGGCGAGCAGCTGGGCGTAGCGTGATTCCTTGCGTCCCGCCTGGCGGGGAAGCTTGACGATCAATGCCTCGTCGCGTTCCATCATCTCGGCAATGACATCTTCGACTGCGTCGAGGTCAGCGAAGGGACGCATCCGGTTGGCGCGCGTGCGCAGCTCGCCGGGGGTCTGCGGCCCGCGCAGCAGCAGCTCTGTCAGCAACGCCAGTTCGTCGGGATCGAGATGCAGCTTGGCATCGACGGAATGAGCATATTTGGTCGCCCGTCCCCCTTCGCCCGCTTCCATGGCGAAGCCCTTGAAACGCAAGGTGTCGAGCGCCCGGAGAACATCAGTGTCTGCCAGGGCCATGACCGGGTCGCGATTCGATTTCTGGTTACACGCGTTGGTCAAGGCGTTGAGGGTCAACGGGTAGTATTCCGGGGTTGCCAGATCTTTTTCAACGAGGCAGCCAAGGACCCGCACTTCAATGTCATTCAGTACACTATTCATTGAAATCATCCTTTTCCACGTTCCTGATCACGGTAGCGTTTCAGGATGTCGTGATAGGCGTCAATCCGACGATCACGAAAAAACGGCCAGATCTGCCGGACTTTTTCGCTGTGATTGAAGTCGATGGCGGCGATCAGTACTTCAGGGTCGCCCCCTGCAGCAGAGAGCAGTTCACCTTGTGGCCCGGCAACAAAACTGTTTCCCCAGAACTGTGCCCCGGCGGTTGCGCCACTTGGATCAGTTTCGAATCCGGTCCGGTTAACGGCGACGACCGGCAGCCCGTTGGCAACGGCGTGACCGCGTTGCACGGTGCGCCAGGCGTCAAGCTGACGTTGCTGTTCATCTTCGTCGTCATGCGGGTCCCAGCCGATAGCGGTGGGATAAATCAGCATATCCGCTCCGGCCAGGGCCATCAGGCGGGCCGCTTCAGGGTACCATTGATCCCAGCAAACCAGGACACCGAGGGTGCCGACGGAGGTTTTGATCGGCGAAAAGTCAGGATCACCGGGGGTGAAATAAAATTTTTCATGATAGCCGGGATCGTCGGGGATATGCATCTTGCGATAGGTGCCAGCGATGGTGCCGTCACTTTCGATGACGACGGCGGTGTTGTGGTAAATCCCCGCCGCCCGTTTCTCAAACAGCGAGATCACCAGAACCACGCGAAGTTCCAGCGCCAGTTCGCCAAAGCGGTCGGTCGACGGTCCGGGGATTGTTTCGGCCCGATCGAAGTGCGTCAGGTCTTCGGTCTGACAGAAATAAAGGCCGTTGTGCAGTTCCGGAAGAACGACCAGTTGTGCCCCCTGGGTAACCGCGTGATGAATCTGCTGCTCGAGTAAATGCATATTTTCGATACGATTTTCCTTGCAGGTGGTCTGAATTAACGCGACGTTCAAGGTGTTCATCGTAGCACTCCTCGGGGTAGTTGCATTGTCACGCAATGCAGTGAACCGTGCTGTCGGATCAGCGCACAGCAGTTGATGCCGATAATTTCGCGATCCGGAAACGCGGCGGCGACAACCGCCAGTGCCGCTGCATCCGCCGGGTCCGCGTAGGTCGGCACCAGTACCGCACCGTTGATGATCAGGAAGTTGGCGTAGGTGGCCGGGAGGCGGTCGCCCGCGTCGTATCGGGGGCGCGGCCAGGGGAGGGGGAGCAGCCGATAGGGCGCGCCCTCCATCGTGCGAAATCCCCGCAACTCTGCCGCCATCGCCTGGAGAGCGGCGTAGTGCTCGTCGGCCGGGTCGGTGCACGATTGATAGACGAGCGTGTCTTTCGGGGCCAGGCGCGCCAGGGTGTCGATATGCGAATCGGTGTCGTCACCGGCCAGATAACCGTGATTGAGCCAGAGTATCCGCTTGGCACCGAAGTATCGCGTCAACTCCGCCTCGACCGCCGCGCGATCCAGCTGCGCATTGCGATTCGGATTGAGCAGACATGCGGTCGTGGTCAACAGGGTGCCGTGGCCGTCACTCTCAATGCCGCCCCCCTCCAGAATCAGATCGACCGTTTCCAGTGGCAGCCGAGCAAAAGCGTTTTGCTTTGCCAACGCGCGGGTGACGGCGTTGTCCTGGGTGGCGGGAAATTTCCCTCCCCAACCGGTGAAGGTGAAGTCGAGCAGGCGCGGCGCGTTGTCGTTCATAACGGTGAGCGGTCCGAAGTCGCGTGCCCAGGTGTCGTCGGTCGGGATTTCGTAGAGACGCACCTGGTCGAGATCGATCCCCGCGCTTTGCAGTTTGACGCTGACCGTTGGCGCACAGTCGACAACCAGTAACACCGTCTCAAAGCGCAGGATCGCCCCGATGATCGCGCAGTAAGTAGCCTCGACGTCGGCGAGGAGCGGTTCCCAGTCGGTATTTTTATGCGGCCAGGCAAGCAGGACTCCATCCTGTGCTTCCCATTCGGCAGGTAATCGGCGTGACATGCAGTGCTCCTGATCGGTCAGTAAGGCCTTGGATTCTAGCAGAATTAACCGGTGAAGCAACGGCTTTTTCGACATTTTTTGCTGCCTTGTCGACTGATGTCATTTTGTAATTGTGATGGTATTCCGGGGACAGTTTATGGATGGTATTCCGGGGACAGTTTATGGAATTAAAATGCAAGGTTGCGTATACTGTCAACGGAACGTCGCCCCGGAACGTCACAGCGATACGGGACCACCATATCCGCTGCGAGCGAAAGGCACTTTTGCATCCTTTTGCTGCCGGGCAAAAGGATGTCGACTGGCGGGACGAAACCAGCCGGTTTATGATTCAACCTTCAACTGCAAAAGTCAATCGACCACCAATGATTCTTTCGACCCGCAACCCAGGGCACCCGCGAGGGGTGCCCCTACGATGAACGACCAACCGGACGCGAACTGGTTTTGTAGGGATGCCCCTTGCGGGTATCCGGGGTTTTGACCGGCAGCACCGTAAACCCGCTTGCGGGTATCCGGGCAGTTCATTAATTCCCCTTGCCCAATCCGGACCATCTCGCTATAATCCCCGCCACTTTAACTTGATGAGGTTTATCCATGTTTCGCGAAGAGAAAGAACAATTGAAGGATTTACAAGGCAAGCTCGCTGAGCTGAGGGGGTATCTTTGACGTTGAGGCGAAGGAAGAACGGGTCGCCGAACTCGAAGCGGAAATAGCGCGCCCCGGTTTCTGGGATCAGGGGGATGCGGCGCAGGAGGTTCTCAAAGAACGGACCTCGCTGCAAAAAATTATCGCCGGATGGAATGACTGCAACGCTGAACTGGAAGACCTGCTGCTGCTGGTCGAGCTTGGCGAGGAGAGTGATGATCAGGCAACACTGACTGAAATTTGTGAACTGCTCCCCGATCTGGAACGCAGGGTCGGTCAGATGGAATTCGCCCGGATGCTTTCGGGGGAACACGACGCCAACAATGCGATCTTCAGTATCAACGCCGGTGCTGGCGGCACCGAGGCGCAGGATTGGGCCGACATGCTGTTGCGCATGTACCTGCGTTTTTGCGAGAAGAAGGGGTATAAAACCGAAATGACCGATTATCAGCCGGGCGATGAGGCCGGGGTCAAGGGGGTGACCTTCACCGTTGAAGGCGATTATGCCTACGGCTGGTTGCGTGCCGAAATGGGGATTCATCGCCTGGTGCGTATTTCGCCGTTCGATTCGAATGCCAAGCGTCATACCTCTTTTTCGTCGGTCTTTGTCTTTCCGGAGCTTTCCGACGATATCGAAGTGGAGATCAACGACAAGGACCTCAAGGTGGATACCTTTCGCGCCAGCGGGGCAGGGGGGCAGCATATTAATAAAACCGACTCGGCGATCCGTATTACGCATGTTCCGAGCGGGATTATCGTTGCCTGTCAGAGTGAACGTTCGCAACACAAGAATCGTTCGACGGCGATGAAGCAGCTTAAAGCCCGTCTCTACGAGCAGGAACGCCTTAAAAAAGAAGAAGAGGCCGCCGTGATTTCGGGGAACAAGATGGAGATTGGCTGGGGCAGCCAGATTCGCTCTTACGTTCTTCATCCCTACCGGATGGTCAAGGATCATCGCACCGGTTATGAGACGGGCAATACCGACGCAGTTCTGGATGGTGACTTGCAGGGATTCATTGAGGCGTATCTGCTGAGCCGTTCATGATGGCTGTAAGTATTCAATTTAAAGGGCGTTTTCCATTGTGGAATCGCCCTTTTTTCATCATTGCGGCCGGCCTTTGTCCTTGACTTGAGGGGCTGAGCGGTATATGGTGACCGACTGAAAAAATCTTAAAAAAACAGGTAGATAGCAATGGATGAAATAAGTGATTTGAAAGCTCAGCGCCTGGCAAAGGTTGCTGAATTACGTGCCCGGGGCGAAAATCCCTACGCCAACGACTTCAAGGTGACGCATACTCTCGCGCAGGTCAATGCGGCGCATGCCGATGACAGTGCCGAGATGCTGGCGACGAGTCAAGCGCAATATGCGGTTGCCGGCCGGATCATGGCGAAGCGCGATTTCGGCAAGGCCGCCTTTATCCAGGTTCAGGATCGCAGTGGCCGGTTGCAGGTCTATGTGGCCAGAAATCAGCTCGGCGACGAGGCGTTCGAGGTGTTTCGCAAGGTTGATCTGGGGGACATTGTCGGCTTGTCCGGCGCACCGTTTCGCACCAAAACCGACGAGCTGTCGTTGCGGGCGGGTTCCATCCGGCTACTGACCAAGTCGCTGTTGCCGTTGCCGGAAAAGTGGCATGGCCTGACCGATGTTGAGACCCGCTACCGGCAACGCTATCTCGATCTGATCGTTAATCCGTCGGTGAAGGACGTCTTCCGCAAGCGCAGCCAGATCATCACTCTGATCCGTGAATTTATGCAGCAGCGCGACTATTTGGAAGTCGAGACGCCGATGATGCAGCCGATTGCCGGAGGCGCGACCGCGAAACCGTTTGCCACCTATCACAACACGTTGAAGATGGACCTGTTCCTGCGCATTGCCCCGGAACTCTACCTTAAACGGCTGGTGGTCGGTGGTTTTGAGCGGGTTTTCGAGATTAATCGCAACTTTCGTAATGAGGGAATTTCGATTCAGCATAATCCCGAATTTACGATGATGGAATTCTATCAGGCCTATGCAACGTATCATGATCTGATGCAGATGACGGAGGAGTTGATCTGTCATGTGGCGCAGGAAGTTGTCGGTTCGCTCACCTTCCCGTATGGCGAGCGCAACGTCGACCTGACCGCGCCCTGGCAGCGGCTGACGGTGCGTGAAGCGATCGCCCGCTATGGTGCCCTGTCACTCGAAGAGCTTGAGGACCGGGACACCTGTCTGGCCTACGCAAAGCAACTCGGTCTCGACCTTGACGACAATATCGGACACGGCAAATTGCTGACCGAATTGTTTGACGAGGTTGCCGAACCGCAATTGTGGGACCCGACCTTTATTACCGAGTATCCGACCGAAGTGTCGCCGTTGTCGCGCAAGAACGATGACAACCCGGAGATTGTCGATCGCTTTGAACTTTTTATCGTCGGGCGCGAGCTGGCCAACGCCTTTTCCGAGTTGAACGATCCGGTTGATCAGAAGGAGCGGTTCGTCAAGCAACTGGTGGAAAAAGAGGCGGGGGACGAAGAGGCTCATGCGATGGACGAGGATTATGTGCGGGCCCTGGAATACGGTCTGCCCCCGACGGCCGGGGAAGGGATCGGGATCGACCGCCTGGTGATGTTGCTGACCAATGCGCAATCGATTCGTGAGGTCATCCTGTTTCCGCAATTGCGCCCGGAGAATCTGTCGGTCAATTGAATATCGCGATGGTTCTCTCTGCTAAATTGATCACCTGGAAGCTTTCTGGGGTTATATGAATTACGAATGGTTTGTCAGTCTGCGTTACCTGCGAGCAAAGCGCAAGCAGACCTTTATCTCTGTTATTTCCTCTATTTCGATCATCGGCGTGACCCTCGGAGTTGCGGCGTTGATCGTTGTTCTTGCGGTCATGACCGGTTTTCATGACGGCGTCCAGCAGCAGATCCTCGGCAATATTCCTCACGTGCTGGTTCAGCAACAAGGGGGGGCTGTCAAACTCAATGACCAATTACTGAAGACGATTGGTGAGACTGATCGGGTGCGCGCTGTGACCCCTTTCGTGGTCAAGGAGGCGATGCTCCTGTCGCGCGGCAATGTCGCGGCGGTGAATGTTAAAGGGATTGCCGCTGACAATAAGGTCTTGGCACAAAAGATCCGGACACTGGACGGCGCGCCGGTTACAGAACTGCTCTTTGCCGACCCGTCTGGCCTGCCGGGTATTGTGATCGGGTTTGAGGCGGCAATGTCACTGGGGGTGACTCTCGGCGAGACGATCAATGTGATCCCGCCGATGTTCGCCCTCTCCCCCTTTGGCATGGTGCCGAAGATGAAGCCGTTTCGCGTCGTTGGGGTGATGCGCCAGCGCGGAGGGTTCCTGGATAATTATCTGGCCTATGTGGCGCTGCCGATTGCCCAGAGTTTTCTCGAAATGGGCGAAAAAGTCAGCGGGATCGAGATCGAAGTTGCAGCGTTCAACGATGCGCGCCCGGTGTCCGAACGCCTGCGGAAGGCTCTCGGTTTCCCTTATACGGTGCGCTCCTGGGAGGACATGTTCGGTTCGCTGTTGTCGGCCCTTAATCTTGAAAAACTCGGACTCTTTATCGTGCTGGCGATCATTGTTCTGGTTGCCGCGTTCAATATCGCCACAACCCTGATTATGGTGGTGATGGAAAAACACAAGGATATTGCGATTCTTCGCTCACTGGGAGCAAACTCCGCCGGAATCATGAAGATATTCATTCTTGAAGGGCTGGTGATCGGCACCCTTGGCACGACCATGGGCATCGGTGGTGGTGTGGTGCTGGCCAAAAATGCCGATGCCCTGATCAAGTGGCTGGAACACACCTTCGGGGTAAAAATCTTTGATCAGGCGGTGTACGGGATGGAGCGTTTCCCTTCGGTCGTCAGTATGAGTGATGTGGTCACTGTCGGCCTGGTCTCGATGACCATCTGTCTGGTTGCAACGGTCTATCCGGCGCTGAGAGCGGCGCGGATGGATCCGGCTGAAGCCCTGCGCTACGAATAGATATCTGTAATGATCAGAATCGAAAATGTTTCAAAATCGTTTGCCACGGAAACGCACCGCATCGAGGTGCTGTCTGCGGTCGACTTGCAGGTTTCCGCCGGGGAGCGGGTGGCGATTGTCGGTGCCTCTGGTGCCGGGAAAACAACATTGATGCACATTCTCGGGGGGCTGGAACAACCGAGTTCAGGGCTGGTGCTGTTTCGCGGTGAAAATTTGTTTGCACTGCACGGTCATGCCCGGGATGCCTTCCGTAATCGCAGCATGGGATTCGTATTTCAGTTTCATCAACTGCTGCCGGAATTTTCCGCGTTGGAAAATGTAATGATGCCGGCGCTGATCGGGCGCTGGTCGCGGCGTAAGGCGGAAGCACGAGCGCAGGCGCTGTTGACGGAAGTTGGCCTCGCAGCGCGCAGCACCCATCGCCCCGGACAGCTTTCCGGGGGGGAACAACAGCGGGTCGCGATTGCGCGCGCGTTGATGATGAGCCCCGCATTGTTGCTGGCCGATGAGCCTACCGGGAATCTGGATAGCGGCACTTCCGGGGAGATTTTTCACCTGCTCGATCGCCTGCATGCGGCGTACGGCCTGACCATGATCGTTGTTACCCACAGTGCCGCGCTTGCCGCCCGGCTTGACCGCGTGATATCGATGGCCGATGGCCGGGTGGTCAGCTCCGGGCAATGAATTTTGCTGTTGCCGTGTGCGGGGCAGTTTAGGTTTGCGCTTTAATCAGCGGTTCATTATAATCCGAACTCTTTTTACTGAATAGTTATTGTTTTGCGGAGTCATTTTTATCATATGTTTAAGTGCTTTTTTGCCCTGCTGTTGCTGGTGGGTGTGCCTGCGGTGGTTGGTGCGGCGGGGTTCCAGTTTGATCGCATCGTGATTGAAGGAAATCGTCGCATTGCGACCAGTACAATTGAAGCTGTGCTGACGGTCAAGGCTGGAGAAGAAACGACTTTGGCGGCGATCGATGCCAACATGAAAGCTGTTTTCGCGCTGGGACATTTTGCTGATATTGATGCACAGGAACGTCGCGATGGTGACCAGTCGTTGCTTGTTTTCCAGGTGACTGAAAGGCCGCTGGTTCGCAAACTGGAATTTGCCGGTTACAGTGAGCTTGATGAGAGCAAGCTGCGCGCGCTGATCACCTTCAGGGTCCCTTCGCGGCATGATCCCCAGGCGGTGCGCGAAAGTATCAAGGCAATCAAGGCCGCTTATGTTGAAGAAGGGTATTACGCTTCGGAAGTGTCATCCGAGTTGAACATTGATGAGCGGAACAACGCGACGCTGATCATGCGGATCGATGAAGGACCGGAAGTGAAGATCAACAAGATTGTTTTCGAGGGGAACACCCTGTTTGATGAGGATGATTTTTTTGATGTCATGGAAACCAAGGAAGGGTGGTTCCTTTCGTGGTTGACAGGAAGCGGTACCTATCGCGAGAATGTTCTGAACGGCGACCTTGAACGCATTGCCGATCTCTATTTTAACCAGGGCTACGTGCAGGTTAAGGTCAAACAGCCGTTAGTCGAACTTGATCAGCAGCGTGACGGTTTAACGATCTATATTGACATTGAGGAAGGTGCGCAGTTTTTTGTCGAAGATGTCGGTTTTACCGGCAACCTGATGCGTCCGGTCGATGAGTTGCAGAGCCTTTCAAAACTCCGGTCCGGGGACATCTTCAGCCGCGAGAAGCTCCGCGCCAGCCTGCTGTCCATGAACGACCTTTACGCCGATGAAGGGTACGCGTATGTGAATGTTGCGCCGTTGACCAAAGTGAATCCGGACACCCGGCAAATCGAGCTGACCTACGATATCGATCCAGGCATTCAGGTGACGGTTGATCGTATCAATATCAGCGGGAATACCAAGACCCGAGACAGAATTATCCGCCGCGAATTTACGATTGGCGAAGGGGAACTGTTCAGCGCGACGAAGATGAAAGAAAGTCAGGCGCAGGTGAAAAACCTGGGTTTTTTCGATGAAGTCAATTTGACGACGGCTGAAGGGGCGACGCGTGATCTGATGAATATCGATCTCGCTGTCCAGGAACGTCCGACCGGAACCTTCAGTATCGGTGCGGGCTATTCATCGGTCGATCACCTCATCGGGCAGGGTTCGGTGACCCAGGATAACTTCATGGGGATGGCCTTGAAGCTCAACCTGTCGGGGGCGTTCGGCAGTAACAGTACAACCTATCAGGTTGGTTTGCTCGATCCGAGTTTCCTTGACAGCGATTTGACGATCGGTTTCGATCTGTTTAAAACGGAACGTGAATGGACCGAATTTTCTAAGCAAAGTACTGGCGGCGCGCTGAAATTCGGTTTTCCGGTGATGGACAAAACGCGTGCCTTTTTAACCTATCGTTATGAAGAAAAAGAAATTTTTGATGTTGCCGACAATGCATCGTTTCTGATCAGCGAACAGGAAGGGCTGTCCACTCTGTCGTCGGTGACTGCATCGCTGACCCGCAACACAACCGATTTCCGTTTCGATCCGAGTCGCGGTTATGTATCGGAAGGAACGATTGAATTCGCCGGACTCGGCGGGACTGAAAAGTTTGTAAAATATACCGCTGACTATCGTCACTATTATCCGGCCTGGTGGGAAACGGTTTTTTCTATTCATGGTCAAATCGGTTATCTGCAACAGCTCGGTGGCAATGAAATCCCGATCGATGAACGCTTCTATCTGGGCGGTATTCGCACCCTCCGTGGATTCAACTCGCGGGAGGTTGGTCCGCGAACCCGAACGGTTGCGGTCAACAGTCTTGGGGTTCAGTCCGAAAGTTATAATTTTATCGGCGGGACGAAAGAGGCCTTTTTTAATTTTGAGTATATTTTTCCGCTGCTCAAGGAGGCGGGGTTGAAAGGTGTTCTTTTTTTTGACGCCGGTAACGCCTGGCTGAGCGGGGAGGAATATTTTTCCGGGATGCGCACCAGTGTCGGTGCCGGGATTCGCTGGCGCAGTCCGATGGGCCCGTTGCGTCTGGAGTGGGGGTACAATCTTGATCCGAAGGAGTATGAGGATCGTGCGCGATTTGAGTTTTCTATCGGTGGTTTTTACTAAATACAAGTTCAAGGAGTCTGATTATGAAAAAAATTGTTTTGATCGTCATGGTGTTACTGATTGCAACCACGTCCTGGGCGGGGAAGTTCGCCGTTGTTGATTTGCAAAAAGCTGGAGGGATGTCTGTTGCCGGCAAGGCGGCGCAGGAAAAGATCGCTGCCAAGGTTGCAGCATATCAAAAAAAAATTGACGAAAAACAGTCGGTTCTGCAAAAGCTGGAGGATGACCTTAAACGGCAGTCTTTTGCCTTAAATGCCGAGGCGCGCGCTGAGAAAGAACGTGATTTTCAACAAAAAGTTAAAGAATTTCAGCGCTTTGCTAAAGATGCGCAAGAGGAACTTGAGCAGGAGGAGACCTCTCACACGCGTAAAATTCTTGAGGAAATGCGTGAGGTCGTGACTTCGATCGGCAAAGATGGCCAGTACGACCTGATTCTTGAAAAGACTTTGGCGCTGTATGTCAATGACGCGATCGATATCACTGACGAGGTGATCAAGGCGTATGACAAATCGGTCAAGAAGTAGCCAGGAGAGACGCATTGAAACTCAGTGAACTGGCAATGGCGGTCGGTGGTGAGGTTGTTGGTGCGGACGATGTCGAGATTGCCGCTGTGGCGACCATCGATGCTGCCGGCCCGGAGGATATTACCTTCATCGCCAATCCGAAGTATCTTGCCAAGTTAAACACGACCCGCGCGGCGGCGATCATCGTCGCTCCGGGAGTCTCTGCAACGGGCAAGAATTTACTGGTGTGTGCCAACCCTTATCTGGCTTACGCGCGGATCGTTGCTGTGCTGCACGTCAAGGCACCGCAGGTGCGCGGCGTCATGGCCGGAGCCTGGGTGGCCCCGGATGCCGTTCTCGGCACGGACGTGACCATTTATCCCGGCTGTTACGTCGGCGCCGGGGTCCGCATCGGTGCGCGTACAATCCTTTATCCGGGGGTGGTGCTGTATGATGATGTGTCGCTCGGCGCAGATTGTCTGTTGCACGCCGGAGCGGTGGTGCGTGAGGCGTGTCGCCTTGGCGACCGGGTTATCCTGCAACCGCAGGCAGTGATCGGGGCTGACGGTTTCGGTTTTGCTCCGGACGGTGCCCGTTATTACAAAATTCCCCAGATCGGCAGCGTCGTGGTCGAGGATGATGTCGAGGTCGGCGCGGCAACCTGTATCGATCGGGGGGCGCTGGGTGAAACCCGGATCGGTCGTGGGACCAAACTCGACAATCTGGTCCAGGTTGGCCACAATGCCCGTGTCGGTGAAGATAATATCTTTGCCGGACAGGCAGGGATCGCCGGAAGTACACAAACCGGTGCCCATTGTACCTTCGGTGGACAAGTTGCAGTCAACGGGCATATCACCGTGGGGAATAACGTGACCGTCGCCGGAAAAGGCGGGTTAACCAATGATGCCGCAGATAATCAGGTGCTTGCCGGTTTCCCGACCATGCCGATCGGCGACTGGCGTAAATCGGCCTTGATTTACAATAACCTTCCGGATTTGCGCAAGGAAATTCGGGGACTTAAAAAACGACTGGAATTGCTGGAAAAAAATATCGAGGAGAACAAATAGAATGACGATGAACGTTACTGAAATCATGAAGGTTCTTCCCCACCGCTATCCGTTTTTACTGGTTGACCGGATCCTTGAGATCGTTCCTGGCGAGAGCATGGCCGCAATCAAAAACGTGACGATCAATGAGCCTTTTTTTCAAGGGCATTTCCCCGGTCATCCGATTATGCCCGGCGTGCTGATCATTGAGGCGATGGCTCAGGTTGGCGGAGCCTGCGCGATGATTTCCGATAATATTGGTGATGACAAAGTCACCTATTTTTCCGGTATCGACAAGGTGCGTTTTCGTAAACCGGTCGTCCCTGGCGATGTGCTGCGGATCGAGATCAAATTAACGGCCCGGCGGCGCGGGATCTACTTCTTTTCCGGCAAGGCCTTTGTCGAAGGGACATTGGTGGCTGAGGCTGAATTGAAAGCAATGTTTGCAGACAAATAGAGGACGGCCCATGATACATCCAACAGCAATAATTTATCCGGGGGCGCAGGTCGACGCAAGTGTCGAGATCGGTCCTTATGCCGTGATCGGCGCCAATGTCACCATCGGGGCGCGAACCACGGTTGGCCCTCATGCGGTGATCGAGGGGTGGACGGAAATCGGTCAGGACAATCAGATCTTCCAGTTCGCGTGTATCGGAGCGATTTCACAGGATCTCAAGTATGCCGGGGAGGAAGCCTGGTTGCGCATCGGTGATCGCAACAAGATTCGTGAGTTCACTACGCTGCATATCGGCACGGCCGACGGCGGCGGTGAGACCCTTATCGGCAATGATAATCTCCTCATGGCCTACACCCACGTGGCACACGATTGTCGCGTTGGCAATCATGTGATCATGGCAAACAACGCCAGCCTTGCCGGGCATGTCACGGTCGACGATCACGCGATTCTCGGTGGCATGTCCGGCATTCATCAGTTCTCGAAGATCGGTGCCCATGCCCTGATCAGTGGCGGGTCGATGGTTGTTCAGGATATCCCGCCGTACACGATTGCCCAGGGAGACCGCGCCAAGACGGTCGGTATCAATCTTATCGGGTTGAAACGACGCGGCTTCAGCTCCGATGCGCTGAGTAAAATCAAAAAAGCGTACAAATTACTCTTCCGCTCAGGTCTGCGCGGTGAAGAGGCTTTGGAACGCATCGATGCCGAGCTGGGCGATTGTCCTGAAGTCAAGGTGTTCGCCGACTTTGTGCGTAACAGTGAACGAGGCATTGCCCGCTGAGTCGATTGATGGAGTGAAATGAATGATGAGTGTTGCCGCCGACAATAATCATCGTCAGCGGATTCTCGTTGTCGCGGGGGAAGCCTCTGGCGACCTGCATGGGGCCAATCTGATCAAGGCAGCCCGGGAACACTTTCCTGGGCTCTCGTTTTTTGGTATCGGTGGCCCTAAAATGCGTGCTGCCGGTTGCGATATTATCTTTCCGGCGGAAAAACTGGCGGTCATGGGGCTGGTCGAGGTTCTCGGTCGGCTGCTGACCATCTGGCGCGCATTTCGTTTGTTGCGCGGGGTGCTGCGGGGAGCGCAGCGTCCTGACCTGGTGATCCTGATCGATTACCCCGGTTTTAATCTGCGTTTTGCCAAACGTGCCAGGCAGGCCGGTATCCCGGTTCTTTACTACATCGCGCCGAAAGTCTGGGCCTGGAAAAAAGGTCGGATCAGGACGATCGCCGCGCGGGTCGACAAACTGGCGCTCATCTTCCCGTTTGAAGCGGAGCTCTATAAAGGATTCGACCTTGATGTGGAGTATGTGGGTAATCCGCTCCTCGATGAATGTCAGCGCACCCGCGATCGGCGTCAGTTTATCCTGGCGCAGGGGCTTGATCCCGCAACTCCGCTGGTCGGCCTCTTCCCGGGAAGTCGCGGCAGCGAAATCCGCTACATGTTCGATACCCTGCTGGAGAGCGCCCGGCTGCTGGTCGAACGCGGGATTGCCACGCAGTTTCTGCTGCCGGTCGCGCCAGGGTGTGATTTTTCCGGACTGTCCGCACGGGTGGTCGCTGCCGGACTCCCGATCACCCTGGTCGAAGAGAATATCTATGATGTTGCCGGGGCCTGCGACGCGATCCTCTGTGTTTCCGGAACTGTCACGTTGCAAGTAGCGCTGGTCGGCACACCGTTGGCGATTATTTACCAGGGGGCGGCGCTGACTTACGCGATCGGTCGGCAGCTGGTCAAGATCCCTTATTTTGGTTTGCCCAACATTGTTGCCGGGCGTGAGGTCGCCCGCGAGTTCCTGCAAGAGGCCGCTTCTCCAGCCGCTCTTGCCGCAGAGATCCAGCGATTGTTACACGATGAGGGCTATCGTCAGGCAGCCTGCGCCGGTCTTGCCGAAGTTCGTCAACGGCTCGGTGGGCCGGGGTGTTCCCGGCGGGTGGCGGCGCTTGCCGCGTCAATGTGCACTGCCAAAGATCAGAAAGAGGTTTCGTGAGTAATCCACAAAGTGCAACCCTCTACCGCCGGTTGTTTGCCTATGCCTGGCCTTACCGGGGGCGTATCGCCCTGTCGATCATTGCTTCGCTGGGGGTAGCGGGAAGCGATGCCGCGATTGCCAAAATGGTGCAACCTTTTGTCGATCGGCTGATCGTTGCCGGTGATCGACAGATGGTCGCCCTGGTGCCGTTTCTGGTTCTCGGGTTCGCTCTGTTCAAGGGACTCTCCCGTTACGTGCAGGAGTATTTCATCAAGACCACCGGGCAACTGGTTATCCAGCGGGTGCGCAACGATCTGTACTGTCATACCGTTGATCTGCCGATGCGCTTTTTTTCGCGTACCTCCACCGGAACACTGATGTCCCGTATTCTCAACGATGTCGGCTTAATGCAGGGCGCGGTTTCCGATGTGCTGGTCACCATCATGCGCGAAGGGATCACTCTGGTCGCCCTGACCGGGGTGGCGTTCTACACCGACTGGAAGATGGCGGCGATCGCTTTTGTCGTCATTCCGGCCGCCGGCGCACCGGCCTATTTTATCGGTAAGCGGATCAAGGGGTATTCGCGCAGCGGACAGGTTGCCATGGGGATGCTCACGACGTCCCTCGAACAGACCTTTTCCGGCGTCAAGGTGATCAAGGCCTTCGGTACTGAAGAACGGGAAAAGCAGCGCTTTCTCGCCGTCAATAAAAGTTTTTACAGCTTTGTGCGTAAAGTCATCAAATACGACGCCGGTTCTTCGCCGATAATCGAGCTATTGTCGGCCTGCGGTGTCGCCGGGGTACTGTGGTTCGGTCTGGATCGGGTGATGTCGGGGGAGATGACTCAGGGAGAGCTGTTTTCGGTGCTTGCCGCGATCCTGCTGATGTATTCCCCGCTCAAACGTCTCATCAGGACCAATAACATGATCCAGCAGGCGATGAGCGCGGCGGAACGGGTCTTTGAAGTTCTTGAGGAAAAATCGGACATCATCGATCTGCCGGGAGCCCGCTCCCTGGAGCGGCCCCAGGGCGCGGTGTGTTTTGAGTCGGTTAATTTTGCCTATGACCAGGAGCCTGTGCTGTGCGATTTCAGCGTTGCCGCCGCGGCCGGGGAGGTCGTGGCGCTGGTCGGACCGTCAGGGGCCGGAAAATCGACCATCGCCGGTTTGCTCTGCCGTTTCTACGATCCGACCGCCGGACGCATCCTGATCGATGGTTTTGACCTGCGCGAGATAACTCAGGAAAGTCTGCACCGTAATATTGCGCTGGTCGATCAGGAGACCTTTCTGTTTAACGAATCGATCCGCGACAATATCCGCTATGGACGCGCGGACGCGACCGATGCCGAGGTTGAGGAGGCGGCCCGGCTCGCCTATGCCGACGATTTTATCCGCCAGTTGCCGGAAGGGTACGCGACCTCCATCGGGAATCGCGGCCTGCGTCTTTCCGGTGGTCAGCGCCAGCGTATCTGTATTGCCCGGGCGATTCTCCGCGATGCACCGATCCTGATCCTTGATGAGGCGACCAGCGCGCTCGATACCGAGAGCGAAGCGATGGTGCAGCAGGCGTTGACCAACCTGATGCGCAACCGCACCACCTTTGTCATTGCCCACCGACTGTCGACGATCATGAACGCCGACCGCATTGTCGTACTTGAAGCAGGCAGGATGGTCGAATCCGGCAGTCATCAGCAACTGCTGGAGGGGGGCGGGCTTTATCGCCGCCTTTACGATATTCAGTTCCGGGATGAGTGAGTTGGGTAAATCATTTAAAAATAAATTATTGTTGATGGTTATTCCGTATCTCGCGGTGGCGGTCATTCATCTGCTGTTTCGGCTGATGAAGACGGAAATTATCGGCACAGAGCATCTTGCCGGTTGTTATGCACGGGGCGAACAGGTGATCTTCAGTTATTGGCACGATCAGTTGTTGCTGATGGTCAAGGCCTATGATGGACCAGGAGCGGTGGCGCTGGTGAGTCCGTCACGCGACGGCGATTTTCTGGCGCGGGTTATTCATCTTTTGGGACACGAGACGATTCGCGGTTCATCGCATCGGGGCGGGCGGGCGGCGCTGAAGGAAATGATTTCCTGTGCGCAAACCAAGACCGATTTTGTCCTTACCCCGGATGGCCCGAAAGGACCGCGTCACGTGGTGAAAGACGGGGTGGTGCAATTGGCCAGGGTGACCGGACGCCCGATCATTCCGCTGGCCTTTGTGTGCAGTCGCGGTTATCGTTTTAACAGCTGGGATCGGTTCTTGTTGCCTTATCCTTTTTCACGCGGGGTTTATGCCTTCGGTGCACCCCTCTCCCTGCGTGACGGTGAATCGTCTGCTGATTTCAAGGAACGTGTTCAGGGGGCAATGGCTGACAATGTTGTTGCTGCCGAAGAGCGCTTAAGGAACTATGGTTTATCTGCTGTATGACGTTGTTTCCCTGCTGATCGGGGTGTTGCTGGTGCCGTATTATCTGTTGCGGGGGGTGCGTTATGGCAAGACGCGGCGCGGGATCCGTGAGCGACTCGGATTTTACGATGAAGCTCGATTACGCAAGGTCCGCAACCAGCGCGTTATCTGGGTCCATGCGGTGTCGGTCGGTGAAACCCGCGCCGCGCTGCCGTTACTCAAGGCACTCAAGCAGGAATTTCCCCGGCACACACTGTTGTTGACCGGCGTCACCGAAACCGGACGGGCGGTGGCGGATGAGATCGATTGCGTTGATCTGACAATCTTTTTCCCCTTCGACCTCAGCTGGGTGGTGAGCCGGGCGTTGCGCCTGATTAATCCTGCGCTGGTGATCATCGTCGAAACCGAGTTGTGGCCGAACTTTGTGCGTCTGGCTCACCGCCGCAAAATTCCGCTGATCCTTGTCAACGGGCGGATTTCAGATCGTTCATTTCCCCGCTATCGCCGCGCCAGGCTGCTGGTTGCTCCGGTGATGCAAAAGGTCACCCGCTTTGCCATGCAGAGCCCGGCCGACGCCGAGCGGGTGCAGATTCTGGGCGCTGCGGCACCGAAAGTGACGGTCAGCGGCAATCTGAAATTTGATATTCAAGGGCAAGGGGCGGCGGATTATCGCCTTGACCAGGTGCGTGAAGAGTTTCATCTGCCGGAAAATCTTGCGGTGTGGGCGGCAGGAAGTACCCATCCGGGGGAAGAGGAGATGGTGGTCGATGTTTATCAGCAACTGTTGAGTGCTCGCCCGGAGCTGGTGTTGCTGCTGGTGCCAAGGCATCCTGAACGGACGCGTTCCGTCGCGGCAAATCTGCGCAAGAGAGGGCTTTCCTGTCGGTTGCGCAGCGAATTGACAGCGCACAGCACAGCGTTACGAGCCGGTGAAATTTTACTGATCGATACTCTGGGTGAAATGCTCAAGATCTATGCTTTGGCCGAGGTGGTCTTTGTCGGCGGCAGTCTGGTTGCTATCGGCGGACACAATGTTCTTGAAGCTGCGTTGATGGGGAAGGTCGCGGTGTTCGGTCCGTATATGCAGAATTTTCGCGAAATTTCTGAAAAAGTCATGGCCTGTCGTGCCGGTGTCCAGGTCAATGATGTCGAGGAACTCTTTACCCAGACGTTAGTGTTGCTCAATGACCCGGATTTGCGTAGCGAGATGGGACGTGCCGGCGCAAAATTGATTGCCGCGAATGCCGGTGCGACTGCCAGGACCATGCAGGTTGTTCGTGAGGTACTGAGGTACTGAAGATGCCCGAATGGACGGCTTTTCATCGACGTCTGGTGCTGGTCGGCCCACACTCCCTGCTTGAATGGTTGCTGTGGGTCCTGCTCCTTCCCCTGGGGATGCTTTACGGTTTGGCGAGTTGGCTGCGTCTGCTTGGCTATCGCAGTGGAGTCTGGCAGCGTTACCGGGCTCCGGTACCGGTGATTGCAGTGGGGAACCTTGCTGTCGGTGGTACCGGTAAAACCCCTGTGGTCGATTACCTGACCAGCGGGTTGCTTGCCGCCGGCTACCGGGTGGCCATTGTCAGCCGTGGTTATGGCGGGAACAGCCCCCGGCCGGTGACCCTGGTCAGTCGCGGCAGTGGGCCGCTGCTCTCTGCAAAGCAGTGCGGGGATGAGCCGTATCTGCTGGCACAACGCAACCCCGCAGCGCTGGTGGCGGTCGGGGTGCGGCGCAGGGACGTGGTGCGGTTGGTGGTTGAAGAGTTACATGCCGAGGTGATCGTACTCGATGATGGTTTTCAGCATCACGCCGTGGCCCGCGATCTGGATCTGTTGTTACTCGATGCGCGGCAACCGTTCACTAATGGTTGGCCTTTGCCTGCCGGGCTGTTGCGTGAATTCCCCGCTGCCGTCAAGCGTGCCGATGCAGTGATTTTTACCCGCTGTGATGATTTGTCATCGCCGGTCGATGTTGGTCGTCTGCCGAGTTATCACTGTCGCTACCAACTTGCTGAGCGCATCAGGATGCTGTCCGGTGAAGACCGGCCGTTTGCGGATATTGTGGGGCGAAACGTCGTGGCCTTCGCCGGGATCGCCGGCCCGGAAAGGTTTTTTCAGCAACTCAAGGCAGCCGGGGTAAAGTTGCTGGCCACATTCGCTTTCCCGGACCATGTCGACTATACCGATGAATTGCAACAGCGCCTTATCGCTGCTGCCGACGGGGCGGATTTTCTGGTGACGACAGAAAAAGATGCGGTTAAACTTCCACGGACTTTTCCGGTGCCGTGTTATCAGGTGCGGCTCGAACTGGAATTTCTGGATCAGTTCCCCCCCCTGGACCGGGTTCTCAAACTATTAAAGGAAGATCGCTATGGCGCTGAAAAAAGAATTACTTGATATCCTTGCCTGCCCGAAATGCAAGGGGCCGGTACTTCCCGACCCCGACCAGTCGGTCCTGATTTGCGCTCCTTGCAAGCTCGCCTATCCGGTGCGTGACGATATCCCGGTGATGCTCATCGACGAGGCTGAACCGGTCTGATGATACCTCCCCGACAGGTGGTGATTCTCAGTGACGGGAAGCCGGGGCATGTTAACCAGGCTATCGCCTTTGCCGAGCTGGCAGGGGAGGGTTATGTCGTTGCCGAAGTGAAATTTCACAATCGCGTCTGCAAGAGCCTGTCGTATCTTTTTGACCGGATCGGGCTCTACACCACAGCTCTTTTCAGAATGAGCGGTGATGTTCAAGGTTGCACGACAATCGTTTCAGCCGGGTCCGAAACCTATTATGCCAACCGGACTCTGGCAACAAAACTGGGGATGCGGTCTGTCGCCGTTATGCTCCCGCGCGGCTATCGCTACAGCGGCTTTGATCTGATTATCGCTCAGGAGCATGATCGGCCGCCGGTCCGTACCAATATCCAAATCTTGCCGATCAATCTGTGCAAGGTGCGGCCGCAAGCTGTTTTTAGGCCGGAGGCGGAATCTTCGTATCTCGGACTGGTGATTGGTGGCCCGAATAAAGTGTTTCCGATGGAGCCGAAGAAACTTTGCAAACAGATCGAGCAGATAATAAAATTATTCCCGGAGCATAAAGTTGTGGTCAGCACCTCACGCCGGACCCCTCCTGAAGTTGAAGCGATGCTGTTAAAATTCGAGTTTTTTAAAACCTGGCTCTATTCAGGCGATCCGGCGAATCCGATTCCTGATTTTCTGGCCAGCTGCGATTATGTTTTCATTACGGCAGACTCAACCTCGATGATCAGTGAAGCGGTCAGTTTTGGTACGGCGGCGATCGAAATTCTCCCTCTGATTGCAACCGGGTCGGCAGTAAAATTTTCCGCGCTGATCAAGGGATTGGAACGTCGCGACTGTCTGCATCGATTCGACGGATCCGTCGGAGAGTGCCGCACCAAAATCGACCTTCTGGTCGAGCTGAAAAAGGGTTTGCAATGAAAATTGTTCAGCTTTTGCCGGAATTAAATGAGGGCGGGGTGGAACGCGGGGTTGTCGAACTGAGCCGTGAACTGGTCAAACGCGGGCATGAGAGTATCGTGATCTGTCATGGTGGCAAGTTGGCGGCGCGGATCGAAGCGGACGGCGGCCGCTATGTAAGCTTCGATGTCTGCACCAAGAATCCGTTCACCGCGCCGCTGCGGGTGCTGCGTTTGCGCCGCCTGTTGCGGCAGCTGGCCCCCGATATCATTCACGCCCGCAGTCGGGTTCCGGCCTGGCTCGCCTGGCTAGCCAATAAAACTTTACGTATTCCGTTTGTGACCACGGTTCACGGCTTCAACAGCGTCAATGCTTACAGCCGGGTGATGACCTTCGGTGACCGGGTGATCTGTGTTAGCGGGGCGATCAAAACGTATATCCAGCAGCACTACGGCGTGCCGGACGATATTATTTATGTTATCCCGCGTGGGATCGATCTCGATACTTTTAACCCGGATAACCTCGACGACGATTTTATGCAGTCGTTTAAAGCTGAATATAAACTCTCGGGGCGGTTTGTCGTCACTTCAGTCGGGCGTATTACCCAGTTGAAGGATTATGAGACATTGATCCGGGCGATCGATTCACTCCGCACAAAATTTCCCGAGATTTTAGGATTGATTGTCGGCGGGGTGCACGAAGA
>JARGFI010000003.1:0-44283 GCA_029210745.1 Desulfuromonadales bacterium
CCTCCTTTAGTGGATTATTTTGTCCCGCTAGCCGGGATGGATAGGGTGTTTGCTTTGAATGGGACAGGCTCTATCTACTTTGGATTGCCTATTTTGTTGGCGCTGGAGCTGGCTTGATGGTCATCGGCAGTGTCGCCGGGATCGCCAAGAAAAGCATGGGTGAATACGCTTTTATCGCCGTCGCCGTGATGGCTGTCGGCAACGCATCGGGACGAATTGTCGCCGGCATTCTCTCGGACAAAATTGGCCGGGTGAACACGTTGATGATCATGCTGGTTTTTCAGGCGTTGTTGATGTTTTCGGCAATCTGGGTTGTCGGCGGAAATAACGGTGGCGCGATTCTGGTAACGTTACTGGCGACCTTCATGGGCTTCAATTACGGAACCAATTTATCGCTCTTCCCCTCCTTCGCCAAAGATTACTGGGGCGCTACCCATTACGGGATGAACTACGGTATCCTGTTTTCGGCCTGGGGGATCGGGGCGTTTGTCCTGGTCAAGCTCTCCGCAGCAATCACCGTTAAAACTGGCGGCGTTGCCACTTCTTTTGCTGCCGCCGGAATCTTGCTGCTGATCGGCGCGATGATCGCCAGAACGTTGACCCCCCCGAAGGTTGCCGACGACGTTGTCGTCCCGGTTACCGAAGCGGAACTCGCTGTCGAACAGGCGCGCAATTAAACATATATCGACTCAGTCGATCAGCTCCACCCCATAGTGTTACACCTCTGTTGTTCGGCCCCTTTCGAGGGGCCGTTTTTTTATTTTGCCACATATCAATTTTTTTACTGACATTGTCGGTGTACACGGTAAACTTCACTTTTGCTGAAATTACACACACTGTGAGGTTTTTAAAGAATGACATCTTTATCTGTTGGTGACTGTTACGCCGGTTTTCACGTCGATTCAAATCATGATTTGAAAGAAATTAATGCCCGTCTGTGGCGTCTCACCCATGGGGTGACCGGGGCTCGTCTGAGCTATCTTGAGACGTCCGATCCGAACAATCTTTTTGCGGTCGGCTTTCGTACTCCGCCCGCAGACTCGACCGGCGTTGCACATATCCTCGAACACACGGTTCTGTGTGGATCGCAAAATTTTCCGGTGCGCGATCCGTTTTTTGCGATGCTCAAGCGCAGTCTCAATACGTTCATGAATGCGATGACCTCCAGTGACTGGACGCTCTATCCGTTTTCCAGCATGAATCGCAAAGATTACGACAATCTGCTCTCAATTTACCTTGACGCGACTTTTTTTCCACTGTTGCGGGAAGAAGACTTTTGTCAGGAAGGGCACCGTCTTGAATTTACGGTAGCCGACGATCCGCACTCCGCGCTGACATACAAAGGGGTGGTTTACAACGAGATGAAAGGGGCAATGGCTGATCCGGCTTCGCTGGTCAGTCGCCGTCTGCATCGTCACCTTTTTCCGACGACGGCCTATCGGCACAACTCCGGGGGCGAACCGAGTGACATTCCCGCCCTGACGCATGCGGCCCTGAAGGGATTCCACGCTGAATATTATCATCCGAGCAATGCCTGGTTTTTCCTGTACGGGAGTTTTCCGTTGGAAGAACAACTGGCGATGATTGAAGGGCGCGTGCTCACACATTTCGGCGCGCGCAAGGTCAACAGCCAGATCGCGAGTGAACAGCGTTTGTCGGCACCGGTGCGCGTCAACGAAACCTTTCCACTCCCTGCGGGGGAAGCAGACGAGCGCAAAACGATTGTGCAGATCGGCTGGCTGACCTGCGATATTGAGGACCGTTTCGAATGTTTCTCCCTTGGCGTTCTTGCCAGTCTGCTGTTGGGTAATTCGGCTGCGCCGCTCTATCGGGCGTTGATTGAATCGGGACTCGGGAGCGGACTGGCTCCGGGGATCGGCTACCACGATGATTATCGCAGTACCTACTTTGCAGCCGGTTTGCAGGGGACGCATGTTGACAGTACCGAGGCGATTGAGCAGCTGATTATCCAGACGCTGGAAGAGGTTGTGGCGCAGGGGTTCACCCCGGAGCGGATCGAGGGCGTATTGCACCGACTGGAATTTTCGCAACGCGAGGTCAGTGGCGACCATTATCCTTACCCTCTGGCGCTGTTGATGCGGCTTTTCGGCTCGTGGCTGCATTGTGATGACCCGCTGTCCCCGTTGCAGCTTGAAGATTGTTTCCGCGCCTTGCGTGACCGGCTGGCGCAAGAGGATTACTTTGCAGACCTGATTCGCCGCCAGTTGCTCAACAACCCTCATCGTGTCACCCTGACGCTGCGCCCCGATCCGGAACAGCAGTCGCGGGAGGATCGGGCTTTGGCTGAGAAATTAAGCGCGGTGCGGGCCAGCT
The DNA here is from genome assembly GCA_029210745.1 of Desulfuromonadales bacterium. GTDB lineage: Bacteria > Desulfobacterota > Desulfuromonadia > Desulfuromonadales > JAHYIW01 > JAHYIW01. The sequence goes on from JARGFI010000003.1 coordinate 2,335, forward strand.
TCAGAGCCGAAGATTGTGACGCGCTGGTCAGGCGAGCCGCAGAGCTCCAACGGGGGCAGGAACAGGAAGAGAACCTGGATTGTCTGCCGACCTTGGCCCTCGCCGACATCCCGGCTGAGGAAATCGCTGTTCCCTATCTGCGCTGTGATTACCGTGATCGACCAATTTACCGTTTTAACCAGCCGACCAACGGGATCGGCTATTTTGCCGCTCATTTCACCACCGACGGCTTGCCGGATGAGCTGCGGCCATGGGTGCCATTGAGTTGTGCGTTGCTTAACCAGATTGGCGCGGCCGGTTACGACTATCAGCAGATGGCAACGCGGATCGAAGCGGGCACTGGTGGGGTTGGAGCAGGGACAGATGTTCTGGTGGCCCCTGCGTCGTTGACTCATTTCGACGGACTGGTTGCGGTGCGCGGAAAGGCTTTGACGCGTAATCAACAGACGCTGTACGAGATTATGCGCGACCTGCTGACGGCCCCTGATTTTACCAACCTGGAGCGATTGGCAACGATCATTGGTCAAATGAAAACCGGTTTGGAAAATTCGATCCCTGGTTCCGGTCACAGTTACGCGGCACGTTCTGCCGCGGCTGGTCTTTTTGCCGCGGGACGTCTGCGCGAGGAATGGGCGGGGATCAGTTTTTTTCAGCGGCTCAAACAATTGGCGGCGCTGCCGACGGCGGATCTGGCTGAACCGGCGCGCATGTTGGCGGAGACCGCTGCACGGCTTTTCTGCCGCGCAAACCTGACGGCTGCCGTGACTTGCGAGGAAGCAAACTTTTCCGTTGTTGAGACTCCATTGCAAGAATTCATTGCAGCGTTCCCCCCCGGCACACCGCACGCGGCGACGCTCACGCCGTTCAATGCCGCGTCGCTACGGGTCGGGTGGGTGGCTCCAGTTCCGGTCAGTTATGTTGCCCGGGTATTTCCCGCAGTTCCGTATGTGCATCCCGATGCCGCGCCGTTGCAAGTTTTGGCCAAACTGATGCGGGCCGGTTATCTGCATCGGGAAATTCGTGAAAAGGGGGGTGCCTACGGGGGGATGGCGGGGTACAACGCCGAAGGGGGGACCTTTTCACTCCTTTCCTATCGCGATCCGCACGTGCAGCGTACCCTTGATGTTTACGATGCTGCGGCCCGCTGGGCGGCGCGCGGTGATTTTGATGACGCCGCTGTCAAAGAGGCGATCATCGCCGTATTCGCTGATCTTGACCGCCCGCTCTCGCCGGGCGGACGGGGGGCGCGGGAGTTTGCCAACCAATGTCAGGGGCTGACCTGTGAACTGCGCCAGCAGATGCGCGCCGCCATTCTTGACGTCGATCATGAGCATCTCGTTGCCGTGGCTGAACACTATCTGGTTGCCGGACGGGAGCACAGCGCGGTGGCAGTGGTTGCCAGCGAGGAACTGTTGCAAACGGCCAATACGACCTTGGCTGAAAAGCTCGAAATCAGACCTGTCTGACGACCGGACGCAGGAGTTGACTTTGTTTCCGCACGGCTTTTGTGTTGCGACGAATGTTCCCTCTATGCTATAAAAATTACTCATGATTTTCATATTCAGAGGGAAAAATGACACTTGTTGACCAGATTATTCGTAATGCTTTGCACGAGGATATCGGTGGTGGTGACCTGACCACAATCGCGACGATTCCCCCCGCGACACAAACGCGCGCTGAACTGGTGGCGAAGGACGATTTTACTCTTGCCGGAATCGATGTTGCAGGGAAGGTTTTCAAAGCATTAAATAGCGCTATCGACTATGAGCCATTGACCCGCGATGGCCATCAAGTGCGCCGGGGGGATGTTCTGGCCTGGATCAGGGGGGATGCCGCATCAATTTTGCAGGGGGAGCGCGTTGCCCTGAACCTGTTGCAGCGAATGTGCGGAGCCGCAACGCTGACGCGCCGCTTCGTTGACGCGGTGGCCGGGACCAAAGCGGCGATTGTCGATACCCGAAAAACGACCCCGGGATTGCGTGTCCTTGAAAAATACGCGGTACGGATGGGGGGTGGGCGCAATCATCGGACGGCTCTTTACGACGGCATTCTGATCAAGGAAAATCATATCGCCGCTGCGGGGGGCATCGAAGCGGCATTGCAGCGGGCGAAAGATTATGCTCCACATACATTCAAGATCGAGATTGAAACACGAGACCTGGATGAAGTTCGACAGGCCCTTGATGGTGGAGCAGATATTATTCTGCTCGACAATATGGATCTGGCGACGTTGCGACAGGCGGTAGAGCTGGTTGCCGGACGCGCCCTGACGGAAGCTTCGGGGGGCGTCAATCTTGAGACAGTACGTGATATCGCCGAGACCGGCGTCGATTTTATTTCGGTGGGGGCCTTGACGCACTCCTATCGAGCCGTCGACATTTCCCTGCTTTTCGATTGAATCGGCCAACGATGGCGCGCGGCGATCTTTCCGGCAAGATTCTTAAACTTTTTCGTGAACAGCCTGCGGGGTTTGTTTCGGGGGCACTATTAAGCCGTGAACTGGGGGTGACGCGCGCGGCGATCTGGAAGCAGGTTGAGCGTTTGCGTCAGCGCGGCTACCAGATTGAAGCGGTGAGCTCGAAGGGGTATCAGCTCCTGGAAACGCCAGATTTATTCGTCGCTGATGAACTGGCGGCTGATCTCGGCAACACCCGTATCGGGCGGCAGCTGGTTTGTTTTGAGGATACCGATTCGACCAATGTCCAGGCTCGGCGCCTGGCGGAAGACGGATGCGCGGACGGCACGGTGGTGATTGCTGATCGTCAGACTGCCGGTCGCGGGCGCCTTGGCCGAGGATGGGTTTCCCCGGCCGGGGTGAATTTTTATGGTTCGATTGTTCTGCGCCCGCCGATCCCGGCGGTTGAAGCAAGTCAGCTGACTTTTTTGTCGGCGGTTGCCACGCGTGAAGCGATTGCCGCCTGCGGGGCGCTTTTGCCAACCATGAAATGGCCGAACGACATTCTGCTCCTGGGCCGAAAAGTCGCCGGACTGCTCAACGAACTGGATGCCGAGACCGAGCGGGTCAACTTTGTCATCCTCGGTATCGGGGTGAATCTCAACATGACCGCAGACCAGTTCCCTGCCGATTTACGTTATCCGGCAACATCTGTATTGCTGGAGACCGGAACCCCGGTTTTGCGACTGACTTTCGCCCGTCGATTGCTGCAAAGGCTTGATCACTGGTATCAGCACTACCTGCAGGACGGATTTGAGCCGGTATTGCGCGCCTGGGAGGAGGGCTGCGATCTGGTCGGGAGTGAGGTTGAAGTTGATTGTCGTGGTATTTTGCGGCGTGGCACCGTCACTGGCCTGGACAGTGACGGTGCGTTGCTGCTGCGGACGGCAGCAAGTCCACGGGAACGCATCCTTGCCGGTGATGTCCGGCGCTTGTCGTGAGATGGAATATCTTTCGAAACAACGTTGAACGAATCATTCGCGGAGTGAAGAAGCGTGCTGCTGGTTATTGATGTCGGGAACACCCATACCGTCCTCGGTGTCTATCGTGATGATGAGCTGCTTCACCGCTGGCGGGTGACGAGCGATGTTTCGCGTACGGTTGACGAATATGCGGCCCTTTGTCACCAACTTTTCCAACTGTCGGCTCTGCCCTTTGCTGCTTTGAACGGGGTGGTTATTTCCAGTGTTGTTCCCCCGCTGGTGAACACGCTGGAAACGCTCTGTCGTCGTTATCTCAACTGTTCCCCGTGTGTGGTTGGCGCCGGCATTGAGACCGGCATGCCAATCCATTATGATGACCCGGGTCAGGTCGGCGCCGATCGGCTGGTGAATGCCGTTGCCGCCTATGAAAAATATCGCCGCTCCCTGATTGTCGTCGATCTTGGCACCGCGACGACGTTCGACTGTATCTCTGCGGACGGTTGCTTTGAGGGGGGGGCCATTGCTCCCGGTCTCGGTATTTCAGCCGAGGCCCTTTTTTCTCGAACCCGCCAGTTACCACGGGTTGAATTCAAGAGTCCGCCGCAGGTGATCGGCAAAAATACTGAACATAGCGTGCAGTCGGGGATTTTTTACGGCTATGTCGGTCTGGTGGACGGCATCGTTGAACGCATGCAGCGGGAGTTACCTGATGAACCGTTGACGGTGGCGACCGGCGGTCTGGCCGCAGTGATTGCCGCCGCATCACGAACGATCAGCGTGACTGATGTAGATCTGACGCTGGACGGGTTGCGAATTATTTATCAGAGGAACAAACAGCGTTTTGACACCGTTAACGTCGAATGATAGAATCGTTGACGGTTCATGACCGGAAGAAGATCAGCGTTCAGTTGTAATGTGAAGCAAGGAGCGGATCCATCTCATTTTCTCTATTGAATGTCCCTTGCGGGATGCAATGAAAGGAGCGAGCATGGCAAAGATCGAGACGTCTCATATCAGGAACCTTGGTATTGTCGGGCAAGGTGACGCGGGGAAAACATCGTTGACCGAGGCAATTCTGTTCAATACCGGCATGACTGACCGCCTGGGGCATGTCGATGACGGGACTTCGACGATGGATTTTGAACCGGAAGAGGTGAAGCGGCAGATCACGATCAGTTCGAGCCTGCATCACTGTAACTGGAAGGATCATGATCTGCATATCGTTGATACCCCCGGTTATACGAACTTTCTCCATGATACCCGAAATTGTCTGCGCATCCTGGGGGGTGCGGTTTTGGTTGTCTCGGCGGTTGACGGCGTCAAGGCCCAGACGTCAACCCTCTGGAAATGGGCGGAGGAGTTTGAAGTCCCGCGGATGGTTTTTATTAACAAGCTCGATCGCGAACGCTCCGATTATCTGAAAACCGTTGATGATATAGAAAAAACGCTCAGCACCCGGGCCGTGGCAGTCAATATGCCGATAGGACAGGAAAGCGATTTTCAGGGGATTATTGACCTGATTTCGATGCAGGCCCGCATTTTTCAATTCGACGAAAAGGGGACTTACGAAGAAACGGAAATCCCTGCGGAATATCGTGATGAAGCTGAGCGGCTACGGACCATTCTGGTTGAAGCCGCAGCGGAGTCAGATGATGCGCTGATGGAGAAATATCTTGAGGAAGAAACGCTTTCCACCGATGAAGTTCTGCAAGGATTGCGTGAAGGAACGCTGACCCAGGTATTTACTCCGGTGGTGTGCGGCAGCGCTACGGCGAATATTGGTATCCGTCAATTGCTCAATTATATCGTTTGTTGTTTGCCTTCACCGCTTGACAAGGGCACGCAGATCGGGATCAATCCCAAAACGCAGGAGGCGGTGCAGCGTGAGCCCGATGCGAACGAACCTTTTTCGGCGATGGTGTTCAAGACAATTAGTGATCCCTATACGGGGAAACTGACCCTTTTCAGGATCTACTCAGGGACGTTGAAGTCCGATTCCGTCGTTTATAATCCCAACCGGGAATGCACGGAGCGGATTTCCCAGCTTTTCCTGATGGAGGGGAAGAAGCAAAAACCGGTCAGCGAAGCGTTCGCAGGGGATATCGTGGCGGTTGCCAAGCTCAAGGAAACCGCCACGGGGGATACCCTGTGCGACGGAGGAAAACCGATCGTTTTTGCCAGTCCGATGGCACTCAAGCCGGTGATTTCCTTTGCTCTGGAAGCCAGAAGTAAAGGGGACGAAGAGAAGATCATGAGTTCACTCCAGCGGTTGATGGAGGAAGACCCGACCTTGCAGGTGCAACGCGACGAGGAAACAAAAGAAATGATCCTTTCGGGGATGGGGCAGGTGCATGTCGAAGTCGCCATTGAGAAATTGAAACGTAAGTTTGGTGTCGATGTCATTCTCAAGGAACCGAAGGTCCCTTACCGGGAAACGTTGAAAAAGTCGGTCGAACAACACTATCGACATAAAAAGCAGTCAGGCGGTCGTGGCCAGTTTGCGGATGTCCATATCCGGGTTGAACCGCTACCGCGGGGGGGTGGTTACGAATTTGTTGACAAAGTTGTCGGCGGAGTTGTGCCGCGGCAATACATTCCGGCTGTCGATAAGGGGGTTCAGGAAACGTTGCGCAAGGGGATGCTGGCCGGTTATCCGGTTCAGGATGTTCGCGTAACCCTCTACGACGGTCAGCACCACTCGGTCGATTCCTCCGAGATGGCCTTCAAAATCGCCGGTTCAATGGCTTTTAAACGGGCCTCGGAGAGTGCCGGACCGGTGCTTCTGGAGCCGATCATGCAGATGGAGATTACCGTTCCCGATGAGTGCGTCGGGGATGTTATCGGAGACATGAATTCCCGGCGAGGCAAGGTTCTCGGCGTCGATCCGCAGGGGAGCAATCAGGTCGTTGGCGTTCAGGTGCCGATGGCAGAAGTGCTTAAATATGCGCCGGAGCTGCGTTCCATGACTTCTGACCGTGGACTTTTCAGTATGGAGTTTTCACACTACGAGGAAGTCCCTTCGCATCTGACTGCGAAGTTAATTGCGGAATTAAATCAGGAATAACGATGAGCTGAGAGCCGGGCCGTCTTGACGGTTCGGCCTCTCCTTTTACAGAGGTTGGCCATGAAATTTCCGAGTCTCAAGAAAAAGCCTGCTGACGGGAAGACGCCAGAAAAAAAATCGCAGCAGACAAAAGCGTCCAGGGGCGCTGGCGGCAAAGGGTCTCAGACACGATTGCTGGTATTGTTGCTCCTGCTGGTTGTCCTCGGCGTCGGTGCCAGTTTTTACCTTGGAATTATTCCGGGGATGCCAGAACCTGCGCAACAGGCTCCTTTGACGCAGCAGGTCAAACGGCAGGCGATTGTCAAGCCGGAAAGTTCGTCAGTCCAAAAGCAGGCGATACCCAGACCGCCTGAGTCAACGCAAAAGCCGGTGGCTGTCGTCAAACCGGTGCCGACGGCGGAGACAAAAAAGGTTGTTGAAGAGCAGGTTCCAGTGCAACCGGTGGCCGCTGTTGCGTCGAAACCGACGGTTCAAAAAACGGTTGCCGCAACGACAGCAGTGTCTTCGGTCAAACCACAGCCGGTCACCACGGTGTTGCCGGTCAAGTCTGCTGACAAACCCGCTGTCAAGAAGCAGAAGTTGGGGCATTATACCGTGCAGGTCGGCACCTTCTTGCTCCCCGACTCGGTGAAAAAAGCACGTAATGTCATTCGCAAACTTGGTTTTGACCCGGTTGTGACCGAGGTCCGCCAGGCGGTCAACATGACACGTCTGCGGGCTGACGTTTATCCGGATAAGGCGGCTGCGGTTGCGCGGGTCAAGCAGCTTAAATCTGTCGCGCCAGACTCATTTTATCTCCAGGTTGGTGCGGAATATCACGTTTATGTCGGCAGCTTCTTCAACATCGATACCGGACGACGCTTCGCCGATCATCTCTACACGCGGGGAATCCTGCTAGAAGAGGAAGAGGTCTCGATTGTAAAAACGTTGAAGCAGGTGAGCTTTGGCCAGTTTGTCGAGAAAAAAGAAGCTGATCAGGCTGCGGCCAAAGCCCGCAAGAAAGGGCTTGATGCGCAGGTCAGTAAACTTGGCAGTTACCGGTAAGCAAGCGGTGAACTGGTGATACAAGGCTCTTCTTCAGCCGGAATCAGGGTGCCGCAGGGGGTGGCTCGTGTGGTCGCCGGGAGTGTCTCACGTCAGGTGCGCCTGCAGGCCGCCCGGGCAGAACTCGATTTGCATGGCCGCGATCTGCTCCTTGCCTTGCTCCTTCTTTGGCAGGGGAATGATCCCGAGGTTAAGGTGGAGGCGGGGAAAACTCTGCGCCACTTACCCGAAGACGAGATTCTCGCTGCGATTGTCGCCGAGCCAGCTCTGCATCCCCGGCTGCTGCTTCTTTTGGCCCGTTTTCGCTGGCGCTCGGTGGCGATCCTTGACGCACTCCTCACCCACACGCAATTACCCCCCGCCCTGCTTGAAGCGGTCTGTTTACAGGCTCCGCAGGAGATTATTGCGCTGCTTGAAAAACACGAATTGTTTTTTACATACCCCGAGCTGATCGAAAAGGTGCTTGAAAATCCGTCGCTTGACGATGCTCAGCGTAAACGTTATTCAGAATCAGAGATCCCAAAAATCGACGCAAATGATGACAACGATGCTGCTGACAATGAGCCGACCCCCGTCACTGCGAGTGAGGGGGAGCCGACTGAGGATGAAAAACTTTCCAAATATCAGCAGGCCCTGACCATGAAAATTGCCGAGAAGATCAAGATGGCACTGACCGGTGACAAGGAGTGGCGGGCGATTTTTCTCAAAGACTCAAATAAATTGGTATGTTCTGCTGCGATTAAAAATCCCCGGATCACTGATAGTGAGGTGTTGGCCGTCGCTCGTCTGAAAACGTCAAATGAAGAGCTCATTCGCTTGATCACCATGGGGAAAGATTGGGTCAAAAACCCGGAAATTAAAAAAGCATTGGTTGTTCACCCGCGTACTCCGTTGCCAAAAGCACTCAAATATATGGACGTATTGACGCTTAAAGATTTGAAGCAGTTGGCGAAGAGTAAAGGTGTTTCTCAAGCACTGGTCAACGCGGCACGAAAAAAAGTCGCGGATATCGCCAGGAAAATGTGAGCTTTCATGGAAAACGTTTCAGGCAGGATCGTCGCCGTTTGTCGCAGTGCGGCCAAAGGGGAAAGAAAAAAGTCTATCCCGGTGGGCGAGCTGGTCGTTGAACACGGACTGGCCAACGATGGTCACGCCGGTCCCGGTCATCGCCAGATCAGTCTGCTGGCACAGGAAAGTATCGACAAGATGTGTGCTGCCGGACTGGATGTCCATGCCGGAGATTTTGCTGAAAATATCACCACCCGTGGTATTGAGCTGCCGGTGTTGCCGATCGGCACACGATTGGCGCTGGGTGACAAGGCGGTTGTCGAGGTGACCCAGATTGGCAAGGAATGTCACCAGCGTTGCGCAATCTATCATCAGGCTGGCGACTGCGTCATGCCACGTGAAGGAATTTTTGCGCGGGTTGTCGTCGGCGGTGCAATACGTGCGGGAGATCGGGTGGCGCCGATTGCTGACCCTGTAAGCGTGGATCGGTCAGCATGATTCGCATTGGCGTTCTGACCTTGTCTGACAAAGGTTCACGTGGTGAGCGGGTTGATGAAAGCGGACGGATTGCACGTGAGCTCCTCGCGCCGGTGGGGGTCGTGAGTCACTATGAACTGCTGCCGGACGATGAGGAGACGATTACCGCGAAGTTGCGGCAGTGGTGTGATGAGGAACATCTTGATTTGATCGTTACCACCGGGGGGACGGGGCTGACGCCGCGCGATGTAACTCCGCAGGCGACCGCTCCGTTGCTCGATTACGAGGTTGTGGGGATGGCTGAGGCCATGCGCCATGCGAGTCTGAAGATAACCCCCTATGCAATGATTTCACGAGCCCTGGCGGGGGTTCGCGGCAGTACCCTGATTATCAACCTGCCCGGGAGTCCCAAGGGGGTCAGTGAAAACCTCACCGTTGTATTGCCGGTCTTGAAGCACGCGATTGAAAAACTTCAGGGGGCCGAATCAGATTGTGCCCGTTGACAGAACTCAGGGAGACACCCCTGCCGCCAACGCGACAATGATCCCCCCCAGCAGGGCGATCACCCCCTTGGCCCCTCGCTCCCGGTGAGATTCCGGAATCAGATCTGATGCGGCAATGTAGATGAATGAACCGGCGGCCACCGACATAAACATACCAAGAACCGTGAGCGGCAGGTGTTTCAAAAACAGGTAGGCACAGATCGCTCCCAGCGGAGTGGAGAAGGCGACGATTGCGGTAAAGGTCAAAGCCTTTGCTTTGCGATAGCCGTAATGCAGGAGAATGGAAGCAATTGAGACCCCTGCGGGAAGTTTATGGATGATGATCGCAAGGGTGGAGAGAATCCCGATTTCCAGGTCGATTTCGAAGCCGACACCGATGATCAGGCCGTCAAGCAGGGAATGCAGACTCATGCCGACCAGTGCAATACCGCCCAGCGGGTGGGGATTGGCGCAATGAGCGTCGTGGCTGTTCGGTTTGTCGATGTCGGAGTGCAACAGCCCTTCACGGTCAGGGTGCAGTACCAGCATTTGTTCCAGAGCATAAAAGGCGACGAACGTCAACAGAAAGATGTAGTTGGCTGATGTGGTCAGCGCCGTTGCTTCCGGGAGAATATGGGTGAAACTGACCGCCAGCATAACCCCGGCAGAAAAGGCCAGCAATGCTGGAGTGTTACGGCGACACCACGCTTCTTTGGTCCAGACCAGGGCGGTGCCGACAAGAAAGGCCAAAGCCGCCAGGATGCTGAAAAAGAGGATGTGTTCCCAAGCTGTAGTCATGGCGGTGATGCTCACTGGTCAGGTTGATCATGTTGACAGGTTTTTGTGATTGTCGGCTTCTTTTCAGACGGTCGGGATTATGGCATGTTCGCGGACAGATTTCAATCGTTGGATAGGCTCTAAGAGGGGAGTGTTATTATGTTGGAGGGAAAAAAACGGGTACTTTTGGTCGATGACGTGCAATTGTTTATCGAACTTGAAAAATCATTTTTTCGGAAGGATGATTTTGATGTTTTCACCGCGAACGACGGTCAGGAGGCCTTGGTCGTAGCGGAGCGTGAACGTCCCGATATCATCTTTATGGATCTTTTTATGCCGAAGATGAATGGTGACGAGTGCTGCCGCCGCATCAAGGAACATGTCGCATTAAAGTTTATCCCGGTAGTGATGGTCACTCAAGATGGTAATGACCGGGATATAGAGCTTTGTCTTCAGGCAAAATGTGACGAAATATTGTTCAAGCCGGTTGATCGCAGTCGCTTTCTGGATTCTGTCGGCAAGTTTCTTCATGTTCCACTGCGGCAATCATCACGTTATTCGGGGCATCTGCCGGTTCAATTCTCTTCGTCCAGAACCCCGTTGATGCGTGGTTATTCGCTCAATATCAGCGAGCGGGGGATGTTCATCGAAGTCGCCCATATCGAACCGGTTGGCGCGGAAATCAGATTAAGTTTTTTACTGGCAATGCTGGCTGCCCCGATCGATTGCAGGGCACGCGTTGTCTGGGTGAATTCATCCAGTGAGCGTAAACAATCACATTATCCTGTCGGGATGGGGCTGGAATTTGTTGGTTTGGCAGCTGAGGACCAGTCGGCAATCAAGGCGTATCTGGGAACGTTGCGCCCCCTTTCAAAATAGATTGGTCGGATGGTTTGTTGCTGAATCCTTGTGCGGCTGACGCGGCCATGGCTGCAAATCAATGAATAAGTATCAGGAGGTTGTAATGCGGATCACTCCGGCGACGGAATTAGCCACGCGAATTGAGAAGCTCCAGGGATTCATGGACGGTGCTGATGTTGACGCGGTGCTGATGCTGCAAAATGCCGATCTGTTTTATTTTACCGGCACGGTTCAGCAGGGGATTTTGTATGTCCCGGTCAGTGGCGCACCGCTTTACCTGGTGCGCAAGGATGCCGCTCGGGCGCGGATGGAGTGTGGTCTGGAGCACGTCGTGCCGCTGAAAAGCCCGCGCGATCTGCCGGGGATTCTCGGCGATTTCGGCCTGCCCCTGCCGCAGACTGCCGGGTTGGAGCTCGATGTGTTGCCGGTGGCTCTTTATCAGCGACTGCAGGCCGCATTGCCCGGCTGTGTCTATAGCGACGCTACGCCGTTGATCCGCCGGGTACGTGCGGTCAAATCGGATTACGAAATCAACATCATGAAGGACGCGGCCCTGCAGGTCGATCGCGTCTGCCAGCGGGCCAGGGAAGTGATTCGCGTCGGCATGACCGATCTGGAGCTGGCCGCCGAACTCGAAGCTACAGCGCGTCGGCAGGGGCACCAGGGGATCACCCGCATGCGCGGGTTTAATTCCGAACTGTTCTACGGTCACATCTTCTCCGGCGCGGACAGTGCCGTTCCCGCCTACATCGACACCCCGCTCGGCGGGCTCGGACTCAATCCCTCTTTCGGTCAGGGGTGCAGTTACAAGAAGATTTGCGCCAATGAACCGATCACCATCGATTTTGCCGGGGCTTTCGACGGTTATCTGGTTGATCAGACGCGCATCTTCTGTATTGGCGGTTTGCCGGATCAATTGTTGCGGGCCTATGAGGATATGTACCAGATCCAGAATCGATTGAAGGCGATTGCCAGAACCGGTGCCATCTGGGGGGAAATTTATGATGAATGTTACGCCCTGGCGTGTGAACTTGGCTACAAAGACTATTTTATGGGCTCTGCCGGGGCGCAGGTCTCGTTTATCGGTCACGGCATCGGAGTGGAGATTGATGAATACCCCTTTATCGCCCGAGGATTCAAGGATCAGGCATTGGAACGCAAGATGACGTTTGCGTTTGAACCGAAGGCTGTTTTTCCGGGACTGGGCGCGGTCGGCATCGAAAACACCTTCTGGGTGGAAGATGATGGCCTGCGTCATCTGACCTATTCCGACGAACAACTGGTGATTCTTTAAGCAGAGATGAAACGAACAAAAAAGCCCCCTCGATTGAGGGGGCTTTTTTTAAACCGCAAACAAATCATTAAAAGTCAATGCTGAGCATCCCGGCAACTTGCAACTCCTTGGGAGCCTTGTCGCCGTCGTATTCAACTTCTTCGGTGGAGTAAACACCGCCAATATCGAGGCGCACTGCCCAGAGGTTGAGACCAAGCCCCCCCGTGAAATTCATCTCGGCGTCACTTTCGGCCAGGTTTTGATACGCTCCGACGCGCAGGGCAAGGAAACGGAAGGCGTCCCACTCCAGCCCGACCGACAAGTTCTGGGTCTGGTAGGTGTAGCCGGGGCGAGTCAGCACGGTGTCGTTTTTGGTCAGGTCGTAATCAACTTCGAGGGTCAGGGTTTCAAACGGCATAAAAGCGATCCCGGCGGTCACCTGGGGGTCAAGGGTAACGTCGGCATAGGTCGCGGTCACCGTCTGACCGTTAGACAGCAGTGTGGTTTTGGTGAAGCCGTCAAATTCCGGTTTGTTGAGGTTACGTCCGACCAGACCAATGTTGAGCATTGGAAAACGGGCCATCAGTCCAAGATCGACACCGAAAGAGGTGGTTTCCTTGAAATCATCTTCAGCATCGTCCATGACGCCACCGGAATCTTCATCAAAGACGAGCACCTGGGTGCCGTAAACACGGCCTCTCATCAATTTGAAATTCACCCCGGCGGCGAAGTTTTCACCGAAGTTGAAACCGTAGGTAATCGGCACTTCGATGTGGCCGAAGCCGTTCAATTGAACGGTGGTGGTGTTGTTCGCAAGTTCACCACCGGCTGTTGGATCATTCGCAATGGTGGCAATGTTCGCCAACAACTCGACCGCTTCGTTCAACGTCGCCAGGTCGATTCCTTCCTGGCGCGCGACATAGTCGAGCGACTGGATCGCTGCTGAATTGTAGCCCGCTGAGAGCAACTGTGCTCCCATGTCGGACGTAATGACGAGCTGTTGACCATCTCCTGCCTCGGCAGCGATGATATTCGTACTCAGAATGGCAGAATTATAGTCAAGCGTCGAAGCAAAGCCAAGATTTTGAGTGTCGACATTCAGGACCTGCCCCGCGGCCTGGACAAAACTGTGAACACCAATGCCGAACGACCCAACCCGTAAATTAAGCCCACCGTTGACGCTGGTAGTCACAGCGTTCCCTTTATCATCCAGTCCGGAAATGCTACTGACCAGGTTAATCAGATCGGCGAGGTCACTGGCCGTTTGTACACCATTATTACTCAGAGCTTGATAGTCGATAGCCGCCAACTCATCCAGATAGGTGCCAAATTCGTTGGTCAGCCGGTATCCCCCTGCTCCGTTAATCGCCAGACCCCAGTCTTTACGACCGAGGTTGTTGTTGTCACTGGCAAACTTTTTGCCGTTAGCATCCATTTTGCCGAAGAAACCAAAGGCGGCGGGATTGTAATATTGTGCGGTATTATTGTCGACCGAGGCGACGTTGGCTCCGCCCATTCCCATGGCGCGGGGTCCAACCATAAAGGTGTCGAGTGCCAGTGCCGGGGTGGCGCACAGGACAATGGCGATGACAAGCATCTGGAGCGTGAAACGTTTGCTGAAAACCATAAAGCCTCCTCCTTCAAATAAAAACGTTGTGGGGTGAACGACATCCGAAAAGTAATAACATCCGCGAAATATAACCGAGATCATGAGGTCTTTTCAAGTTCTTTTTGGGGGGGAATGCGGCCGTCAAGAAAAATATTAATATTTTTTAACCCTGCCAACGCTCCGACCGGTAAGCTGATATGCGGTGGTGCGACTGAGGGTTCACGCGGGTTGATGCGAACGACCAGAACATCGGGGTGTTCCCCGAGACGTTCACTGAGGAAGCGAATGGTCGGAATAGCCGTCCCCGCGCCGAGCTCGACGACGACCGTTGGGCGGTTGTGGTTGCGTTGCAAAAAAGAGTCGAAACGTTCCTCCTGGCGGGCGGTTCGGTTTGAAATCCACGCATAATCGCCAAACATCAAAATATTTGGACGGGCCGTTGTTCTGCAGTGGCGGCAGGCGGGGATGTGTCCGGCCCGCATTGTTTCGGTATTGACCGGAATCTCTTCATTGTGCGGCCAGATATTCGATGAGCAGGGAGTGGTACATTGCAGATGATGGATCGAGCCATGGACTTCGAGGATGGTGTCCTCGGTAAATCCGGCTTTTTGAAATTGGCCGTCCACATTGGAGGTGACAACAAAGGTGTCAAGGTTGAAACGTTGGCTCCAGTCTTTCAGCAGCGCAAAGCCGTGATGGGGATCAGTCGCGCGATAGAGATTGGTGCGATGACCGTAAAAGCCCCAGCCGAAGGCCGGATCGCGGTTAAAATGTTCCGGGTTGGCGGCGCCGATAAAGCTGATACCGAGCTGTTCATACATGGGGTAGGCGTTCCAGAAGCCGTGACTGCCCCGAAAATCAGGCAACCCGGAATCGACCCCCATGCCGGCACCGGCGGTAACAATGAGTGTGGATGCTTCAGCGAGTGCGGTTGCGATTCTTGCGTAACGATCGTGCAGATCAGTTTGCATCGAAATCCTCCCGGCCTAATCTTCGCGAACTTTCCCGCGTAACGCCTTGATGTACCCTTTTTTAACTTTTGCGTCTGTTTTACGTGCTTTTGAGGCGTTGGTCGGTCTGGTCGGGCGCCGTTTTTTTTGTTCCACGGTTACGCTGAGGATCAAGGAACGCAGGCGGTCAAGCGCATCTTCCTTGTTCATTTCCTGACTGCGGCTGGGTTGGGCCTTGATGATGATCGTCCCGCTACGGGTGATGCGCTGGTCGTTCAACGCCAGGAGGCGGGCCTTGATGATGTCGGGTAAAGATGATGCGTGAATGTCGAAAAAAAGCACCACCGCGCTGGAAACCTTGTTGACGTTCTGCCCTCCCGCACCTTGAGCACGTACCGCTTTGAAGGTAATCTCACTCTCGGGGATGATAAGATCCGGGGTAATTTCAAGCATCACACACCTTCGGCAGCAGTAGCGCTCCGCTGCTCTAAAGAACAAGGGCCGCGCATTGGCACGGCCCGAAAGATGTCAACACCGCGCCGATTCAGCAGTGAATCTACTTCTGCTGATCTTGCGGTTCTTCGTCTGCGGAATTGGTGGGCGTCGGCTCATCGGTCGACGGTTCTTGCACCGGTTCCGTTTCGCGCAGCATTTGAATTTCTTCTTCGAGCCTGGCGGCTTCCTGCTTCAGATCGTCGATCCGCTGAAAAATTGCGTTGACCATTTCGTCCTTGAGAATGTTTTTCTTGTCCGCGGTGCGGGCGTCATCAATGAACTTTCCCAGGTCGGTATGAGCGGCAGTGATTTTTTTATGAATCGAGGCCATGTCGATCTTTTTTTGTACGATGTCTTTGTACTGACCGGCACGATGCGTCGCTGATTTGAATGTATTGCGCGTCGCTTCCCATAACTTTTCCGTCGACTCTTTCCACTCTTCTTTGTAATCCTTGAAATCGTTCATTTATTTCCTCCATTTTAGACAACAATGATCCTACATCATAGCAGGATCAGTCGTGCCGTCAAGCACTGAAAAGTAGTGAATCGAGCGCCGTCCGGTGCTGCTTCTTGCTTGCCCCGTACAGTGTTTTGTTTTAAACTGCCTGCGTTTGCAAGTTTATCCTTCATTTCACTTTTTAAGGAGCGGGTCAATGGCCGAAGCAGGAAAAACCAGATTTCAAATTAATTTGAGGCATTTTTTACGTGAACGCGATGTCGACCGGAATTTGACCCGGGTTATTTGCGAGATCGCTGACGCTTCAAAATATATCGTTAATTCAATCCGTACGGGTGATCTCGGCGTGGCCGGGACCTCGAACCTTTATGGTGAGGAACAGTTGGCGCTGGATGTTCTGTCCGACCGTATTTTGCGCAAGCGGCTGGCGCATTCCGGGGTGGTTGCCAATATTGTGTCTGAGGAACAACCGGAGATTGTGCCGTTGTCTCCCGATTGCGAAGGGAAGTTCTCGGTGGCCTATGACCCCCTTGACGGCTCTTCGCTGGTTGACGTCAACCTGGCGGTCGGAACAATCGTTTCGATCTATGCCGGGTGCGATTTGTTGCAGCCGGGATGTAATCAGGCGGCGGCGATGTATATCCTCTACGGTCCGCGCACGACGCTGGTATTGAGTACCGGTGACGGGGTGCATGAATTCAATATGAATCAATTGATGGAATACACCCTGACACGCGAAAATATTCAGGTCGGTGCGAGCGGCAGTATCTATTCGCCCGGCGGCCAGCGCAACAAGTATACGGCGGGGGTGCGGAGCTTTGTCGAGCAACTTGAGGCCCGTGGATCCAAATTGCGCTACAGTGGCGGCTTCGTTCCCGATATCAATCAGGTATTGATGAAGGGGAAGGGAATTTTCTTCTATCCTCATTTAAACGACACCCCCGAGGGAAAATTGCGCGTCCTGTTCGAACTGAATCCAATGGCGTTTCTGATGGAGCAGGCCGGTGGCGCGGCTTCAAACGGAAAATCGCGGATTCTTGATATGGTTCCGGACAACATCGACATGCGCGCTCCGGTTTTTATCGGCAGCAAGGATGAAGTGGCTTTGGCGGAGCGGTGTATTGCCGAGCAGGGGTGACTCTTCCTCCCCCGAAACGATGATTATACGCAAGCAGTTTATTATTTGCGGCACTGTACAGGGGGTCGGTTTTCGTCCCTTTGTCTACCGGATTGCGTCTGCACATGCATTGACCGGCTGGGTGTTGAACGACAGTCACGGGGTGACGATCGAGGTTGAGGGGAGGACCGAGCAGATCGAAGCGTTCGCCGTTGCCCTGGTTGACGAATTGCCCCCCCTGGCGCGCATCGATCGTTGTGATGTGATCGAACAGGCAGCGACGGGCGAGACCAGGTTTACGATTCGTGCCAGTGAAGATGCCGCTGCGCGTACGGCGGAAATATCCCCGGACACCTTTGTCTGTGCCGATTGTCTGCACGAACTGTTCAATCCTGCCGACCGCCGTTACTATTATCCCTTCATCAACTGCACCAATTGCGGACCGCGTTTTTCCATTGTCACCGGCGTTCCCTACGATCGGGGATTGACGACGATGCGCGATTTTCCGTTGTGCCCGGCGTGTCGCTCTGAATACGAGGATCCCGCTTCACGGCGCTTTCACGCGCAACCGAATGCCTGCCCCGTTTGTGGCCCACAATTACGTTTACACAGTGCCGCGGGGGCGGAACTTGCCGAGCCGTTAACCACGACAATCGAGCTGCTCAGGGCGGGAAAGATCGTCGCGATCAAGGGGCTGGGCGGCTACCATCTGGCGGTTGATGCGGCGAATGATATGGCGGTGGCGGAACTGCGGCGGCGCAAAACGCGTGATCAAAAACCGCTGGCACTGATGGTTGCCGACCTGTCCGCGGCACACGCCATTGCCCGCCTTGACACGGCTGAAGAGAAGCTTCTTGGCGGGGTTGAACGGCCGATCGTCTTGCTGGCGCAACGTGCGGACCATGGTTTGTCGTCGTTGCTGGCGCCGCGTAATAACACCTTTGGTTTGATGCTCCCCTATACCCCGCTGCACCATGTGCTGTTCGCCGCCGGGTTTAAAGCTTTGGTGATGACCAGTGCCAATCTCAGCGATGAGCCGATGGCCTACCGTGACGCTGAAGCGCGGGCACGCCTGGGATCGGTCGCCGATTTTTTTCTGAGTCACAATCGTGACATCCATACGCGTGTCGATGATTCCATCGTCCGCATAATGGCGGGGCGCGCGCTGCTGTTGCGTCGTTCGCGCGGGTATGTGCCGCGCAGTGTGGTGTTGGCGCAGAGACAACCATCCGTGCTGGCGCTGGGAGCCGAATTGAAAAACACGATTTGCCTGACGCGCGGTGACGCGGCGTACCTCAGTCAGCATCTTGGTGATCTGGCCAACGCGGCCGCCTGTGATGGCTTTGAACAGGCGATTGCCGCATTCAAAACCCTGCTCGCGGTCGAACCGGCCATCGTTGCCCACGATCTCCATCCTGATTACTACAGTACGCGCTTTGCTGAACAACTCGATGGTGTAGAGCGGATTGCGGTGCAACATCATCATGCTCATCTGGTCAGTTGTATGGCAGAAAACGGGGTCACTGCGCCGACCATGGGCATTGTTTGTGATGGCCTCGGTTACGGCTCCGACGGTACGCTCTGGGGGGGGGAACTGTTGCTCGGCGATTGCCGCGATTTCCGCCGCCTCGGCTACCTGCGCCCGCTGGCGATGCCTGGCGGCGATGCCGCGAGCAGAGAACCGCGACGCATGGCGCTGAGTGCGCTGGTTGCTGCCTACGGTGACGACCTCCCCGATTTACCGCTGCTGGGCAGCGCATTTTCCGGCGGAGAATTGAAGCTTCTGCTGCAGATGCTGGCACAAGGAATCAACGCTCCGCTCACCTCCAGTTGCGGGCGTTTGTTCGATGCCGTGGCGGGGCTGATTGGTCTGCGCCAGGTTGTCAGCTACGAGGGGCAGGCAGCACTGGAGCTGGAACAGGCGATCAATGACGCTGAAAACGAAAGCTACAGCTTTGCCATCATCACCACGGAATCCGGGATGATTTTTGATTCATTGCCGGTGATCCGCGCCGTGGTCAGCGACGTCCTGGCCAGCACCCCGGCGGGGACGATCAGTGCGCGTTTTCATAATGGGCTGGCCGAGCTTTTCGTTGCCGCCTGTGTGCGGGTTCGCGAGGCGCAAGGGGTTAATGGTGTGGCGCTGTCCGGCGGCGTTTTTCAAAACCGCTATCTGACGGAGCGTGCTGTTGTCTTGCTCGAAGCGGCCGGTTTTGAGGTGTTGACCCATGCGCTGGTGCCACCGAATGACGGCGGGTTGGCGCTCGGACAGGCGGTGATCGCCGGAGCGGCGCGCGGCGCTTCAGCGTAGTTGCCGACGGAAATCGCGCAACTGGATCAGCAGGAGCGGGGTCAGGCAGCCGCCGATGAGCAGAAACGCCGTCGCGGTACCGTATCGATCCGCGCCAACACCGACCAGCGGGCCGGTGGCAACAAAGCCGAGGCGGAAAATCAGCGACTTGAGAGACAAGATGCTGGCCCGGTTATGGCGGCTGCTGTGGCGTTGCAGATGATGACGCAAAAACGGACCTTGCAGACCGCGCATGGCGGTCAACAGATAATAGCCGAGAAAACAGAATATTCCGCCGTAAAAGCCGAGGGTAAGATACCCTGCCACGCTTAATCCCCCGCAGAGAAGCGCCAGTTTGCTGTCCCCCAACGAAAAATGAACCCGTTGACTGAGAAATGAAAAGAGCGCCACGGTGAGGTTTGCTCCGGCCCAGATTGGACCGAACCAGATGAGCGGGGTCCCTGCCTCACGCAGATACGGTTGAATCAGCCAGACCGGATAGAAGGAGGCCAGCCCGAAGAGGGTGGTGAGCAACAGGGAAGCGCGCAAAGCCCGGTTGTCATGCAGGGCGTAGCGGATAATTTCACCTGCCGCGCGCAGATGGTTGGGGTGATGGTGCTCGCTTTTGACCGGCGGTTCCCATAAGGTCAGGGCCACCGCGAACGCCAGCGTCCAGATGCCGACTTGAATCAGAAAGGGGAGGGTCGGGGAGAGGGCGTAAACCGCTCCGGCAAAGAGTGCTCCGCAGGCTTCGCCGGTCTGGGCCCAGCTGGCCATGCGTCCGTCGTGCCGTGCATAGTCCTCTTCCCGCCCGGTCCAGCGCAATGACTCAAAGAGCAGCGCCGTATCGGAACCACTGATAAAGGCGAACGCCGCGCCGAGCAGAATCTCCGCGACCATCACCAGGGCAAAGGTATCGGCGACAGTGTAGACCGCCCAGCCGCAGATCCCAATGCCGGACGCGATCAGCAGGGCACGGCGGTAACCGATGCGATCACTGATGTAGCCGGAGGGGTATTCGAAGAGCAGGGTGGCGAGGGAAAAGATCCCTTGCAGAACCATGATGTCGGTCAGGCTGAGCCCCACCCGATCCTGCCAGTAGAGGGTGATAATCGCCATTGGCAGCAGGAACATCTTGAGGAAGGAAAAGCCGTAGAGCTTTCTGATGTTGCCGTCGGCCAAAAGGTGATCCGGAGAGGGTGTTGGTGTCGCCTTCACTCCTGCCAGTAGATACAGGCCGCCGGACAACTGTCCATGGCCTGCTCAATTTTTTCAGCTGACGCTCCCTGGGGATTATGAACCGTCGATTTTTCGATAGCATGATTCATCGAAAAGACCTCGGGGCAGATCTGCGTGCAGACCTCACAGCCGATGCAATCATCTTGTTCAACAACGGGAATCCGTGCCATGGAGTACTCCTTCTCTAATTTTGTTGCACTATCCGGTGAATTGACTTCTTTGTCAATGCACAATCCGGTGATCATGTGCAGAATTTCCCTTGTCTGTCTGCGCTGATTGACATATAGTGTTTACCGTTTAATATTCTGATTTTACAGCTATTTTTCTGTTTGTGCTGGATACGGGAGGTACTGTGGATATTCTCGGGATCGATATTGGTTTTGGTTTTACCAAGGCAACCAATGGCCGTGATACGCTGATTTACAAGTCGGTTTTCGGCGAGGCGAAAGAACTGCAATTTCAGGAACAGATCCTTGCCGGCAGCGCCGCGCAGGAACATCTCCAGATCGAAGTTGACGGGGCGTCTTTTTTTGTCGGTGAGCTGGCGGAGCGCCAGAGTGATGTGCGCTTCTTTACCCTTGACCAGGACCAGTTCGTGACCCAGTTTGCCAAAACCTTGGCCTTGGCGGCGGCTGCCCGCCTGGCCGGGAGCCACATCCCGGTGAATCTGGTCACCGGCTTGCCGATTGGCCATTACCGGCGGCACAAAAACGATCTCGCCAAAATCTTGCAGGGTAATCACGCCATCGCCTTGATCGATGAAAATGGACAGCGGCAGGAAAAGACGATCAATATCAACAAGGTGCGCGTTATTCCCCAGCCGTTCGGTTCGCTGTTTAATCTGATGCTCAACGATCTTGGTGAGTTGGGTGACAAACGGCTGGTGCATGAAAAAATTGGCGTGATCGATGTCGGGTTTCGTACTTCGGACTACACCGTTTCGGACAAAATGCGTTATTCCGAGCGGGGTAGCCGGACGACCGACTCCGGGATTTCCCGTGCCTTTAATGTGATTGCCGGGAAGATTCGCGAAAAAAGTGGGGTCAACGTCGAACTTTACCGCCTTTACAACGCAGTCGAAACCGGTTCGATCAAGATTCGCGGGCAGGAGTACGAACTGACCAATCTGGTCGATCAGGTCTTCAAACAACTGGCCAATACCGTGGCCAGCGAGGTTGATCGATTGTGGGCAGATGATTGGGACATCGACGCGATTGTGATTACCGGTGGTGGTGGAGCGGTGCTGGCCAAATATCTCCAGCCGTTGATTCACGGACAGCTCCTCCAGTCTGACGTCATGCTTGAGGATTCACGACTGAACAATGTGGCGGGTTACTGGAAATTCGGCAAACATCTTTGGGAGCGTGGTCTTGGTGCCGTTGTTGCCTCTTGAATCCTTGCCCGGAGATAGCTGCACAATGCAGGGGTGTCGGGGACTGATGCGATGAAGAAAATTACTTCAGATGATATCATGCGTCTTTTTCCTGTCAGTGCCCGACGCTCTCATTCCTTAAAAGACATTCAGCGGATGTTGCGGATTTCAAGCCGGGAACGGAGTTTTCTTCGTACTGCACTCGACCAGTTGGTCGCCTCCGGGCAACTGGTTCTGCTCGGGAACCGGCGTTACGCGGTGCCCCGTCGTGGTAAGTGCATTGCGGGGGAGCTGAGCGTGCATCCCGATGGCTTTGGTTTTGTCGCCTCGCCGGGGCGGGACGATATCTACGTCAGTGGCCGCGACCTGCATGGGGCTATCGATGGTGACCAGGTGAGCGTGGTACTCGGCGGACCGGGCAGATCCGGGCGGTTACGCGGTCGGGTTGACGCGGTCCTCTCCAGAAAGCGTTCGCAGATTGTGGGCCGCTATTGTGAACAATCGGGGACATATTACGTCATCCCGGATGATCCGCGCATGTCTCAGCCGGTGATGATTGCACCGGACGAGCGCAAAGTGGCCCATGACGGTCTGGCGGTTGTTGCAGAAATCCTTCCTCCCCTTGCCGGGACCGTTGCTCTGCGCGGAAAGATCATTGAGGTGCTGGGTGATCCGTCAGATCCCGCCATCGAAATGCTCCGCATCGCCCGCCGTTTTGAGCTGCCGACCGAGTTTCCGGCTGAGGTCATGATGGCCGCCGAACAGATTGCCTCTGTGGTGAAGGAAGAAGAGCTGGCGGGGCGGCGGGATCTCAGGCATCTTCCTTTGGTGACGATTGACGGAGAATCCGCCAAAGACTTCGATGATGCGGTACTGGCGACCCGTGAAGCTGACGGCAGCTGGCGATTATTGGTTGCCATTGCCGATGTCGCTCATTATGTTGACGAGGGGGGAGTGATCGACCTTGAAGCTCGCCGCCGAGGAACCAGTGCTTATTTTCCCGCGGCCTGCCTGCCGATGTTGCCGGAGGCACTGAGCAACGGCATCTGCTCACTGCAACCGGGGGTTGACCGTCTGGCGCTGGTCGCCGAAATTTTGCTGTCAGCGAGCGGTGAAACCCTTGCCGCACGTTTTGATGAAGCTGTGATTCGCAGCCATGCGCGCCTGACTTATACCGACGTTTTTGCCTGTTTGTCCGCCGCCGTTGTGCGTGAGGCGGTGGCTCAATTGCGTCCGCAACTCACGCTGATGGCGGAGCTGGCAGGCCGACTGGAAAGATTGCGGCGGCGCCGTGGCAGCATCGATTTTGATCTGCCCGAAGCTGAAATTATTCTCGATCTGCGCGGTCGTCCCGAACAGATTATACGCAGTGAGCGGACGATTGCCCATGGCTTGATCGAAGAATTTATGCTGGTTGCCAATGAGGCGGCGGCAAAATTTCTGGTGGATCACCAGTTTGCGGTGCTTTATCGGGTGCATGAACCGCCCACCATTGCCGCCCTTGACCAGTTTCGGGAGTTTTCTGCCTACCTTAATTACGGACTCGCTGTCGCCGCCGGTGACGTTACCCCGCTCGCATTGCAGCAGCTGCTGGCCTCGGCAGAAGGTCAGCCTGAAGCACATATTTTGCATCGGGCGCTGTTGCGAGCCATGCGCCAGGCCCGCTACTCACCAGAACCTCTGGGCCATTTCGGGCTGGCATTATCACATTACTGCCATTTTACCTCTCCGATCAGACGCTATCCTGACCTCTTTATCCATCGTCAGTTGCGCGCCGCACTGCGCGGCGCAACGTGTCGCTATACAGCAGGGAAAGAGCTGGCACGGCTGGGGGGAGAAACTTCACTGTGTGAGCGACGGGCCATGGAGGCAGAGCGCGACATGCTGCGGTTGAAGAAATGTCAATTTTTGGCTGAACACACCGGGAATCAGTTTGCGGGGGTGATTTCCAGCGTCCAGCCCTTCGGTTTTTTTGTCGAGCTTGACACGTTTCTGATCGACGGTCTGGTAAAAATTGCTGATCTGGATGACGATTATTACCTCTACGAGGCGGAGCGTCAACGCCTCGTCGGCACCCGCCGTCGGCGCATCTTTGCCCTGGGGGATCCCTGCCGGGTAATGGTTACGCAGGTTGATAGTGATCGCCGCCAGATCGATTTTTCACTGGTGGTCGATTGAAGAGGGTTGTTGTCAACGCCGCCTGGACGTTCTTTTGTCACCACGCTACCATGGTGAGATGATGCGGATAATTCGAACTTTGGAGAATTTGACCGGTGCGTTACGCAATCCGGTCATGACGATCGGTAATTTCGACGGCGTTCACCTTGGCCATCGCGAACTCTTTCGACGGGTCGTGACCCGCGCTGCCGAATACGACGGTGATGCCGTGGTGCTGACCTTTGATCCGCATCCGCTTAAAATCATCGCCCCGCAACGTGCGCCACGTTTGATCAATACCCGCGACGAGAAAGAACGCCTGATCGCCGCGTCGCAGGTTGATGTCTTGCTCGATCTTCCTTTTAACGCCGCATTAAGTGCGTTGACAGCTGAGGAATTCATTTCCCGGGTACTGGTTGAACAGGTCGGTGTGCGACACATCATCGTCGGTTTTGATTACGCCTTCGGGGCTGGACGCCGCGGCGACATTGAACTGTTATCGCGGCTTGGTGAACAGTATCGCTTTGGTGTTGAAGTGGTCAAACCGGTCGGGACTGACGATGAAGTTTACAGTTCGACCCGCATCCGGCGGATGGTCGGTGCCGGGCAGGTGGCGGAGGTTGTTGCCTACCTTGGCCGTCATTATAGTCTGAAGGGAACGGTCGTCGCCGGTGTCGGGCGCGGCAAACAACTCGGTTTTCCGACGGCGAACCTGGCCACGGAGAAAGAGTTGATCCCGGCCGACGGCGTTTATGCGGTCAAGGTCTGTCTCGACGGGGTGATTCACGATGGCGTCGTCAATATCGGCAGGACGCCGACTTTTGCCGCCGGTCGTTACACCATTGAGGCGCATCTCTTTGGTCTGGATGCCGATCTCTACGGTAAATCGCTGCGTGTTTATTTTATCGAACGGCTGCGGGATGAAAAGCGTTTTGCCGATCCGCTGGCCTTGACCCAGGCAATTGCCACCGATGTCGAGCGGGCAAAAGAGCTGTTGCAGGGTGCGCGAATTATTGAATATCATGAATATCTGGGTTTTGGTCGGTAGCAGCGTTCCCCCGGCCCCCTGTCTATTCCTTGACAGGTTCGATGCGATTTTATACTATGAGCGCCGGACTGATGATATCGAATGTTCTAGAATTTCAGGAGATGTGACGGTATGGCCTCCAACCGACTTGGCGAACTGCTGGTTCGCAATGGTCTGATCGACGAAAAACAGCTTTTAAAAGGCCTGGAAGAGCAGAAGCTGAACGGTGGTCGCCTCGGTGCCAGCCTGATTAAACTCGGTTATATCAAGGAAGAAGAGCTGGCGGCGTTTCTGTCACGCCAGTACGGTGTCCCTTCGATCAATCTGAGTGAATTCGAGATCGACCCCGCAGTTATCTCTGTCGTTCCCGCCGCCGTCTCCCAAAAATACCAGATTATTCCGATCAACCGTGCCGGTTCAACCCTGATCATCGCCATGAGCGACCCGTCGAATATTTTTGCGATCGACGACATCAAGTTCATGACCGGTTACAACGTTGAAGTGGTGGTCGCACCGGAAGCGTCAATCAAGGACGCAATTGACAAGTATTACGATCAGAGTGCGTCGTTGGCCAGCGTCATGGACGATCTCGAAGATATCGACATGGAGGTCATCGAGGGCGATGATGATGTCGATGTCGGTTCGCTGGCGCAAGCGACCGAAGATGCCCCGGTTGTCAAATTATGCAACCTGATTCTGACCGACGCGATTAAACGCGGCGCCTCGGATATTCATATCGAGCCGTATGAAAAGTCGTTTCGGGTGCGTTACCGGATCGACGGGATGCTCTACGAGGTGATGAAGCCGCCGATGAAGCTGAAAAATGCGATCACCTCGCGCATCAAGATCATGGCGGAAATGGATATTGCCGAGCGCCGTCTGCCGCAGGACGGGCGGATTAAGATCAAACTCGGTAAAGACAAGGACATGGACTACCGGGTCAGCTGTCTGCCGACCTTGTTCGGTGAAAAAATCTGCTTGCGGTTGCTCGACAAATCAAACCTGCAACTTGATATGACCAAGCTGGGGTATGAAGCTGCGCCGCTGGAGTGGTTCAAGAAGGAAATCCACAAGCCGTTCGGCATGTGTCTGGTCACTGGCCCGACCGGGTCGGGAAAGACCGTTTCACTTTATTCCGCCCTGTCGGAGCTGAACAAAGTCTCGGAAAATATATCGACGGCCGAAGATCCGGTCGAGTTTAACTTTGCCGGAATCAATCAGGTGCAGATGCATGAGGAAATCGGACTCAACTTCGCCTCGGCACTGCGGGCATTTTTGCGCCAGGATCCGGATATCATCATGATCGGTGAGATCCGCGATTTTGAAACCGCCGAGATCGGGGTCAAGGCGGCCTTGACCGGGCACCTGGTGCTGTCGACCCTGCACACCAACGATGCACCAAGTACCATCAATCGTCTGCTCAATATGGGGATCGAACCATTTCTGGTCGCTTCCGCCGTCAATCTGATCACCGCACAACGGCTGGGACGGCGGACGTGTCAGGAGTGCAAACAACCGGAAGATATCCCCAAGAAAACATTGATCGAAGCAGGTGTGCCCGAGGCCGAGGTTGACAGCTATGTCTCCTACAAAGGGACCGGTTGCCCGGTGTGCAACGATACCGGTTGCAAGGGGCGGGTCGGTATCTATCAGGTCATGCCGATGTTTGAGGAAATTAAGGAGATGGTTCTGGGGGGAGCCAATACCGCCGAGATCAAACAAACCTCGATGAAACTGGGGGTAAAAACGATGCGCCAGTCGGCATTAACCAAGCTTCAGGAAGGTGTCTTGTCGATTGAAGAAGTCGGGCGCTGCACGGTTGCCGATACCTGAGCCATTACCCCGTGAAATCGTCCTCAACCACTTAAGGCTGGAATTAAATGGCAACAATTCATCAATTACTCAAAACAATGGTTGAGCAGGGGTCTTCCGACCTGCATATTACCACCGGGTCTCCGCCGCAAATTCGTATCAACGGTCACATGACCCCGCTCAAGTTGCCGCCATTGACGGGGAATGATACCAAGAATCTCTGCTACAGCATCCTTACCGATGATCAGAAGCGTCGCTTTGAAGAAGAGAATGAGCTTGATTTCTCCTTCGGTGTCAAGGGGTTGGCTCGGTTTCGGGGGAATCTTTTTCGTCAGCGCGGCGCCGTCGGCGGGGTGTTCCGGCTGATTCCGTTTAAAATCCTGACCTTCGACGAACTGGGTTTGCCGCCGGTGGTCAAGGCGATTACCAGTAAGCCCCGGGGGCTGGTGCTGGTCACCGGGCCGACCGGGAGTGGCAAGTCGACCACCCTGGCGGCGATGATCGATGCGATCAATGCAGAGCGCCACGAACACATCATTACCATCGAAGATCCCATTGAGTTTATTCATCCACACAAAAAGTGCCTGGTCAACCAGCGCGAAGTGGGGGGGGATACGGTTTCTTTCAAGCGGGCATTGAAGGCGATTCTGCGTCAGGATCCCGACGTGGTTCTGGTCGGCGAATTGCGCGATCTGGAAACGATCGAAGCGGCGTTGACTATTGCCGAAACCGGACACCTGTGTTTTGCGACCCTGCATACCAACTCTTGCGCACAAACCATCAACCGGATGGTTGACGTTTTCCCCACCAACCAGCAGCAACAGGTGCGTACCCAGCTTGCATTTGTTCTCGAAGGGGTCCTGTCACAAACCCTGGTTCCCAAGGTTGGCGGCAGAGGGCGGGCATTGGCGCTCGAAGTCATGGTGCCGAATGTGGCGATCCGGGCCTTGATTCGCGAAGACAAGATCCATCAGATCTATTCGCAGATGCAGATGGGACAAGATAAATATGGTATGCAGACGATGAATCAGCAACTTTTCATGTTGCTGCATAAAAAAGAGATTACGCTCGAAACAGCCATGTCACGTTCCAGCGATATGGACGAACTGAAACAGATGATTGCCAACCCGGCGGCGCACCTCAAGAGATACGCCACCCAGCCACCACCGAAGCGTTGATTTGAGGAACCATGGCCAAATATTCGTGGGAAGCAAAAGACAAAAAGGGTAAAGTTTACAAGGGCGAGGTTGAGGCACCGAATGAGGATGTCGTCCGTGCCCAGGTGAAAGCCCAGGGGTTGTTGGTCACCGCCGTCAAGGAACGCGGCAAGGGGATGGATATTGAGATCAAAATCCCCGGCTTTGAGCCCAAAGTCACCACCCGCGACCTTGTCATCTTTACCCGTCAGTTCAGCACCATGATCGATGCCGGTTTGCCGCTGGTGCAATGCCTGGATATTCTGTCGAGTCAGCAGGAGAATAAAACCTTCAAGAAAATGCTGACCCAGATCAAGGAAGATGTTGAATCCGGCTCCACCTTTGCCGATGCGCTGAAAAAACACCCCAAAGGATTTGATGAGCTCTACGTCAACCTGATTGCCGCAGGCGAGGTCGGCGGTATTCTGGATACCATTCTCAACCGCCTGGCGGCGTATATCGAAAAAGCGCAGAAACTGAAGAAACAGGTCAAAAGCGCCATGACCTACCCGATTACCATTATCAGTATCGCGGCGCTGGTTATCATTGTCATCATGGTTTTTGTCATCCCCGCCTTCGAAAAAATGTTTGCGGATTTCGGTGGGTCATTGCCGATGCCGACCCAGATCGTCATTGCCATGAGTCGTTTTATTACCAGTTATATCCTGGTGATCATCGGCGCCATTTTCGCTTTTATTACCCTTGTTAAACGCATTTATGCCACCAAAAAGGGGCGGGAGATCATGGACGACTGGTTCCTCAAACTCCCGGTCTTTGGTGAACTGATCCGCAAGGTTTCAGTCGCCAAGTTTACCCGGACCCTGGGGACAATGATTTCCAGTGGCGTGCCGATCCTTGATGGTCTGGAAATTGTCGCCAAGACCGCCGGCAACAAAACCGTGGAAAAAGCGATCTATGTCGTCCGGCAGAGCATCAGCGAGGGGAAGACCATTTCCGAGCCACTCACCAAATCAGGGGTCTTCCCGTCGATGGTGTGTCAGATGATCGCCGTCGGTGAACAGTCTGGATCGATCGATACCATGCTCAATAAAATTGCCGATTTCTATGATGACGAGGTTGATGATGCCGTCGGCAACCTGACGGCAATGATGGAGCCAATGCTCATGGCCTTTCTCGGCACAACTGTCGGTGGCCTGGTTATCGCCATGTATCTGCCAATTTTCAAACTTGCCGGAGCCGCAGGCGGCTAAGGCTTTTGCATGACGGCACAGCAAGACCAGAATGCGGCCCTGACCCGCGTCCGGCAGTTTCAGTGGCTGCTGCTGTTCAGAATTACCGTCATTCTGATTTTTTTAGGGGGGACTTTCCTGTTTTTTTTTCGGGAAGGTCTGCTCTGGACCTCGCCGCACCTTTTTCCACTCTATGGGCTGGCCCTTTTTTCCTTCATTCACGCCCTGCTTTCCTCGGTTTTTTTACGCCGTACGCGTCGTTTCAGGCTCTTTGTGCAGCTGCAAGTTGTCTGGGATCTTGTCTTCGTCGCATTTCTTATCCATTTTTCGGGGGGGATAAACAGCTTTTTTTCGTTCGCCTATATCCTGCTGATCGTCAGCTACAGTTTTTTTCTTGATCGCAGAGAACTGCTGCTGTGCGCTTCCGGTGCCTCCATCCTTTACGGGAGTATGCTGGATCTGCAATATTACGGCTACCTCGATTTCTTGCAGGCGACGCCCGCCAGTTCAATCCCGTTATCCGAAGTTGTCTATGCGGTATTCCTCAACGTTTCGGCCTACTACATCACCGCTCTGCTGGGTGGCGCCCTGGTTTCCCGTTTAAACCGCAGTGAAAGCGCCCTTGAAAAAAAAGAGATCGACTACAAAGAACTCGAACGGCTCAACCGCAGTATTCTTTACAGTATCAGCAGCGGTTTGATGTTGATTAACAACGCCGGGCGCATACGGCTGCTGAATGCCGCCGCCGAACGGATCACCGGCTACCAGCTCAAAGAGGTCTACGATACGCTTTTGGTCGACCTTTTTCCTGAATTTGAGGCGTTTGACGGAGGTTTTAAACTGGTTAAGCGTGGCGAATGCCGGATACTGTCGAAAAGTTGTCAGGAAATCTGGCTGGGTTACAATTCGACCCTCATCAAACATCCGCAAGAAGGTCATTTAAGCCTGTTGATCGCGTTTCAGGATCTGACCGAGTTGAAACTTTCGGAGGAAAGACTCCAGCAGTCGGCGCGGATGGTCGCCGTCGGGCAGTTGGCGGCAGGGCTTGCCCACGAAATCCGCAACCCGCTGGCATCGATCAGCGGGACGATTCAACTGCTCCTTGAAAACCGGTCGATCCCGGCAACAGATATGCGGCTGATGGAATTGACGATGCGTGAAGTGCGCCGCCTCAACACGTTGCTCACCGATTTTCTGGTTTATGCCCGGCCCGCCCCGTTGCGGTGTTCAGCGGTCAGCGGCGAGCAGATTGTCGAATCGCTGTTGCTGCTGGTCGATGCTGACGAGCGTTTCAGGGAGATTAAGATCGACTGTTCGTCCGTTTCCCACGAGACATTTTCGCTGGATAAGGAAAAGATTTGTCAGGCTCTGTGGAACTTGCTGCTCAATGCGGCGGCTGCGTTGCACTATCGCGGCACCATTGCCATCACCTTCGATCCCGGCAAGGCGCAGATCAGAGTCGAAGATAACGGCCCCGGTATCCCCCCGGAAATCAAACAGCGAATCTTCGAGCCGTTCTTTACCACCAAAGATGCCGGGACCGGGCTGGGGTTGGCGACCGTTTTCACAATCATGCAGGCACATCATGGGCAGATCACCGTTGCTGGTCGCCCCGGCGGCGGTACCCGCATGATTATGGAATTTTGACTAACGGCTAAAGTGGAGTTCACCATGACTCAGGATAAACGAAATTTTCAACTGCTGGTTGTCGATGACGACTCCAGTCTCAGAGAGTTTTTGACCATTATGCTGGAGCGCGAAGGCTACCGGGTGACGGCTGCAACCGACGCACTAACCGCGTTGAAGGTGCTGCGCTCCGGCCGTTTCGATTTGATTCTCAGTGACATCAAGATGCCGGGGATGAGTGGCGTTGAACTGCTCGATGTGGTCACAGCAGAAGCCCCGGAGACGATCGTGGTGATGATGACCGCTTTTTCCTCGACCGAAGACGCCGTTGATGCCATGAAGCGGGGCGCCTATGACTACATCGTCAAACCGTGCGATAACGATGAATTGCGCCTGGTTATCAGCAACGCACTCGAACGTAAAGCCCTTAAACAGGAGAATGTACGGCTCAAGAAAGAGTTGAACAAACTCCAGTCGTTTTCCGGCCTGGTCGGCAAAAGCAAGGCAATGCGTGCGGTTTATGAGCTGATTGACAAAGTCGCTGACAACCGGGTTTCAGTGCTGATCACCGGCGAGAGTGGCACCGGCAAAGAAATCGTCGCGCGGGCCATTCATCAACAAAGTTCGAGAAAAAATAACCCGTTCATTGCTGTAAACTGTGGCGCGATTCCTGAAAATTTGCTCGAAAGCGAACTGTTCGGTTACGAAAAAGGGGCGTTCACCGGTGCCGAGCGGCAGAAATCCGGATTGATGGAAGAGGCTGAAGGCGGCACCCTGTTCCTTGACGAAATCGGCGAACTGCCGCAACTGATGCAGGTCAAACTGCTGCGGGTGCTGCAAGAGAGCGAGGTTCGCCGGGTCGGGGGGAGCCGCTCGGTCAAGCTGGATTTTCGTTTATTGACCGCCACCAACAAGAATCTGACCGATGAGGTTGCCGCCGGACGTTTTCGTGAAGATCTTTATTATCGGCTCAATGTCATCGAGCTGCGTCTGCCCCCGTTAAGAGATAAAAAAGAGGATGTTCCGCAACTGATCAAATATTTTTGTGCGCGTAGAAACGCCGAGGATGTCGTCGTCGCAGAAGATGCCTTGCGCTGCCTGACCGCTTATCATTGGCCGGGGAATGTCCGTGAGCTGGAAAATGTGGTTGAGCGCTGCCTGGTATTGGGGCAAACGAACGTTATCGAGAAAAGCTGCCTGCCGGTCGAGTTGGTAAGCCCCTGTGCCTCTCCGGAGGTGGCGGTCCATTTGCCTGCCGACCCCTTCGATCTCGATGCCTATTTGCTCACGATTGAAAAATCGTTACTGTTGGCCGCGTTGCAGGAAGCGGGTGGGGTCAGAAAAAAAGCCGCCGCACGCCTCGGCATGACCTTCCGCTCGATCCGTTACCGACTGGCCAAGTTTGATCTGGACCGGGAAGAGGAGGCGGAGTGAATTGTGACGTTTTGTGTTTCAAAGGTGATAAATGATAATAAATAGTTTTTGTAACTATTCACCTGTCCACCCAAAGGTCGTCATCCCCGAGCGATCCTGTCGGGGATCTCAACGTTCAACCCTGAAACCCCTGGATTCCGGCTAAACCCCTGCCGGAATGGCGCGCGATTTTTCGCGGCTAAAAGCCGCTCCCACAAAAGTGCTGAACAGTTTACAAAAGTTTTATCACGGTGAGCAGAATAGTTACAGTTTTTCTTCGTTTTCTTTGTGGTGAGAAAAATCGTGCCAGCGCATAAATAACATTTCTTTTAGAGCGGTCAATAAGGCTCTTCTTTCCAGCAAAAACGATTTTTCCCACCGATCCTGATATTTAAAAGAAGTATCGGCTCAGCGGGGTCAGGTGGAACCCAGTAAAGAACAAGGAAATTTCGGGCGCTGGCATCCAGCACATATTCCCTCACCGTTATCTTTTTGCCTTGGATCGACCTTCGTCTTGCAGGGGCAATCTCGTCAAACGCGGAAATATTCTCTACCATTGACCGGTAGCTTTGCTGCAAGCGTTCCACAAAACGAACCGCACCTAATTCAGCATACTCGTCAAGAAATTCTTTCAATCGGCGAGCAAACAAAGGTGTGGCGACAACCTCCCTGGTCATCCTCTTTTCTTCTCAACAACAGCCTTAGCCCGAGCAAAAGCATGATCGAACAGGGCATCAATCTTTGCGGCAGGCTCACAAACGCCCGTTAACTCATACTCTTCCCATGCCGCAAATGCTTCTGCTTCAAACTGAATATCAGCCTCGGCTGCTTCAATTGCCGGAGCGCCAATCGCCTCAAGCACGGCTCCCATCGGCCTGCCGATTTTTTTTGATAGAGCTTCCAGCCGCTCGGCAAATTTATCATCCACCCTTAAATTAAGTTGCCTGGTCATAACTGTACCCCTTTCGTGTTTTTTAAAATGCTAGCAGTTGCTAGCATACAAGTCAAGTCCAGTCATGATTTGTCCAGTCATGATTTGCTGGATAAGGGGATGAAGGGCCGCCCAAGGGAATGGAGGGCCGGGGGACAACGTAGGTCGATGCCTATTTGCTCACGATTGAAAAATCGTTACTGTTGGCCGCGTTGCAGGAAGCCGGTGGGGTCAGAAAAAAAGCTGCCGCACGCCTCGGCATGACTTTCCGCTCGATCCGTTATCGACTGGCCAAGTTTGATCTGGACCGGGAAGAGGAGGTGGAGTGAATTGTGACGTTTTGTGTTTCAAAGGTGACAAGTTTTGTCTCATGTTTTCACGGTAGCGGGGGAGGGTGTTCGTAAAACGGTTTGCACTATGTAAAAGACTCTTCCATGCAAGTCAAAAAAATCACCCGTCACAATGACAACCCTCTGATTATAAATGGTTTTTCTTCGTCCCTTCGTGGTGAGAAAAATCTTTTTCTTTTGATCGTACGGGTCACTTGCAATTTGGTATGTTGCTTGCTGATATGTTGACCGTATATGCAAGGTAATTAAAACCAGGTGTGCCGGCGCAAAAATCAAAACATTCTATGTCGTCGGGTTGTTGTTCATTAACGAAAGGAGATTTACCATGTTGAAGAAGTTCAGAAAGAATGAAAAGGGTTTTACCCTGATCGAGCTGCTGATCGTTGTCGCGATCATCGGTATCCTGGCCGCGATTGCCATCCCGCAGTTCGCATCCTACCGGCAGAAGGCGTTTAACTCGGCTGCCCAGAGTGACCTGAAGACGATCAAGACCACGGTCGAAGGTTACTACACCGACGAATACTACTACCCCTACTAATTGTGACGGCAAAGGAGGATACAAAATGAATAAGGTGATGATTATCGGTTTGTTGTTTGTTACGACGTTTTTTATGGCGTCGAGCGCTTTTGCTGCCAACTTTGATTCTGCTACCGGCGAGATTACGATCGGTGGGTCAAACGCTACCCCTACGAAAATTATTGGTCTTTCCAAAGGTGTGATCGTGCGCTATGAAAACCCTGGCACTGCTGCCCCTTCTGCTCAGTGGTATACGGTGTCCAGCGTGCACAGTGGTGGTAACGAAGGTTACGCCACAGCCCAAAATCTGACCAATATTATGAAGCAGGCATTTCCTACCGGTTCCACAGCTGCAGAGATTGCAACTTTTTTGCAGAGCATGCCTGATGCAGAAGCTTCGGTTGCGAACTGGATTGGCTGGTCGACACAATAATAAATTCTTGAATATTTTGCTAAAAGCCCTTCTTAATGGAGGGCTTTTTAGTTTTTGGGGTTAAGGTGAAAAGGTCAGACGTCCAGGCAATGCATGATTAATTGTTTTGATTCAAAACAGCCCGGAGTGAAACGTATCTGGGGGATTGCCGCTGTGCTGTTAATGCTACAGTTTGTAAATACCTCATTTATTGCTGCCACCGGAAAGGTCGGAACGCTCTATATCGTGTCGTTCTTTACCTTGTTCTGCTGCTGCGTTTTTTTTCAACAATCTCGTCCCATCTTTTTGTCACGCATACATGGTTGGTTGATTGCGCTGTGGTTGTTTATTGTTGCCGGCTGTTTTTTTGCTGTTAATGTTCCGTGGGCGACTCTCTGGGGCGGGATTGCTGCTGTTTATCTTCTGGTTTTTTTTCTGATCACCAACCTGTCTCGGCACCGACCTGATTTCGCCAGGGCTTTTATCGACACCATGCTGTTCTGCGGACTGCTTGCAGCACTCTTGGGCATATATGAGTATGCATATTTTCACGTCTGCGGAGCAACGTCGTCATCGCAGATCCCTTACTTGCTCCCTCCTGACAGGGATCCTCGAGTTTCCGGAATGTACGGGCAGTCCAATTTGTTCGCACTTTTCTTAGCCTTGACCGCCTTGGCTTACATTTACAGTTATTTGCACGGTTCATTAATGTCCTGGAATCGCTCACGGTGGTTTTCATACCTGCGGTTTATACCAGTAACCATCGTTTTCCTGACCTTTTTTCTGACGCGTTCCAAGGGCGGATTTTTGTCCCTCTTTCTGACCCTTTGCGGGATGCTTTGGCTGATTGTCAGTAAACGTTATTTGGCGGATAATCGCCATGCGCGCAAAGAATTTTTTTTGATTTTAGCATCGCTGACAGCCGCCTTTATTCTTTCTCGCCTTACCTTGATTGCAGGCATTGAAGAAATTGTTGCAACCCGCTCTTTTTCTGATACTGGCACCAACCCATCCGGTCGTTTTGTCTTCTGGACCAGCGCTATCCTGATTTTTCTCGATCACCCCTGGCTGGGTGCTGGACTTGATAACTATCGTTTCTTGATGAACAGTTACGGACCGGCAGCGCACGACCTGCTCGGTTTTGTTGAATTCGAGGCGATGAAGTCGACTTTCTGGGCGCATAATGAACTGTTTCAGCTCCTTGCCGAGGGCGGTATTTTTCTCTTTGGGGGGATTGTCTTTTTCTTGATCAGGTTTTTCAAGAATATCTGGAAACATTTTATCCG
Source organism: Desulfuromonadales bacterium (assembly GCA_029210745.1). GTDB lineage: Bacteria > Desulfobacterota > Desulfuromonadia > Desulfuromonadales > JAHYIW01 > JAHYIW01. The sequence continues at coordinate 38,145 of JARGFI010000003.1, forward strand.
CCCGTCGACGATAACAAACCCGCTGTTTTTCTACTCTCATTTATTTCTTCTCCCGTTTATCATTCAATCGCAATTTTCCTGGCCCCTCCGTCATCCGGCACTGGGACTGTTGTTCATATCTTTTTCGGCGATACTGGCTGCTCAATATCCTCTTAGAGCTATAACCCTTCCGCAAATCACGCGCGTCGCTGCTGTCACAGTTTTTATCTGTGCTTTAATAATTACCGGGGTCCTCTTTATGCAGGAAAGGAAGATCGTCGATTTTAAAAAAGAATTTCAATCAAAAGAACTTGAAACGACGCTCGATGAATTTTCCGCTTTAGCTGAAAACCCTTACAGTTCATATCGAGTGCTCTATAATACTATGCCTTATTACGTCATTGCTGCTTTAGCTTCGCCGGAGGATTCCTTCGCACAGCGTATTTTGCCCTATAGTGAAAAATTAGTGCGGCTTGTCGGAAAGGGTGGACAATGGTATGATCTGGCTCAATTGTATTCACGACTGGGGCGGGAAAAAGACGCCGAGACGGCGATCTGGAAAGCGTATGAGCTGAAGCCGATGGATCAGACAATCTTTAATTTTTTGCATCATTTGAATGTCATCAAAGCGTCACGCGCCACCGGGCGACCGATTGAATCGTTTTACCCAAAAATGATTGAGCCGATTAAAATCAATATGCTGGAGCCTGGCGATGATTGATGTTGAATTCAGAAATATTTCCAAAACCTACAACCCGGGGTTGTTCAAGAAGAAAGTTCTTGCCGTTGACCAACTCAACCTGCGCATCCCTCAGGGGCAGGTTTTCGGTCTGATCGGCCCCAACGGGGCCGGCAAGAGCACCACCATTCGCATGTTGCTCGGCTTGATTCGCCCCAGCCAGGGCACCATCCTTTTTCGGGGTGCGCCGCTCGATATCACCACCATGCAGCACGAAGTCGGCTATCTGCCGGAAAATCCCTATCTTTACGATCACCTTACCCTGCGCGAACTGCTGGCCTTTTGCGGCACCACCTCCGGGCTGAGTCGCACCGTGACGACCCAACGCGGCGATGCGCTCCTGGAACGGCTTGAGTTGACTGTTGCGGCAAAACGACCGTTGCGCAGTTTTTCCAAGGGGATGCTGCAACGCGCCGGTATCTGCTTTGCGCTGCTCCACGATCCGGCGCTGGTGATTCTTGATGAACCGATGTCCGGGCTTGACCCGCTGGGCCGAAAAATGGTTTTTGATCTGGTGATGGAACTCAAAGAACGCGGCAAAACGATTTTCTTTTGTTCGCACATTCTCAGTGATGTCGAGCGGCTTTGTGATCGCATCGGCATCATGGTGGGTGGCAGGCTGGTGGATGAAATTAGCGCAGCAGACTTTGCGCAACAATTAAAAGCCACCGTTGCTCTGGAACTGGACGGGTGTTCGGCCGCACTCCGTGACCGGTTAAACCCGCTGGTTGAAGAGATTGAGGCCAAGAATGAGCGGCATACGGTCACTCTGTTGCCGGGCAACCTTTATCCGGTGATTGAATTGATCAGGGAGCACGGTGCCACGGTTGTCTCCTGCCAGTCCGCTCAGGTGCCGCTGGAGAGTCACTTTTTTCGCGTCGTCAAGGGGGTAGCCCAATGAGAAACAGTGTCGCGCTCGCCAAAATCACCTTTCTCGAAGGGATTCGCAACCGTTCCCTCTTCGGGATTGCCCTTTTTTCGCTCTTTATCCTCGGGCTTAATATCGCGATTGCCGGGTTTTTTATGCGCGATATCGGCAAAGTGTCGGTCGATATGAACATGAGTGCACTGACCTTTGCCGGAATCTTGTTGATTTTTTTCGTCGGTCTGAATCTCATCACCAAAGATATCGATAAAAAAACCATTCAGCTTGTGTTGTCCAAGCCGATCTCGCGCTTTGAATATATTTTTGGCAAATATATCGGCATCGTCTTTTTTACCCTCTTTTCGCTGACCCTTCTGCTCGCTATGTCGTGCGTCACCCTGGTGGTGCTGATGCACTTTAACGCCGATTATTTTTTCGATTTCAGCTGGATCAATTATTTCCTGGCCGCGTTTTTTGTCTTTGTCAAATTTGCCCTGCTGACCGCTATTGTCATTTTTTTCAGTTCGATTGCCACCAGTGCTTTTGTTGCCCTGATTTGCTCGCTCTCTGTTTATATCGTTGGTGTGACGATTGAGGACGTGATTTTTTATCTCCGCTCAGAGATTGCCATTCAGGAAAAAGTGGTCTCTGCGTCGCTGGAACGATTCCTTGATGTTATTGCTTATCTGATCCCTAATTTCTCCGTTTTTGATCTGACCATGGAGGCCGCACACGGTCTGTTGATTACCCCTGACCGGGTGCTCTGGTCGCTGCTCTATGCGTCCGTCTATATTGCCCTGCTCCTTCTGGCCGCGGCGGTCATTTTTGCCCGGCGTGAGTTTTTCTGATGACGTTACGTTCCGGCCTGTTGATGATCGGCTTGCTGCTGGCGCTGCTCTACCCGTTGAGTCAGTCGATCTGGGGCGAGCGTTACCGGATCCAGTCCGGAACTCCCGCCGGATATGTCATCCCCTCGCAGTACAGCCGCGTTCTGTCGCTGGGCAATCGTGGCCTGTTGTCCGATCTTCTTTTTCTTAAAGCTGTTTCGTTCTTTGGCGGGCGCTCGATTGCCGGGCAAAAAATGACAGCAGAGGATTGGAATTATCTGGTCACGAGCATCGAGGTAATCACCGATCTCGATCCATATTTCCTCGATCCGTATTTCCTCGCTGAAGGGTTGCTGGCCTGGGATGCCGGGCTGCCGCTCAAGGCCAACGAAATTCTGGATAAAGGGATTGAACACCGCCCCGACGACTGGCGCTTGCCGTTTTTTGTCGGCTTCAATCTCTTCTACTTTGTACAGGATTATCCAGCCGCTGCCGACTACATCATGCGCGCTGCGCAACTGCCGGGAAGTCCCGATTATTTGCAGACTCTTGCCGCCCGCCTGGCCTATTACGGGGGCAAATCGATGACGGCGCTCCTGTTCCTGCGCGAGATGATTGAAGAAGCGGATGATCCGCTGCTGCGCAAGCGACTGGCAAAAAGACTGCTGGCCCTGGAAGGTGCGGTAAAGATCGAGGCAGCGGTGGCAAAATATATCGAAGCTGAGGGGCAGTCACCAAAAACCATGGCGGCACTGGTCGATAAGGGGTATATTGACGCCTTGCCGGAGGATCCCTACGGTGGCAAATGGGGGCTGTTGCAGAATGGTCGGGTGTTCAGCACCAGCAAGTTTGCCGATCATGTGATTGAATCTGAACCGGGAAATTGATGCAAACTTTAAATATCTGTGCATATAAAGCATAAATTTGATAGTGTGAGCACTCCAAAATAACACCATTGGGCCTGTGGCGATGATCACTGTGCTTCACGATTCGGCAAAAAAGGAAGGTTCCCGATGAACGAGGACATTGATGCGCACGTCAGGCAGGTGTTGACAGACTTTTCTCATATCTCGTTTGCGCTGTTGTTTGGTTCCCTGGCCACGGGGCGTCAGCACGCCGGGAGTGATCTTGATCTGGCCGTTGCTGCGGACAAGGCGTTGTCGGCTGATCAACGCATGGCGCTCATCAATGCCCTCGCCGCGCGCTGTGGCCGTCCGGTTGATCTGGTCGATCTGAAGACGGTGACCGAACCCTTGCTGGGGCAGATTTTGCGTTATGGCCGGAGGGTTCTGGGAAGTGATACCATGTACGGCCGGTTGATCAGTCATCATCTTTTTGAACAGGCTGATTTTATGCCTTATCGAAACCGGGTGCTTGCGGAAAGACGACAACGATGGATCGGGAAGTAATCGAACAAAAGCTGGAATCGTTACGTCGTTGCGTGCAGCGTATTGAATCGAAGTCACCGTCTTCTGCGGCGGAACTTGGCGCCGATCTCGATTTGCAGGATATTATCGCGCTGAATTTGAGCCGAGCCGTTCAGATTTGTGTGGACATTGGTGCTCACCTGGTTTCCGGGCTCGATGTCCCACCTCCAGGAACCATGGGGGAAACATTCGATTTGCTTGCACAGGTCGATGTGCTGGACCGTCGGTTGGCTGAAAATCTAAAAAAAGGCTGCGCGCCCGATTTACAACGAGGGAACGTTGGGCAAAGGGGTTTGATGTGAACAAAGAAGACATTAAAGAGCGAAGTGTGAGGATAAGTATGGATCAGGACATCCGCTGGCAGCAACGCTATCAACAGTTCACAAAAAGCTACAATCTCCTGCTGACAGCACTGGCTATCGAAAATCCAAACGACGTTGAGCGTGCCGGCCTTATACAGTTTTTTGAAATGACTCTTGAACTCGGCTGGAAACTGCTCAAGGACTATCAGGAAGCAGAGGGGTACACCATCACCAGTCCGCGTCACGCAATCAAGCAGGCTTTTCAAAGTGGACTCATAGAACAGGGGCATGACTGGCTCCAGGCATTAGCGGACCGCAATTTGACCACACATACCTACAATGAAAATACGGCTCGGCAGGTCGAAAAGGATATCCGTGAGAAGTACAGTCCTTTTTTGCGGGAGCTCAACGCGATATTCCTTGAGAAATCGCAGGCGACGACATGACGACTTCTGACTGTGGCCTGACAGCGGAGGACATGGCCGTCATCGTTGCCGCCATCAAGTCTTTCCCGGATGTCAGGAAGGTCATCCTGTTCGGCTCCCGCGCCAAGGGCAGCTACAGGCCAGGCTCAGACATCGACCTGGCCATCGAAGCCGGTCACAGCGGGCACAGCACCGCCATCCGTCTGGCCGCCAAGCTCAACGAAGAATCCTCCTTGCCCTACATGTTCGATGTTGTTGATTTATCCGGTATTGCTGAAGAGTCACTTCTTGAGCATATCCAGCGAGTCGGAAAGGTGATTTATCAGCGGCAAACAGCTTGATTCGATTCCGATGTCAGCGATGTCGATCTGTACATTGTCAGCAAAGAGGGTTTCGTCCCGGCCAGTTACGCGCAAAACATGCAGCATTACAAAAAGTATTCGCGCCCTCTGAAGGGACTGAAGCAGAGCGTTTCACGCTCAGTCCGTGTTTGAGATTGTTTGTCGCAGGCTGGAACAGAGAAGAAAGATTCAAGGATCCGATAGCGACTGAAGACTTTGATCAATTAGTTCGTTACCACGCGGGAGCGTGGGAACGAGGGTGGTGAGCACCGAGTGCAAAAAATAATCATCGAAGCAGGACGTACAGAACGCCACTATTGGCGCGACCTGTGGCGTTATCGAGAACTTTTTTATTTTCTCGCTTGGCGCGACATTCTGGTGCGTTACAAACAAACCGTGATCGGCGTGGCATGGGCGGTTTTGCGGCCTCTCTTAACGATGATTGTCTTCACTGTTATATTTGGAAAACTTGCCAATCTTCCCAGTGAAGGGGCAGCACCCTATGCGATTATGGTCTATGCCGCCATGCTGCCGTGGCAATTCTTTGCCAGTTCCTTGAGCGATGCGAGCAGTAGCCTGGTCGGCAATGCCAACCTGATTTCAAAAGTATATTTCCCCCGTTTGATTATCCCTGCCAGTTCAGTCATTACCAGTTTTGTTGATTTTCTGATTTCCTCAACAATCATGCTCGCTATCATGGCCTGGTACCAGTATTGGCCGTCCTGGAGAATCCTGACCCTGCCATTTTTTATTGTGATTGTCTTTGCTGCTGCAATGGGTGCGGGGTTGTTGTTGACCGCGTTGAACGTAAAATATCGCGATTTCCGTTACATCGTCCCGTTTATCGTCCAGTTCGGACTCTACGTCTCACCGGTCGGTTTCTCCAGCAGCATCGTTCCGGAGCAGTATCGCCTGCTCTATTCACTCAATCCCATGGTCGGCGTCATCGACGGCTTCCGCTGGGCCATTCTTGGCGGTGAATCAAATATTTATCTGCCAGGATTTCTGCTGTCGTTGGGAGTTGTCGGATGTTTCTTGGTGTGTGGCGTTGTTTATTTCAGAAAAACCGAGAAGAAATTTGCTGACATCATCTGACCGCGTAGCGGGCAGATGATGTCGTAAAAAGTAAAACGTTAAATGTGAAAAGTAAGAAAGAAGACGCTCAAAACGGTGAAACGTAAACCACTTTGTTAAACTTTCGAATTATTTTGACACATTACGTTTAACGTTTACG
>JARGFI010000003.1:44380-103604 GCA_029210745.1 Desulfuromonadales bacterium
TGGTTATGGACATCAGACCGCATCGAAAGCTTGATGTGTGGAAAACGGCAATGCTGTTGACAAAAGATATTTACGAGATTACAGAGCACTTTCCCCAGGCGGAGAACTACGGACTATCTTCTCAGATGCGCCGTGCTGCTGTTTCGATTCCTAGCAATATTGCCGAGGGTGCCGGACGAAGAAGTGATAAAGAGTTTCTGCATTTCATCGGTATAGCCCAAGGCTCGGCGAGTGAATTGGATACCCAGATTGAGTTGTCAACGATGGTCGGTTATCTGGTTGCAGATAAAGCGCAGGCTCTGACGCAACAGCTGACAAATGTAACAAAAATGCTTTTTGGCCTTACCCGGTCAATAAATAAATGATTCTAAAAGGTTTAACGTTTAACCTTTTACGTTTCACGGACAAGCGAAGTATGAGCGACACAGTCATAAAAGTTGAAAATTTATCCAAGTCCTACCTGATCAGCCACCAGAGCCAGGAGCGCTACACCGCCCTGCGCGACGTAATCACCAACAGTGCAAAGAGCTTGGCCAAGAGGTTGACCTCACCTTTTACGTCTAACGTTTCACCTTTAGCGGCCACCCAAGAAGAGTTTTTTGCTCTTAAAGATGTTTCTTTTGAGATCAAGCGTGGCGAGCGGGTTGGTATCATCGGGCGCAACGGTGCCGGCAAGTCGACTCTGCTGAAGATCCTTTCACGGATTACCGAGCCGACATCGGGACGGGTTGAAATCACCGGGCGGGTCGCAAGTCTGCTGGAGGTCGGCACCGGTTTTCACCCCGAACTCACCGGGCGTGAAAACATTTTTCTCAACGGCGCGATCCTCGGTATGTCACGGGTTGATATCAAACGTAAGTTTGATGAGATCGTTGCCTTTGCCGAAGTCGAAAAATTCCTCGACACCCCCGTCAAGCGGTATTCTTCGGGGATGTATGTGCGTTTGGCTTTTGCTGTTGCGGCGCATTTGGAGCCGGAGATATTGATTGTCGATGAGGTTTTGGCGGTAGGGGATGCGCAATTTCAGAAAAAATGTCTGGGGAAGATGGCTGAGGTTGGTGAAGAGGGGCGGACGGTGTTGTTTGTGAGTCATAATATGCAGGCCATCCGCAATCTTTGCGACGGGGTGATATGGCTCAATGATGGACAGGTATGCCAGATCGGCCCGACACTGGAGGTGTCCGAAAATTACCTCTGTCAGTACCTGCACGCGAGATCCCTGGAGGAGGTGCAGTTGGCCATCGACGCCCTCCCTCACGACCCAATATTTCGACTGGAGGAGGTCGCCATTCGACAAAAGGGGAGTTTGTGTACGACTGTTCTCAATGGTCATCCGGTGGATGTGGAAATCGTTTATAGCGTTTCGCAGCGAACCTCGGGGTTGCGGGTCTACTTTGATATTTGCGACGAGGAACGCAATCTTCTTATCCGCACCTTCAACGATGACGACGCAGACAGCATGTCCACCATCGAACCGGGCCGTTATCTCTCCAAGGCAACCATCCCAGCCGATCTGTTGGCGCCCCGTAGCTATGAGCTGCGGGTTTACGGAACCATCTACAACGTCCGGAGCATTCCTGCGGGAGGGATAGGCATCCCGCTGCTGGTGGAGAAGAGTAACGACATCAACCGCGCGTATCCACAGGATCCCATCCGGTCCAAGCTGTTACCGCGTATCCCATGGCAGACTGTGCCAGTGAAAGAGGAGGGGATCAAAGCATGTTGAGACGATTGTTGCCGTTTGGCCCCAAGTCGCACCACTGGCAGGACCGGTTTCCGAACCTGGCAGCGAACGTTCTGGAGGTCAGGAGTCTTGAACACATGAGGAAGGCCATGGGCTGGACGCGGGATCCGATTCTTGAGGGTGAGCACCTCAATGCATTTCAGTACCTGGAAGACTTGAACGATCGTCGCATTTGCGATGCCGAGGTGCTCGGGGCTGCCTGCTGCAACGGAGATCCGAAAATTCTACTGGAGATCGGCACCTCCCACGGGCGGACGACGGCCCTGATGGCGCAGAACGCGCCGGGTGGGATTGTGCACACGGTCAACATCCTGCCCGAAGAGATCGCGGAAGGCGGGAAGAACGTCACCTTCGCCCCGTCGCGGGACGAGATCGGGAAGTATTACCGGGAGAAGGGGCTGACAAATGTTCGCCAGATCTTCGCCAACACCAAGAATTGGGAGCCTGATTTCGGCCCCATCGATATTGCCTTTGTGGACGGGTGTCACGATGCCGACTTCGTTTATAACGACACTCGTAAAATTTTGAAGCAGTGCCGTCCGGGCAGTATTGTCATGTGGCATGACTTCAACACGGAATTAATGCGGGTCTATCCCTGGATGAGGGACGTTATGACCGGCGTGGAACGACTTTTCGCGGACGGCCTTCTGCGGGGGCGGATCCTTCATTTGCAGGATTCCTGGATAGGTCTCTATCAGGTACCTAAATTGTCGACCAGGGTTTTATGAAGAACTTTTTCCGCAACCTCGGCAAGAAATCAGACTTCGGCCTGGTGCTGGACTGGAATTTCCACGTTCGTAACAAGTGGGTAAGCGCCTATACCCCTTACCTCGTCAACGCCATCATCACCGAGTTCGATCCCGTCATTATCGATTCGCAGCTCATTTACAACCTGAAAAAGGATAATCTTAAATACCTTCTATCCTTCGAGCCCGGTATCCAGTCGCCACGGATCACGTACGACGTCAAGGTCAACTGCAAAAAAGGGGTCATTTACAGCGATCCCCATTACAAGCCGGACGAGCGCTACCGCTATGTGATCGAGAACGGTATTGATTTCATTTTCTCGCTCTATAAGCGCCCGTTTTTTCACCATTTCAAAGGTTTTCCCGAGGATCGTTTTGTCCACTGGCCTTGGGCCGTGCCCGACCAGTTTATTTCCGATCACCCCTTCGAGGTGCGGTCCAACCAAGTGGCCATTTTTGGCGGCAGGCAGAGCGATGCTTACGATGTCCGCAATTGGTGCCGGGAACAGCCCGGAATAACCAGTTTCGAATTCTCTGGCGTTGAGAACAAAAAGCTCGACGACGTTGAGTTCTACCGATGGATCACCCGCTTCGACGCCATCGTCGCTGCAGGATCGAGTAACCCTGCCTTCGACCTAGTCACTCCCAAGTATTTCGAGATTGCCGCTGCCGGAGCGCTGCTGATCGGCCAATACTGTGAGGATCTGGCTGACTTGGGCTTCAGTGCAGCTAACGCTCTGATTTTTACCAAAGAAGAATTCCATCAGTGTCTTGCAGATTACCGGTGCCAGCCGGAGCGATATCTGGGACGACGGATCAAGGGGCGGGAGCTGATCCGGGAACGGCACAAGCTCTCCGACCGCATCCGCACCATCCGGGAGGTTTTCGGTGTCTTCTGAGCCCCGTACCACGCCGGAGTACTGGCAGAAAGAAACCGGAAGGTTCAGTCCGTTCGAAGTGCGCGACAATCCCTTTTCTACAGTGCTGGATCGCTTTCTTCCAAAGGATAGCGCGTTAACCTGCGTCGAGATAGGTGCCTACCCAGGCGGCAATCTCTGCTATCTAACAAAACGGTTCGGATATAAGCCCTTTGCCATAGAATACAGGAACGACACCGAAGACATCGGGCAACTATTCGAGTTCAATGAGCTCCCCCCCCCGGAAATCTTTGAGGAAGATTTCCTTGACTTTAGTGGCAGAACCTTCGACGTTGTTACCTCTTTCGGTTTCGTAGAACATTTCGATGACCCGCAGGCGGTAATTTGCAAGCATGTCGAATTCCTGAAGCCGGGTGGATATCTAGTGCTATCAGTTCCACATTTTGGGGGGATGCAGGGCCTTTTGCGTAAATTGGTTCTTACTACGGAAGCAATCGCAGAGCTGTTCGCGACTCACAACATGGACATCATGCAGCTAGGGGCGGTAAAAAACGCACTACAAGGGCTCGACGTTCTTTTTCTAGAGCATGTGATGAACGGCCGGTTCTGGATCAGTGCGGACTCGCCCAAGATCCAACCCAACCGTCGCTGGCTGGCCAAAGCAATAAGCACTTTTGACCGCACATTAGGATCGAAACTCCCCTCCTGTGGTTTGGTTAGTCCGATGATCTTGGCGGTCGCGAGAAAAACCGGAGTTCAACATGCTTGACAGACTCAAGAGACTGCTCGGTGGCCAACAGAAAACCGCCACCACCTCCGAATATCCTTGCCGGACCCAGGGGCGAGTCCACTTGCTGGAAAGGCATGGCGGTCGAATAGAGGTTGATCCCTCTGCTTTCCTGAATTCCCTGCAGGAGGGGTATCATGTCGGGATGCCCTTTGAGACGACCTTGATTGCTGATGCGCCTGAAGCCCTCATTCGAATCGGTGAAGGGTGTCGTATTCACGGCGTGTATATTCATGCGTGGGAAAGGGTGACTCTAGGCAAAAAGGTTTTAGTTGCGGCCGGAACGACAATTGTTGATTCCAATGGGCACTCCACCAACATTCGTCATGCGCGTTTTCGTCAAAATTTCAAGGACCAGGCAAAGCCCATCAATATAGGTGATTATGTCTGGATCGGAATGAACAGCTTGATTTTCAAGGGGGTTGAAATCGGGGAGTGCGCTATTGTCTCAGCGGGCTCTGTGGTTAAGGATTCCGTCCCTGCTTTTTCTGTTGTAGAGGGAAATCCGGCGCGAGTTGTTCATGTTTATGATCCCAATGAAGCTCTGCCAGCAGATTACCCTCTTGAAAAACTTTCGTCAGAAAAAGGTTTTTTTATTTATTAATGTGATGTGGAGTTCTCGTTAAAATGCGCATTGCTATTCAACCTGATGATTATGGTCCCAACGATTCCTCGTCGAAAATCTGGGCGAAGATTCTTACGGAGGTCGGTCATGACGTCATCTTTGTTAATGTGTATCATGCCGACATTATTGAACAACTGAGGGGCTGCCACGGGTTTATGTGGCGATTTGCTCATACCCCCGCGATGTGTCAGATTGCGAAAACACTCTTGCCTGCCCTGGAACGCCATTCAGGGATTCTTGTTTATCCAGACCAGCATACTTGCTGGCACTATGATGACAAAGCGGCACAGGCAAATCTGTTCGCTCTTACCGGGACCCCAACGCCAAAAACTTGGGTCTGGTATGATCAGGCCGCCGCTCTTGACTGGGCGCGTGAGGCAGACTATCCCCTCGTAATGAAGTTACGTAGTGGGGCTGGTTCGACCAACGTCCGGTTGATCCACTCGTTTGCAGATGCAACATGCTGGATCAAGAAAATATTTTCTGGCGGTGTCGAATCGATTGATCCTCAAAAGAAAACGACGAATCGACTGCGTCAGGTTGCTAGACTTCTGGTGAGAGGGGAGGCAAGGCAACCTTGGTCTCTGCATAAAAATTATGTTCTTTTTCAAGAGTTTTTGCCGGGAAATGACTTTGATACAAGGGTGACTGTAATTGGAAATCGAGCGTTTGCTTTTCGCCGCTTTAACCGTGGTGATGATTTTCGCGCGAGTGGAAGTGACCGTCTTGACCATAACCCTGATCACATATCGTCGGAAATGATTCAGCTTGCGCTTCAGACTGCTGAAAAACTTGACATGCAAAGTTGTGCGATGGACTTCCTGTGGCGTGACGAAGAACCGGTGATAGGTGAAATCAGTTACACCTATGCGAGTTGGGCAGTACATAAATGTCCCGGCCATTGGGATAAAAATTTAACTTGGCATAAAGGTCAGATGTGGCCCGAAGAGGCTCAGGCGACTGATTTTATGGCGAGGTTAACTGCAACGTTTGGCGAAAAATGAGAATCGCCTTTCTGACTCCGGAGTATATCACCGAGACTAACTTTGATGGTGGTCTGGCAAATCATCTGGGGCGTGTCTGCCCCGGATTGGTGGCCATGGGGCACGAGGTTGCGGTTTTTGTGGTGAGTGAGAAGGAGGGGCGGACCGTTCACGAGGGCGTTGAGGTTTATCGCGTTAATGTCAACAATACCCTTCTTATCTGGTTAAAACGGCTCGCATTGCGAAGGTTGACCTTGTCGGTGGACTGGATTGTAAAAAGCTGGGCCATGAACCGTGTGTGTGCTCGCGTTCATCGTGAACAGCCTTTTGACCTGGTGCAATATGCCAGTCACACTGCGACCGGGTTACTAAGAAACCCTAAAATCCCCTCTGTGGTGCGCCTGTCAAGTTACGAGCCCCTATTGCGGAGTGCCTATAACTTGCCCTCTACGTTGGACCGCGTTGCGTCAGGCTGGCTGGAAAAAACAGCTATGTTCAGGTGTGATGCAGTGTTCAGCCCGAGTCAATTCATTGCCGAGATCGTGACAAAAAAAACCGGGAAGGCTGTTGAGGTGATTGAGCCACCTTTTATGGTCAACAGTCAAAAATGGGACGACAGTGTTTATCGGGGGAGCCTGGCAGGAAAAAGGTATCTGCTGTTTTATGGTACGCTGGGACGCCTGAAAGGAGTCGCGACCATTGCTGAGATCATTCGTCCTTTGCTGACTCAAAACCCTGAACTGTATTTTGTGTTTATCGGCAAGGATTTTGGATTTTCAGGTCGTTCGATGATGGAACAGGTATGGGAAAAAGCTGATGATTGCCGTGCTCGTGTCCTTTATCGGGGAAAGATGCAGCATGCTCAACTTTATCCGATTCTGTCCAATGCGCATGCTGTGGTCCTTCCTTCTTTGGTCGATAATCTCCCGAATACCTGCCTGGAAGCAATGGCCTTCAAGCGTGTTGTCATTGGTACCCGTGGGGTCAGTTTTGAGCAGTTGATTGATGATGGTGTCAGCGGTTTTTTGTGCGAACCGGATAATCCGCAAGATCTGCTGAGGGTTACGAATCAAGTGTTGTCTTTAACTGATGCTGTTGCTGCTGATGTGGGTGAAAACGCTGCGCGCAGGATTAAAAAGTTATCCCCGGAAAAAGCATTGGGGCGACTGGTCAGTTATTATCAGTCGGTTTGTGACGCCTTTACCCGCAGGAATGTGTAGAGAATATGGCTGAGGAGTTTATTGCGAAAAAATGTGTTGCTCCAGAAGTTTCAATTATTGTCCCCTGCTATCAACAGGGGCACTACTTAGCAGATTGGGATTGCTGGATGCAGATCTTCTCAACAACAAATAATGTTTTTTAGTAACTATTCACCTACCCGTCCAAGGGTCGTCATCCCCGAAGGATCCTGTCGGGGATCCAGACTTTCAACCCTGAAAAATCTGGATTCCGGCTAAAATCATGCCGGAATGACGCTGTAGGAGTCGCCTTCAGGCGCGATGATTCGCGGCTAAAGCCGCTCCTACAGAAGAGCTGAACAGTTACGTTTTTTATTCCAAAGAGGAACTTGCTATCAGAAAGAGTATGCGAGCTGACGTATGAAGAAGAGGGTCCTTGTCATTGGTGGTGCCGGTTATATCGGTTCGCACATGGTACTGGCGTTGCAGGATGCCGGTTATGCAGTGGTTGTCTTTGATAACCTATCGCGCGGTTTTGCTGATGCTGTAGGTGCGGTGCCTCTGGTGGAGGGTGACTTGCGTTCGCCTGCGAATCTGGACGCCTGTTTCTCGGCTGGGCGATTCGATCTGGTCATGCACTTTGCTGCGCTGGCATACGTCGGCGAGTCGGTTGCCCACCCTGAACTCTATTACCAAAACAATGTGATCGGTACCCTCAACCTGCTGGCGGCGATGCGCAAGTATCGCGTCAATCGAATTGTCTTCTCCTCTAGTTGCGCGACCTACGGCGAGCCGGAGATTGTGCCGATAGCCGAAAGCCATTCGCAGCGGCCGATCAATCCCTATGGACGTACTAAGCTCATAATTGAGGAGGCTCTGCGCGATTACAGCGCGGCATATGCTTTCCAAAGTATCAGCTTGCGCTATTTTAATGCGGCTGGATGCGACCCAAAAGGGCGGCTGGGGGAACGACACGACCCTGAAACACATTTAATCCCGTTGGTCCTTGCTGAGGCGCTACGCGTCAGAACCGGAAACGCCCCCGAGAAGACAACCCTCAAAGTGTTCGGAGATGACTTTTCGACCCAAGACGGCAGCTGTGTCCGGGACTATATTCATGTTGCCGATCTGTGTCGTGCCCACTTGCTGGCAGCTGAACGGTTATTTGCGGATAAATCTGTTGGTTGTGAGTTTTTTAATCTCGCCAACGGGAGTGGTTTCAGTGTTTTTGATGTCATTAACGTGTGCCGCGAGATAACCGGTCAACCGATCAACTATCAGCTGGTATCGCGGCGAGCCGGTGACCCTGCCGTGCTGGTCGGAACTGCTGATAAGGCCGCTGAGGTTTTGGGGTGGAAACCAGAGATAATCACTTTAGCTGAAATTGTTGAGACTCACTGGCGGTGGATTTGTGGTGATAAATAAGCCTTTCAGGTTTTTTCGGAGCTTGTTTTGAATTCATCTGAAAAAAATAAATTAAATATTTTATTTATCAGTCATGATGCAAGCCGTACGGGAGCACCAATTATGCTCTTGAATTTGCTCCGATATTTTAAAAAACATCATATTTTGTCCTTTAATGTCTTGCTTAATTACACCGGGCCTCTCGAAAGTGAATTTTCAACGCTAGCCCCCACTAAATTTTTCAGGCTGAAGCGCGAAGTCGTTAGAAAATTATTGAAAATTTTAAAGATTAATTTTTTTGTTCAGGAAATCAAGAACAAACGTCTTTTGAAATATTATAAAAACGCGAATTTTGATTTAATTTATTCAAATACAATTGTTAATGGAGATGTCCTCAATGTTTTGTCAAAACTAAATATACCAATCATTACTCACGTTCATGAGCTTGATTCCTCCATCGATTATTATGGACATGAAAACTGGAAGAATGTAAAAAAATGTTCCAAACATTTCATTGCCGCCTCACATGCAGTGGCCGATAGTTTGGAGAGGAAAAGGGGGGTTGATCGTCATTTGATAGACGTGGTCCACTCGTTCATATCGGCGTCACCGGAACATTCTTCAATTAAGAGACGTCAGGAAAATCGCCGACACCTTAATATTTCGTCGCGCGCTTTTGTTGTTTGTGGCTCCGGTCGTTGCTGTGTGCAAAAGGGAACGGATTTATTTGTTCGTCTTGCGAAGGTTGTTCTGGAGAAAAAAAGGGAAGGTGATATTTTCTTTGTATGGGTTGGAAGGCGCCCTACGGGGGAGGGACTACAGGCTGAACTGGACGCTTTTATAGACAGAAACCACTTAGGTAAAAATGTGCTTTGGGTTGGTGAAGTGGATAATCCCTTTGATTATTTCTCTGGAGCTGATGCTTTTGTCTCAGTTTCAAGGGAGGACTCCTTCCCTTTGGTTTGTCTTGAAGCCGCCTCTTTTGGCAAACCAGTTCTCTGTTTTTCCGGTGCCGGCGGGATGCCCGAATTTGTCGAGGATGATGCCGGATATGTTGTTCCGTACCTTGATGTGGAACTCATGGCTGAGAAGATTGTCGAACTGGTGTCAAATACGAAAAAATTGAATCAATTGGGGGAGTGTGCGCGGGTAAAGGTGCATAAATATTATAAAACTTGTGCCGGTGCTGCGAAGATTATGGAGGTCATCCACCGGGTTGTGGGTGGCGGGGGTGGCCTGTGAAGTTATCTATCGCAATGACCACATATAACGGAGCAGCTTTTCTTTCAGGACAGCTTGAAAGCTTTGTCAAGCAATCTCGTCTCCCTGATGAATTGATTGTTTGCGATGATGGCTCAACCGACGAAACAGTGAATATTTTGCGAGCATTTCAAAATCATGCTCCGTTTGAAGTTCATATCTACCAGAACGAATGCAATCTTGGGGTGGTAAAAAATTTTGCAAAAGCACTCTCTTTTTGTCAGGGTGATGTGATTTTTTTGAGTGATCAGGATGATTTTTGGCTGGCTGAAAAGGTGGAGATTGTTGAGACATATTTCACAGAAAATCGTGAGGTACTGCTTACAGTTAATGATTGCTGGTTGAGTAAGAATGCATTATTTCAGCAAGACTTTACCCTGTACGGCCAAATTAAATCACTTGGTTTGCCTGATAAGGTCTATACCCACGGTTGCTGCATGTCACTGCGACGTGAGTTGCTGGACATGGTGTTGCCGATTCCTGATTTTGAAAAGGGGCATGATGTCTGGTTCGGCTTCATCGCTCAGGCCCTCACTGGTTTTCAAATAATTAATCAGCCGCTCCAGTATTATCGTCGTCATGGTGGAAATGTGTCTCAGTGGTTCGGTGCGCGTCCTGAACCACTTGTTAAAAAAGATTTTATTGAAGCCTGCGCCAATGAAAATCCTCTTGCTTGCTGTGAAAAACGGTTGGCCAGGCTTGACGTTTGTGAACAGAGGATTTCTGCCAAGGGGGTGGATGCGCTGAGGGCTTTTGGTCTGGAATCGCGAGTGCCTTTGGCTTTGCGGCATCTGGCACAACAAAAAAAAGCGGTTGAATGTCGTTTGAGAATCTTGCGACGCAGCCGTTTGCGGCGTATTGTGCCATCGTTACTGATGTTTTTTCGTGGGCAGTATGGCTATTTCAGTGGCTGGAAAAGTCTTGTTAAGGATTTGTTGATGGGATCAAATTGAATGTTTTTTATTCTCCAGCTTTTTTCATTCTTTTTCCTTTCTGTAATCATTACCCTTAAAATAAAAAACAGGATGACACGTTTTTTAGTCGGATCCGTCTTTGTTTCTTATTTGACACTTGAATCCCTCTCTTTTTATTTGACGGGTAATTTTGTAGATTACCGTTTTTATTTTCATCTAAATATTAATTCATTGAGATGGCATGGTTTTCAATTTTATTACCATGCTCTTTTTTTGTTTTTTATATCAACGCTTCTACTCATTTTACTGATGCTAATACAAAAGAAATTCAAGAGGACTAAATTTGATAACAGGTTGGCGATTATATTGTCGTTTATTGTTTTATTGTTTTTGTTTTTCCCTTCAGGAATGTTGGGCGAAAAATACCAGCTTTTTAAGCTGTTGAAATCAAAAATCGACACATTCGACGAGGCTTTACGCGACTTGCACATTGATCCAGACGTGTATGTTCAGCCGAGAGATGTTGTTGCGGAAAAAGGTAAAAATATTATTGTAATTTCTGTTGAATCACTTGAACGGGGGTTTTTAAGCCCTCGTTTCAGCAGTATTACACCACATCTGCAGAAGTTGATAAAGAACTGGACATACTATCCGAAACTGAAACAGGGGGACGGGGGCGGGTGGACGGTTGCGGCGCTTTACAATCAACAGGCCGGCATGCCGGCGTTTTTTCGGGGGCAAGGTAATACGCTTTTTCAGCATACCGCCGGTGTGAAAATAACCGGTTTGGGGCATGTTCTTGAGCGAGCCGGGTATCAGCGAGTTTATTTGATGGGCAATGCCGATTTTGCTGGTTCCGCCGATTTGCTGGCTGCGTATCGCATGCCGGTTGTTTCAGAGCGTAATACTTTGGGGGAATACCCCACAGTGCAAAGCGGTTTGCACGACTATGATTTGTTTCGAGAAGCAAAACTGCACATTAAAGAGATGTCGGCAGATACCGATAAACCTTTCGCCTTGTTCGTTTCAACGGTCGGTACGCATTTCCCTGATGGAATTTATGACGCCAGGATGGAGGAGATTCTCTCAGTCGATAAAAACAAGGGGCTGGAGTACGCTGTGGCAACGGTTGATTTCCTGATTGACGACTTTATCAAGTTTTTGGAACAAAGTGGTCTTAGTGAAAATACAGCCCTATTTATTTTCCCCGATCATAAGCTGATGGGGACAACGGGAGATGTTATACGTGCGTTGAACCAGGAGGAAAGGCAACTTTTTTTCCTTACCAATATTGGGCAAAAATCGTTTAAGAAGGATACCTCTCAAGACATTTATCAGATCGAGCTTCCTGAAATGATTCTTGATGGCGCAGGGGTTAAAACCAACGCTAAGTTTCTGATTGATTTTATCAGAGACAAAGATGTTGAAAATTTTTTGAAGACTGAAAAAATTAAACTGGCGAAGTTAAACAGCGCCTCGCTTCAACGTATAAGCTACGCTGAAGAAATCGAAGTATTCATTGACAGAAATTTATTTACCAAGGATGTGCTGACCGTTAAATCGGGTTCTCATTCAGTAAAAAAAACTATCGACAATGATGGATTTGATAAATTTTTTTCTGTCAGCTTCAGCGATGATGTTGTCCCTGTAGACTATCGTGAGGTTAGCGAAAGAAATGCCTACTCATTTAATAAATTTGATATAAATAATAAGCGATTACACCTGGTTGTCGAAATGAAAAATAATAAAATTAATAAAGTTTATTTCGGGAATAAATTTCGTTCCAGAATGATAAAAAGGGGTTCTTACGTCCGTTTCAGCAGCAAAGAGATTGATTCAATTATTGACAGTAATCATCACTCAGACATTGTAAGTGCGACAGAGTACTCCCTGGACAGGAATCGTTTTATTGCCCATGCCGGAGGGAGCGTTGAAGGTAAAAAATATACAAATTCGCTGGAGGCATTGGATTTAAGCTATGGTGAAGGTTATCGTCTTTTTGAACTCGATATTATAAAAACAAAAGATGATGTTTTTGTTGCGGCGCATGATTGGAAACATTGGGCTGATATTGCTGATTATACGGGGGAGCTTCCACCAGGCAGAGCGGAGTTTATGCGGCGGAAGATTTTTGGAAAATTTACACCGCTCGATATTCAAGCGATAAACCAGTGGTTTGATCGCCATGCTGACGCTATTTTGGTAACAGACAAGGTGAATGAGCCGGTCGCTTTTGCTCGCCAGTTTACTGACAAAACCAGATTGATGATGGAGCTTTTCTCGTGGGAAGCGATACTGGCTGCCGTGGGTGAGGGGATTAAGTCGGCCATGCCCACCGGAGCGTTGCTTAAATCTTTGGGTGATGAGCGGATCAAGATGTTGCCTCAGCAGGGAATAGTCGATGTCGTCGCAGATTATCGCATGATTACAGCCGACAGCAAGCGGGTGCAAAGTTTGGTTGAGTCAGGTATTCATGTTTATGCATTTCGCCCCGACCTCAATAAAGCAATTGATGAAAAATATATTATCTGTCATCAACGTGCGCATGTATACGGACTCTATGTTGATAATTGGGATTTCTCCTCATCGTTTGAATGTGTTGATTGATGGCGTCGCAAAAAGTCCGGCCTACGGCGTTACGCTGGTTTTTCAGGACCTCGACCTACCTGATGTAGGCCTTCGCCCCTGAAAAACCACCAAGCCTTGCAGGACGAAATTTTTGCTTAGCCATCTAATTCTTTTTGCGAGTTCATCATGATTGAGAGTCCGACACCTTGGGTTTCACGTAAGAATGAATTTTTTGGCGAATAATAAAAATATCCTGATTGTCACCCAGGAGTTGCCCCCACATGGTGGAGGGGCAGGTGTTGTGGCGTTCCAGAATGCCGTCGGGTTGACCGAGGCCGGTCATCGGGTCACTCTTGTTGCGGTCTCTGATGGTTCCCCTTGCCCGTTAAATGTTGAGTTGACCCTTATCACTGTTCCACGGGTGAAAAAGCTCTGGACATATATGCTTGCGCGGAAACTGCGGCAACTGCCCCTTGCAGAGTACGACACAATTATCCTGAATGATGTTGGGGCGGTTCTCACTTTTGCACTTTTTTTTACGCGTTTTTCTTATATCGAGAAGGCGCTTATCTATCTGCATGGTGGTGAAGTCGACAGTGTTTTCGAGCGACCCTGCCGCCTTTTTAAATGGGTGGGGTTTCGCGGGAAGTATGTTGAGCTTTTGCGTCGCTCTCGGCAGGTTGTCGCGGTGAGTGAGTACATGAAGCGCTACTTTGTTGAGCGGTGCCCTGACGTGATCGACGCGCAAAAAATTGCGGTTGTTTATGCCGGTATTGATGAGCAATTGTTTTTTCGACAGGAGGTTGATTTGCGTGCCGCATTGGGGATCCCGCCGGAGCGTACGCTGTTGCTGTCGGTAAGCCGTATCGTCAAGGTGAAAGGCTTTGACGTGATGGTCGATGTGTTCGAGCAGATGGTCAACCGGGATCCTCATTTCCATTGGATTATTGTTGGTGATGGCCCATATCTGCCTGAGCTAAAATATCAAATCAACGCTAAAAAGTTGCAGGATCATGTGACATTTTCCGGTTCATTGGAGCGCCGCCAATTGTCACGCTATTACAGCGGCGCTGATCTTTACTGGCTACTTTCGGCGCGGGAAGGCTTTGGTCTCGTTTATGGTGAAGCTCAGGCCTGCGGTTTGCCGGTTTTGGGCCTTCGTCGTAGCGGAGTGATTGAAGCGGTGGATGATGGTGTCAGTGGCTATTTAGTGGATGACGACAATGAATGCGTACCGATCATTTCTGCAAGGGATTACTTGAGTTTGGACAAAAAGGCAATCGTTTCTTTTGCCGAAAAGTTTTCTTTATCGAGACAGGTGGAAAAGCTTGAGCAGGTGCTATGACTGGTACAGAGGTTTCTCAAATGATAAAGTCAACGGACGGATTGCCAATCACTATCTTTACGCCCACGTACAATCGTGCGCATTTGCTGCATCGTGTCTATCAAAGCCTTTGTCAGCAATCGTTTAAGGATTTTGAATGGATCGTGGTCGATGATGGATCTACAGACAATACGGCATCTTTGATCACTGTATTCAGTGAATCATCTGATTTTTCAATACGTTACGAGTATCAGCCTAACTCCGGAAAGCATTTTGCTACCAACAGGGGTGTCTCGCTGGCAAAAGGGGATCTTTTCGCGGTTTTGGATTCGGATGACTGGTTTGATCCAGATGCAATCAAGACAATTTTGGATGAGTGGCAGCATATAGATGAGACTAAACGTCAGGATTATAGTGGTTTGGTTTTTCTTTATGCCTATAGTTCGGGGAAACATGATATCGTTGGAACAGCTTTTCCACGCGACATTCTTGATTCTAATGCCATTGAAATTAGAACAGTACATGGAGTAAAAGGAGATAATTTTGGTGTGCTGCGGCGGGATGTTCTGGAAGAGAACCCCTTTCCAGAGGAGTTTTGTGGTTTTGTTATGGAATCGCTTATCTGGAACAGGTTGGCGCTACGTTACAAGCAACGTTTTGTTAACAAGGTTGTTGCATACACTGAATATCAGGCGGATGGGCTGAGTGCAAATGGTTTGCAAAAACGGGTCGAGTCGGCTCCTGCAACTGTGCTACGTTACAAAGAATATATTCTTTGTGCAGAGACACGGTATATCTCGCCGTGGGGGCTATTGAAAGCCCATGTTAACTATTATCGTTATCAGTTTCACGCTGGGAATCTTGCCCTGTTTGATGCAGAATTACCTTGGCATTATAGTAAATTACTCGCTTTCCCTTTAGCGGCTTTTGTTTGGTCTTTTGATTACTTTAAACTTAAAAAACGCATCACTTGAAATGAAAAAAATCCTTTATGCAACTTCGACCCTTGGTCGTTCCGGGCCGACAAACCAACTTTACAATGTAGTGAAGTATCTGGATCGGCAGCAATTTGAACCGCATATTGTCACTCTTTCTGCCGAACCTCAAGGTAGTCGTTGGGGAGACTTTGACTCACTGGGGGTTAATTTACATTCACTGGGGCTTTCACGGATTCAAGGGGTTTTTTGGGGGAAGATACGTCTGCAACAGCTGATCGACCTGATTCAGCCTGACTTGATACATTCTCAGGGGATTCGGGCTGATTCCCTGATTGCAAAGATGAACCCGGAAGTCCCGTGGTTTATTACTTCCCATAACAATCCTCGGCATGATTACCCCATGAAGTTTGGCAGGCTGAAGGGGCGTTTTATGGCATGTTGGCACCTGTCTGTGATGAAAAAAAGTCATCACGTTGTTGCCTGCTCCCGAACGATTGCGGAATCGTTGGCAGGGCATGGAATCGGAGCTTTTCCAATCCAGAATGGGGTCGAGTTGCCCGCAGGTTCCTTTGAGAATATTGCCAGGCTTCCCGCTATGGAAAAACCAGTTTTTATCTCGGTTGGCAGCCTGATTCCACGAAAAAATATGGCGCTGGTGATCGAAGCCTTCCATCACTATTCTTGCCACCACAAAGGGAGTCTGGTTGTTTTAGGTGACGGCCCGCAAATGGAGGCTCTTGCATCTGTTTCACCTGATCGTGTTCATTTTTTCGGAAACGTAACTAACGTCGAAGATTATCTTGCCATTGCTGATTGTTTTATCTCTGCTTCGCTCTCCGAAGGTTTACCGAATTCGGTGCTTGAAGCTTTAGCTGCGGGCGTTCCCGTGATATTGTCCGACATCCCCTCTCACCTGGAAGTCTTCCGAGAATGCACTGGATCTTGCGAGGTGTTTTCTCTTGATGGTGGCGTGACGGCGTTGGCTGCAAAAATGACTGATTTGTCTTCGCTTTTTTCGAGTGAATCCAAAGCTGAAGCGCAGCGCGTCGCAAGCAGTGTTTTTTCGGCCAAAGTTATGTCGCAGCATTATCAAGAAAACTATCTGAACGTTTTGGACGACAGATGAGCACTGCCTATAGTCCTCTTGAAAAGGCGGTTGCACGCTTTCTGTCACAAATGCCTGCGGTAAAAAGAGTGGCGAAGGCGACTTATGGACGACTGGTCTATTTGAAGTTCGGGCAGAAGGAACGTGCGCAGACAGCGTACCAGGTAGTAAAAATCGGTGCGGGCGGCGAGAATTTTTTTGGCTACTATGATGTTTCACCTTGGGATCGTGTTGGCGCACAAATGATCTACCATCGTCCGCTTGATTCCAAAAGTGTCGGTATTGAGCTGTTTGATATATCTTCTGGCAAGGCGCACTGTTTGTCCAGGACGACTGCATGGAATTGGCAGCAGGGAGCCAGGCTCCAATGGTTGCCCGGTAAAAACAGCATTGTTTTTAACGTGGTCGCTGAAGGCCGGTTGATTTCCAAAATCCTGAATCTTGATACGGGGCACGAGTTTTTGAGCCAGATGCCGGTGCAGACGATTCATCCTGACGGCTGTCAGGCACTTTCGATCAATTATCGTCGTTTATTTATACAGGATTCGGCATACGGATATAGCGAAGCGGTTGATAATTTTTCCCCGGATCAATCGCCGGATGCGGATGGTATTTGGCATGTTCATTTGCTGCGTGGAGAGTGTCGTCTGATTTTAAGCATCTCGCAGCTGATGCAACAATGCCCTGAAAGTGAAATGCGGGGTGCGGCACACCACGTTAATCATGTCATGTACTCACCGGGCGGAAAACGTTTTGCGTTCATGCACCGCTGGTCAACAGCCCGCATGAAGTTTTCACGACTTTATGTAGCGCAAAACCCTGATGCTTCGCAGCTTCGGTTGCTGATGGATGAGCAGATGGTTTCGCACTATTGTTGGTTGGATGATGATCGACTGCTGGTCTATGGACGAACAGCGGAGGAGGGCGACCATTATTACCTGATTGATGTTACTTCCGGTCATCGGCAAATTATCGGCCAAGGTGTGCTGGACTGTTATGGTGACGGTCATCCAGGTTATTCGCCGGATGGGCGCTGGATTTTGATTGATACTTACCCGGATCGGGCGCGCATGCGCCATTTGCTGATTTATGACACATTTAAAGAGTGTTTGCACCATATTGCCAGTTTCTTCGCTCCGTGGCAGTTTGACGGGGAAAACCGGGTGGATCTGCATCCGCGTTGGAGTCCATGCGGTAAACGAGTGTGTGTTGATTCCGGGCACGAGAATCAACGGGGGGTGTACCTGCTGGATGTCGAAGACGTTGTGTGTTTATGAATAAGCAGACAGACTGTGCCGTAGCTGAACCGGTCGCGGTGCTGATCTCGGTCTATGCCGGTGACCGTCTGGCGTGGTTTGCAGCGGCGATTGAATCGATTCTGAAGCAGGATTATCGGGGCGAAATCCGTATCTATCTGGGGGTAGATGGTCCGCTGGGCGAAGACATTGAAGGGTGGATCGCCTTGCAGTCGGCAACTTTTTATCGAGTTGTCAGGAATCCATGTAATCTCGGTTTGAGTAAAACCCTGAATCGATTGCTCGCGGTTCTGGCTGATGAGGACTATCTGTTTCGTATGGATGCCGATGATTTGTGTGCTCCTTACCGGTTTTCACGCCAGGTTGAATTTCTGTGTGTACATCCCGAGGTTGATGTCGTGGGAGGGGCGATTTGGGAGTTTAGTGATCATGCCGGTGTCTCGTGGCTGAGAAAATATCCCACTGCACATGCGACAATTTGCCGACACCTTGTCAAAGCCAACCCAATGGCTCATGTTACAGTTTGTTTTCGTCGTCGGTTTTTTTTCAGGATTTCAGCATATCCCGAAAGATATCGTTATAACCAAGATCTTGCGCTGTGGGTAGAGGGGTTGCGCCGAGGAGTGACATTGGCCAATCTCAGTATCCCGTTGGTCAGTGTCAGGACCTCAGAGGATTTTTTTCGGCGGCGCGGTTATGCCCGGGCAGTGAGTGAACTGCATTACTACTCCATGGCTATTTATGATTTATATGGATTCAATTGGCGGATCATTTTTCCGCTGGCGCGTTTTTTCGTGCGCATGTTACCATCTTCTTTTGCACAGAAAATTTATCACAGCAGGGCCAGATCATGGCTGCGCAAGGTTGATGACAGAATTGGGACCAACCGGACTGGCAACTCCCGCATCGACGGTGAACAACGATGAATAGTGGTGATCTGTTCCACGCGCTCAACCGCTCTGTTCGGCAACCCTCGCGCCAGTTGTGGTTGATGGCCGGGGCGTGGTTGTTGCTGGCGTTGCCGGTGGCGTCCCGCACGACCTGGGGTACGTGGTTGTTCTGGCATTTTGAAAGAGGCTGGCCGCTGGTCATTCTTTGTGCTACGGCGTTTTGGGTCGCGGCAGGGATTGTTTCACGATTGCAGTTGTTGCCGCGTTCGGGAGGCTGGGGGGGGGCGGTGCTGTGTCTGAGCGTGACCTTTTTGAGCGTGATCTTTATTGTCACTTTTTGGCGTTTATATTATTCGCGGACGTTTCTCGCAGTGATTTATCCGTTGAGTCTGGTGATTTTGCTGATTGGCTGCCGCAACGGTGGTCGTGGGGCGGTGCGACGGATGGCGGTCATTCCGGGAGGACAGGGGGAGGCGCTGATGACCTTGCCCGGTTTTGCGTGGCAGCTCCTGAAACGCCCGGAACTTGCCGAACCGGTTGATGGGGTGGCGGTCGATTTGCATCGTGAGTTGCCTTTTGAGTGGAGCCTTTTTTTGTCCGACTGCGCGCTGAAACGCATTCCAATCTATCATTCCGCCGTTATTTTTGAACACGAAACCGGCCGTGCGTCGCTGGCTCATTTTTCAGAGGGCTTGCTGGGGGCGGTGCATGGTGCGGCGCTGCACGCCGCATTGAAACGTGTGGTTGATGTGCTGATGATCGTTACCACCGTGCCGCTTTGGCTGCCGCTGCTGCTCTGTGTCGCGCTGGCGATTCGTCTCGATTCCGCCGGGCCGGTGCTGTTTTGGCAGACGCGGGTCGGCCAGGCCGGGCAACCGTTTCAATTGGTGAAGTTTCGCAGCATGTTAACTTCCGCCGAACAGAACGGTAGCGCTTTTGCGCAGCGCCAGGACGATCGGGTGACTGCGGTGGGGAGGATGATTCGTACCTTCCGGATTGATGAACTGCCGCAATTCTGGAATGTTTTGCGCGGGGAGATGAGTCTGATCGGGCCGCGTCCTGAACAGACCGAGTTTGTAGAGAGATTTAAAAAAGAAATCCCCTATTACGATTATCGTCACCTGGTCAAACCGGGGATTACCGGGTGGGCGCAAGTCAATCACGGTTATGCGGCAGATAAGGATGCGACGCTACGCAAGGTTGAGTTTGATCTGTACTACATCAAGCATTTATCGTTCTGGCTCGACTTTCTAATCTTTATTAAAACGATGCGGACCGTTGTGACTGGGTTCGGGGCGCGTTAGTTTTTCTCTGAAAAGGATTTTATAACGTGGAACAGGCGTGGATACTTCCGGTTTTTGCCGGGCTGCTCGGTGCGGTGGTCGGGTCTTTTCTCAATGTGTGTATTTATCGATTGCCGCGCGGGAAATCGATCGTTTCCCCCCCGTCAAGTTGTCCTGAGTGCGGTGCCCGGATTCCGTGGTATCTGAATGTGCCGCTCGTCAGTTTTCTGGCATTGAGGGGGCGCTGTCGTGTGTGTAAAACCCCTATTTCGATGCGTTACCCTGCGATTGAACTCCTGAACGGGCTGCTTTTCTGGGTTATTTTTGACCGCTTCGGGATAAGTTGGTTGACGCCGGTGTTCTGGCTTTTTGCCGCGGCACTGGTGGTGATCGCCTTGATTGATCTGGACCATCAGATTATTCCCGACGTGATCAGCCTGCCTGGTATTGTGGCCGGTTTCCTTTGTTCGTTCCTTATCCCCTGGTTGTCGTGGTCCGATGCGGCGTTGGGGATTCTGCTTGGTGGCGGCAGTCTGTTTGTGATTGCAACCGGGTATCAGCTGTTGACCGGTCGCGAAGGGATGGGAGGGGGGGATATCAAGTTGCTGGCGATGGTCGGTGCGTTCATGGGCTGGAAGGCGGTGCTGCCGATCATCTTTCTGGCTTCGCTGCTGGGTACGCTGGTTGGTGTCCCGCTGATGCTGGTGCAGCGCAAAAACGCACGGCTGGCGTTGCCGTTCGGGCCATTTATTGTTTGCGCAACACTTGTTTTTCTGCTCTGGGGAGGGCTGCTTTTTAATTATTATCTGCGCTTGATCGGATATTCGTAACGATCCATGGGCCATCTCTTGCCGTATAACTTAATATTAATTGCTTGACACTTCCTATAATTATCTTATAATTAGCCCAAATTTACCCTAAATTGGTGTAATTGGACAGGCTAATGACGACAAACAAAGTGAAAGAGATCAGAGAATCCCTGCTGATGAGTAAGGCTGAACTGGCGCGTAAGGCAGGTGTTTCCCCCTTGACGATTGATCGAATCGAGAAGGGTGCGCCATGCCGGATGGCGACGATGCGCAAGCTGATTCTGGCGTTTGGTTTGAAACTGGAAGACAGGGAACAGGTTTTCCCTGCCGACGACTGATGCGCTTCTCTTTGAATAACAATAGTGGTTTTTAAAAAGTTATGTTTTTTAAGAAGAAGAAAGAAATAGTTGGTTTTGATATCGGCTCAAGCTCCGTTAAGTTCGTCTATTTACGCGAGGCTAAAGGGTCTTATCAACTGGTTGATTTCGGTATGGCAAAATTGTCTGACGAAGCAATTGTCGACAACGCCATTATGGATTCGAGTGCTGTTGTCGATGCCGTGCAGGAGCTGATCGCGACCCATTCAATCAAGGTTAAGAATGTCGCAACATCAGTTTCTGGCCATTCGGTTATCATCAGAAAGATTCAGATGTCGATTCGCACTGAGGAGGAGATGGAGTCTTCCATTCAGTGGGAAGCCGAGCAGTATATTCCTTTTGAAATCTCGGAAGTCAATATCGATTATCAGGTTCTTGGTCCCGATGAGAATGATCCCTCACAAATCAATGTCATTCTGGTGGCGGCCAAGAAAGACTTTGTCGGTGACTATCTGGCCGTTTTCAAGGAGTGCGGGTTGACGCCGCTGGTTCTTGATATTGATTGTTTCGCACTGGAAAACGCTTTTGAGGCAAATTATTCGGTTGCTGAAGATGAAATTGTCGCCTTGATCAATATGGGCAGTGAAGCGATGAATGTCAATGTCCTCAAGGGCGGAGCCTCGGTCTTTACGCGCGATATTCAGTCTGGCGGCAAGTTGTATGATGAAGAAATCCAGAAACGCTTTGGACTGAGCGCCGAAGATGCAGACCGGGCAAAGCTGGGGGAGGAAGTTGGTGGTGCTGATCCCGCCGAGGTCAGACAGGTGATTGATGAGACAACAGAAAATCTGACTCAGGAAGCCCAGCGCTCAATCGATTTTTTCTCAGCGACTTCAGCTGATGAAAAGGTGCAGAAGGTTTATATTGCGGGCGGAGTTGCCAAGGTTCCAAATGTTGTGGAGATGCTTGCTGAGAAGCTTGGTGTTCCCGTTGAAATTATCGATCCATTTAAACAGATTACGGTGGATGAGAGTTCTTTTGATCTGGATTATGTGGCAGATGTTGCCCCGATGTACGTGGTCGCGGTCGGTTTGGCTATGCGGCGGTTGGGGGACAAATGATCAGAATAAATCTTCTTCCGGTTAAGGAAGCACAAAAAAAAGAGATGCTGATCGGTCAGGTGGTGATCCTGGCCGTGGCGGTGAGTATCGTTGTCCTTGGCTGTTTGGGTGGTTACCTGTGGTTACAAGGGCAGGTTAAAGAACAACAGCGGCAGGTCGATGAAAAACAGACAGAAATAAACCAGCTCAAGAAAGTACTGGGCAAGGTTCGGGAGTTTGAGAAAAAGCAAAAGGAGTTGCGTTCTAAACTGGATGTCCTTGGTAGGTTGAAGGAAAATCGCTCCGGCCCGGTGCATCTGCTGGATGAACTGAGCGCTGCTCTTGCTGAAGGTGTCTGGGTGGAATTGTTCAACGAAAAAGGGGGAGCGATAGCGATCTCGGCGATCGGCTTGTCGCAGGAAGCTGCCGCCGTGTTTTTGCGCAATCTGGAGGCATCCCCCTATTTTAAGAACGTTTCCTTGCTGGTGATCAATCAGAAAAGCCAGGGGGACGTTGTGCTCCACCAGTTCAAGGTGATTTGTGCGGTTGAAACGCCGCCAAAGAAAAAGTGACGACGATGGATCCTCGTGTAGAAAAAGTATTGAAGCTGCCACTTTATCAACGCTGGATCATCCTGGGTGTGATCTGTGCCACGATCATTGCGGCCAGCGTCTATCTTGTTTACCTCCCGCAGCTTGAAGAGTGTGACAAGCTGCAGAAAAAGAATGAGGAACTGGAGACCCAACTGGTCAAGGATCGGCGGATCGCTAACAATCTGTCTAAATTCAAGCTCGAATACGAAAAAATGCAGGGACAACTTAATGCGGCTTTGAAAGAGCTTCCCAATCAGCAGGAGTTGCCGGCGTTGCTTACCAGTATTGCTTCGTTGGCCAAAAATAATCGTTTGGAAATCTTGACGTTTAAACCGGGGAAGGAAGTCCCGAAAGGTTTTTACGCCGACGTTCCGGTTTCGTTGAAACTGCTGGGGTCTTATCATGATGTTGCGGAGTTTTTTCAGGCGGTCGGTGATCTTTCGCGCATTGTAAATATCAGCGGACTGAGTATCAAGGAAGGTCGATCGAAGGAACGGGAAGATGTTCTGGCCGTTGATTGCACGGCGACGACGTTCCGTTTTATTGACAGTGCTGCTCAGGCAGCAGGTAAGAAGGGCGTGAAGAGGCGTTAGTTTGATGTGTGCTACTCATTACAGGCTGTTTTTATTGTTATATCTGTGTTTCGTGCTGAGTGGCTGTGGTGACGCCCCGGTTGCGAATCCATCTGCCGATGGTGGGGCCAAGGTGTCGGTAGATAAAAACAAACCACCGGTCGTCAAGGAAGAGCAGGAACAAGAGGTTGTCGTCAAGTATCGCTATCCACGAATGGACAAGCGCGATCCGTTCAAACCGCTGGTCGAGATCAAAAAGAAGGTTCAACAGGCACCAGTGCGGGAGTCTGCCGCTGTGCCGGAGGATGAGCTGACACCGTTGCAAAAAGTCGATATTGAGAGATTGCGGTTGCTGGGCATTATTGTGGGTAAAAACGCGCCACGCGCTATGGTCGATGCGCCTGATGGGAAATCGTATATTTTGAAAAAAGGAACCAAGGTCGGGAAGAATAATGGCGAGGTTGTTGACATTGCCGCAGAGGTCGTTCTGGTTCGAGAGAGATACCAGGATTTCACCGGCGAAATGCATGAAAATATAGTTGAAATAAGACTTCCTGCGCGGGAAGGAGATCGTTGATGTCTATTTATGGTATGTTCTCTGGGCGGATAAAGGATGTGTTGACGTGCTTTAAGTTGGCGCTTCTGCCGTTGCTTGTCCTTGTGTTGATGGTGGGGGCGGAGCGTGGACATGCTCTTGACCCCGGGACCACGAACACTCTTGAGGATATCAGGGTGAGCACGCAGGATGGCACGACTGCTGTAGATATTGTCACCGCCATGCCGATTGGCTATCGCTATACCGTCTATGATTCTTTGCAGCCGGTCCGGGTGGTTATCGATTTGCCGGGTACCGATGTGAGC
Organism: Desulfuromonadales bacterium; assembly: GCA_029210745.1. GTDB lineage: Bacteria > Desulfobacterota > Desulfuromonadia > Desulfuromonadales > JAHYIW01 > JAHYIW01. The sequence continues at coordinate 68,516 of JARGFI010000003.1, forward strand.
GCAGTTCGACCTGCCGCCGTGAATTCCCCCGTTGTCAAAAGCATCCGCACGACTCCATTTGATCTGACTTCGGGGAAACTGGGACGTATCGAACTGCTTCTTTCCCGGAGCGTGCATTATCAGGTAGAACCCGGCCCGAGTGGCTTGTCAATTGTGTTTGATGCCGTTGATGAGGCCGGTGCTGCCGCAGTGCCTGTTGCCAGCCCCCCGGTTGAAACAACGGGAGAGGCTGTGTCCGTCCCCCCGATCCCGGTGCCGGAAACGATCGCACCCGGCACCAAAAAAAAATCGGATTCAAGCCAGAGCAGCCCTTCTTCGCCAGGCACCAAAGCGACAAAGATAGAGATTGACGAGCAGATGTTTGTGGTGCACATGGACGGTTCTGCCAGTGAGGTCAAATCGTTCTCCCTGGGGGCTCCGCCTCGCTTTGTTGTCGATCTCTTCAGCGTTTCTCCAACCTTCAAGGAACGTGAATTCCCGCTCAAATCGGGATTCAAAAAACTCCGGGTTGGTGTTTATAAAGATAAACTGCGCCTGGTTCTTGATGCAGAGGAGCGTGTGCCACCGAGTTCTGTGGAGACAGCATCCGGTGCGGTGAGCGTCCGTTGGGGCGAAAGCAGAAATACAACGGTTCGCACGGCAGCACCTTTGGCCTCGACACCGGTAACGATTGAGGCGGTTGATTTTAAAGTGGACAACGGCCATTCAATTCTGGAGATCAGATCGTCGGCCCCGTTCAGAAGTAGCAAACCTGAACAGCATGGAAATATTGTTCAGTTCGGTATTGAAAATGCCTTGATCCCTCAGTTAATTAAACGTGTGATCGATACCTCATCCTTCCCCAGTGCGGTGCGCTTGATCACCCCCTATACAGTCACCGACGGTGACAAACAAAATGTACGTTTCGCGGTTGAGCTGAAGGGCCCGGTCAAATATTCATTTTCTGCGGTCGGCAACTCCCTGAAGATGGTGGTTGTGGATGGTCCTTTTGCAGAGGCCGTTCCTGCCCAGCCGAGCACTTTGGATGTGGTGACCTCTCGCGACACTGTCACCAGAGATAAGCCCGTGACCAATCGTGAGCCTGCCGTAAAGGAGGCACTGTCGGCGTCATCGTCTGATGCTGATGCCCCGCTTGCAGAGGCTGCTGTGCCCGTCGCTGGCACCGAAAAAGCTGCTGCTTCACCACCAGCAATGCAAGAGGGACGTTATATCGGGCAAAAAATCTCCCTGGTCTTTGATGATGCCGATATTCGTAAAATACTGCAGCTGATCGGCGAGGTCAGCGAGATGAATATTATTGCCAGTGACGACGTTAAAGGTTCTGTCACGCTGAGGTTGATCGATGTTCCCTGGGATCAGGCACTTGACCTGATTATGGAAATTCAGGGGTTGGGGATGATCCAGCAAGGGAATATCCTGCGTGTCATGCCGAAGGACAAGATTTCTGAAATGCAGCAAAAAGCCTACAGTGCTGCACGTACTCAGGAGAAGATGGAAGATCTGGTCACCGAGGTTATCAGTATCAGCTATACCGAACTTAAAAATGTTTCTGAGCCTATCAAGGGGCTTCTGACCGCGCGAGGCAAGGTTGCCGAAGACAGCAGAAACAAGCAGATAATTATTACCGATATTCCAAGCGTGATCGCGGAAGCAAAAAATCTGGTTAAAATTCTGGATACGCCGGAACGTCAGGTGCTGATTGAGGCACGTATCGTCGAGGCCAACGCCAGTTTCAGCCGTGACCTCGGCGTGAAGTGGGGGCTGTCAAAAACCAATCCGAATGCCGGTTCCAACGATCCGAGTGCAATCAATGTCGGCCTCGGGGGGAGTTTCCTGATCGCTCCGCCGACGGCCGGATCGGTTGGACAGGCTGGTTTTGCAACGGGGATTACCTTTGGCCAGCTTGGTATTGACAGCACCATTCTCGATATGCGTATTTCGGCCCTTGAATCCTCAGGACGGGGGAAGGTCGTTTCGTCACCACGCATCACCACGCTGAACGGTCTGGCTGCCAAGATCAGTTCGGGTACGAAAATCCCTTATCAGTCGACCGATGACAGTGGCAATGCAAAGACCGAGTTTGTTGATGCGAACCTTTCCCTTAATGTGACGCCGGTGATTAACCCTGACAACAGCGTTATTCTGACCATCTCTGCGTCAAACAGTTCGATCGGCTCGACGGTGAGTACCGGGGCCGGAACCGCACCGAGCATCGATACCAAAGATGCCAATACGACGGTGCTGGTGAAGGATGGACAGACAACAGTTATTGGTGGTATTTTTGTCGAGCAGGAGGTTGAATCGATTGCCGGAGTGCCATTGCTGCAAGACATACCGATGATTGGACATCTGTTTCAATCGAAGAGCGTACAGAATTCACGCTCCGAACTGTTGATATTCATCACGCCAAGAATTATTGATTAAGCAGACCAGCTGTGATTGACACAAAGGGGACAGGCGCGGAGTCTGTCCCTTTTATTGTCATCCTTGTGGAGCCAGATAATGATCAGATATTTGACTGCCGGAGAGTCGCACGGCCCTGAGCTGACAGCGATTGTTGAAGGAATTCCGGCGCATCTCGAACTCAGTCATGAAGACGTCAACGGGCATCTGGCGCGCCGCCAACAGGGACATGGGCGGGGCGGACGGATGATGATTGAGTCTGATACGGTCGAGTTCACGTCGGGAGTACGGTGGGGCAAGACCCTTGGTTCACCGTTGACCCTGAAAATAATCAATCGTGACTGGGTGAACTGGAATCAGAAAATGTCTCCGCTGGCTGGCGACCGGATCGATGGTATCGAGGTGACGCGTCCCCGCCCCGGTCATGCGGACTTGTCAGGCAGTATCAAATACCGTCAGGACGATATTCGCAATATTCTGGAAAGATCGAGCGCGCGTGAAACGGCGGTGCGCGTCGCCGTTGGCGCGGTGTGTCAAAAGCTGTTGGCTGCTTTTGCTATCAAGGTTGCCGGGTATGTGACAGAAATTGGCCCGGTTGCAGCCCCGGGGCGTGACATTGATTATGATCTGAAGATCAAACGCAGTGCAGAATCTCCCTGTCGTACATTTGACCCTGCTGCCGAGCAACAGATGATTGCTGAAATTGATCAGGCAAAAGAGCAGGGGGATACCCTTGGCGGTGTTGTTGAGGTTGTTGTCCTTGGTGCCCCGATCGGTCTGGGTAGTTATGTCCAGTGGGATCGTAAACTGGATGCCAAACTGGCAATGGCAATCATGAGTATTCAGGCGTTCAAGGGGGTTGAAGTCGGGCTGGGTTTTGCTGCCGCGCGGACTCCCGGCTCCCAGGTTCACGATGAAATTTTTTATGATGGTGAAGGGTACACGCGCCCAACGAACCGTGCGGGTGGAATCGAAGGGGGGATGAGCAACGGCGAGGCCATTATTGTTCGCGGTGCGATGAAGCCGATCCCGACCTTGTACAAGCCGTTGAAGTCGGTTGACATTCAGTCTAAACAGGCATTTGAAGCAACCGTCGAGCGTTCCGATGCCTGTGCTGTTCCCGCCGCCGCCGTTGTTGCCGAGGCGGTTGTCGCGATAGAAATCGCCAATGCCATGCGCGAAAAGTTTGGCGGTGATTCGGTTGGGGAAATGCTGTCAAACTTTCAGCATTACCAACGGTACGTCAGTGAACGCTGATCAGACAAAGGAAGTGAGACAAACACAGTTGACGGGTGAAAGAGTTGTTGTGGGGCTTGCTGAGCGAAGCTACCCGATCCTGATTGGCCACGGGACCCTTGATCATGTTGGGACGACCTTCCAGTCCGTGTCTTTTCCGTCACGGGTTGCGCTGATCACGAATCCCACGGTTGCGTCCTTTTATCAGGATCGGGTTGAGAAAAGTTTGCGTTTGGCCGGTTTTGATGTACTGACGATCACTGTTCAAGATGGTGAAATTTATAAATCGCTGGCAACGCTTGAGTCGATTTATGATCAGCTTATCGCCGCCCGTTTTGATCGTAACTGCGGACTTGTTGCACTCGGTGGGGGTGTGGTGGGGGATATGACCGGGTTCGCTGCCGCGACTTTTTTGCGTGGTATTCCGTTTGCGCAAATTCCCACGACCTTGTTAGCTCAGGTCGACAGTTCCGTCGGCGGCAAGACCGCAGTCAATCACCGCTCAGGAAAAAATCTGATCGGTGCCTTTTATCAGCCGAAACTGGTATTTATCGATGTTGCTACGCTCGCGACTTTGCCGGAAAGGGAGTATCTTGCGGGGCTTGCAGAGGTTGTCAAATACGGGATTATCAGCGACCACGATTTTTTTCTGCAACTCGATGCCGAGGCGTTACGACTCCTTGCCCGTGAGCCGGAAGTTCTTGTCGCTGTGGTTAAGAGGTCTTGCCAAATAAAAGCGAATGTTGTAGAACTTGACGAGACTGAAACGTCGCTCCGCGCTATTCTGAACTTTGGGCACACTTTCGGTCATGCGGTTGAAACAGCCACAGGTTATGTCGATTATTTGCATGGTGAAGCGGTTGCTGTCGGCATGTTGGTCGCGGCAAAAATCTCCGCGCGGATGGGGTTCTGCACCGCCGCCGATGTGGCAACGATCGAGAGGGTTTTTGAAAAACTCAAACTGCCTGTGGTTCCACCGCACTACCCGCTGGAGACATATCTGGCGGCAATGATGAGAGACAAGAAGGTCAAATCCGGGGTGTTGCGTATGGCCCTTAATAAGGGGATAGGCGATTGTACAATCGTTGATATTGAACATCCCGAAAAGATCTTCGCGCAGATACTCGCATAATTGTTATCAGGTTCTGGAGCAATGCATGGCCGTTGATTACGATATTCTCTACAAAAAAATAGCCGAATGCACCGAGCTGCTGGCAATGAACCGCCAGTCGCCGGTTTTTGTTGATCTCTGCGAGGCATATCGACAGCTGGGAATGCTTGAAGATGCCGCCAATATTGCCAGACAGGGACTGGCGCTTGCTCCGCACAGTGTGCCGGGGCTGGTTTCGCTGGGGCGGGTTCTTGCTCAGCAGGGCGACCTTTCCGGCGCAGTCGATGTGTTTAGCAATGCTGTGGCTATTGACGGCACCGCAATGCCCGCTCTGACCGGCCTGGCTCGTGTGTTGGTGATGCAAGGCAACAAACTTCGCGCTCGCGAGGTTATTCAGCGCGCCGCACAGATCAATCCGCACGATTCAACGGTTAAAAAAATTTTTTCAGCGTTGGGGAATGCCGCAATGCAACCGCCGTCAGCCACTCCCGCACCGCCCCCTCCCGCAGAACCTGCTACCGAGGGTCATCTTGATCCGATTGCGACGCAGACTATCGCACAGCTATACGAACGTCAGGGGTTGGTGGAGCGTGCGCTTAAAGTGTATCGAGATCTCTTGCACAAAGAACCTGAAAACGAGCTGCTGCGGAGCAAGGTTGCCCGGTTGCAAGACCGTCAGGCTACCGTTGAGGGGGGCGCCGAAAATGCAGAAACGCCTGATAACGCGCCAGGGCAGGCCGTTCCCCCTCCTCAAATAACCGCATCAATTCCTGAAATTAATGGCGTCTACCTTGCTATGCTCAACCGCTGGTTGGACGCTATTCAGCAGAGGAGGGCTCATGTTTGATGAAATCCTTTGTCGCATTGTTGATGAAACAAAAGGCGGCATCGGTGCTGTCCTGATGGGGTATGACGGCATTGCTGTCGATCAGTACTTTCTTCCGCGAGAAGGGTTTGATTTACAACTCGTTGCGGTTGAATACGCCAATATCCTCAAAGAAGTTCGCAAGACTGCCGAGATTTTACGTTCCGGTGAAACCGAAGAAGTTTCTATCCGCACCGAGAAATATTATGTGATTATCCGCACCGTGGGCGATGAATACTTTGTGGTGATGACGCTTGAGCGCGACGGTAATTATGGCAAGGCACGCTATCTGCTGACACGTGAGGTGCCACAGCTACTCTCGGCACTGGCCTGAATCAATGAAAATTCTTGTCCTGCATGGCCCCAACCTCAATTTACTGGGAACGCGTGAACCTGACATCTACGGATCCCGGACCCTTGCCGAGATCGACTCCGAGCTGACTGCATATGCTGCCGAATGCAGCGTGGAAGTGGAGATTCACCAGTCAAATCATGAAGGAATTCTGGTCGATCTGATTCAAGCGGCTGCCGCTGCAAATATCTCGGGGCTGATCATTAATCCTGGGGCCTATACCCATACCAGTATTGCTTTACGTGATGCAATCGTCGGTACCGGCATCCCTGCCGTCGAGGTTCACCTGAGCAACATCCATGCCCGCGAATCATTCCGCGGCAAGTCGTTTATTGCTCCGGTGGCGGTTGGTCAGATCAGTGGTTTTGGCGCGAGGGGGTATCGACTGGCGCTTGACGGGTTGCTTTCCCGTTTGAGATGAAGTCAGCTTATTGTCGTGAAGATTTGCTACACCGCCAACAGCGGGCGTCGGGACTGTTGACTGAAGGCCTGGATGCCGTTGTTTTTTTTGATCTCCACTCAGTGCGCTACCTGTGTGGCTTCACGGGTACCGACGGCGTTGTGGTGGTGTCTGCAACAGGGGTAGAATTTCTGACTGATTCGCGGTACGTCGTTCAGGCTGAAGCAGAAGTTCTCGCCACGCGGATTACCCGCTATAATGAAAAAAATTCCGGCATTGCTGATTGCCTCAAGCGTGTGCAGGCACAGCGGGTTGGCTACGAGGCGAACGCGATAACCTGTTCCAGCTTCGCAGAACTTGAAAATCACGTTGACGTTTCCTGGGTCGGCATGTCCGTGGAACTCAACGCAATGCGTGCCTTGAAAAGCCCCGCTGAGATTGCTGCTATTGAATCTGCAACAACCCTTTCAGCACAGGCTTTCGCTGCCGTTGAACCGTTGCTGACCCCTGGTCAAGTTGAGCGAGACATTGCCCTGGAGCTCGAAATTGAGCTGAGACGGCTGGGTGCCGATGCTCGGGCCTTTGAATTTATCGTTGCATCGGGGGAGCGTGGCGCACTCCCTCACGGGGTGGCGTCAACCAAACGACTGGCAGCCGGTGAACTGGTGACAATCGACTTTGGCTGTCGCTTCGCTGGTTATCATTCCGATGAAACGGTGACTGTTGCCATTGGTGATGTATCGGCCCGGTTGCGAGCGATGTACGATACGGTCCTCGAAGCGCATGACCGGGCGCTGCAATGTGTTGCTCCGGGAGTGCCACTGCGTGAAATTGATGCGGTTGCCCGCGATTATATTCGCGTCGCCGGTTACGGTGATTATTTCGGTCATGGTCTGGGGCACGGGGTTGGTTTGAAGGTTCATGAAGCGCCGGTGGTATCGCCACGCAGCGAATCTTTGGCCGAAGTCGGTATGGTGTTTACAATTGAGCCCGGAATCTACATTCCGGGGTGTGGCGGGGTGAGAATTGAAGATATGGTTGTGGTGACCGATGACGGTTTTCGGACTCTCACCCGGATTCCCAAAAAATTTCGTAGTTTGGTGGCGTAAATATTATCAAGTCGCTTTGTTTACATACATCGACTGATCCTGAAAGGAGTAACCTCGTGGATATTAAAGATCTGAAAACATTGATAAAGCTGGTAACTGATACGGATATTACGGAGTTTGAAATCGAGAACAGCGAAGAAAAGATTCTGATCAAACGTGGCTCGCAGCCTGAGGTGATTCACATGGCTGCGCCGCAGCCGTTCGCCGCTGCTCCGTTGCCGGTTGCTCCGGCTGCCGCCACTGCCGTTGCGACAACCTCAGCGGCTCCGGTTGTCGCTGTCGACGACAAGTATGAGACGATCACCTCCCCGATTGTCGGCACTTTTTATCGCAAGCCGGGTCCCGATGCGGATTGCTATGTTGAAGTCGGTACCACCGTTGATGCGGGAGCCACTGTTTGCCTGGTCGAGGCGATGAAAATGTTCAACGAAATTGAGGCGGAATTCAAATGTCGTATCGTTGAAATTCTGAAAGAAGATGCGGCTCCGGTCGAGTATGGTGAACCGTTATTCAAAGTTGAGCGGATTTAATTCTCGTTTGCAGTTTCAATCGAAGGAGTTCTAATGTCGATGTTTCATAAAATTCTGATTGCCAACCGTGGTGAAATCGCGTTGCGAATCATCCGGGCCTGCAAGGAACTCGGAATTAAAACCGTAGCGGTACACTCAGATGTTGATAGTGAGGCCCTGCACGTCAAGATCGCTGACGAAAGCGTTTGCATTGGACCCGCTAAAAGCGCAGACAGTTATCTGAATATCAAGGCGATTATCAGTGCCGCAGAATTGACTGACGCCGACGCTATTCATCCTGGTTATGGCTTTTTATCTGAAAATGCCGAGTTTGCTGACGTCTGTGAAAAATGCCGGATCACTTTTATCGGGCCAACGCCGCGGAACATGCGCCTGATGGGGGACAAGATCACTGCCCGACAAACCGTCATCAAGGCCGGAGTGCCGATCCTCCCAGGGACGACCGATGGTGTCGACAGTGTTGACGAAGCGCAGCAGATCGCTGCTGAAATTGGTTTTCCGATTATTATCAAGGCAACGGCGGGGGGTGGCGGTCGCGGCATGAAGATTGTTCATTCTCCGGCTTCGCTGCCCAATGCGTTTGCTGCCGCTCGCACCGAGGCTCTGGCAGGATTCGGTAACGCTGACGTCTACATCGAAAAGTACTGTGAACGCCCCCGTCACGTTGAAATTCAGATCATGGGGGATAAACATGGCAATGTCATTCATTTGGGGGAACGGGATTGTTCCATTCAGCGCCGCCACCAAAAGCTGATTGAAGAAGCTCCGTGTTCAGTGTTGACAGCTGAGCTGCGCGAGAGAATGGGGAATGCCGCTGTTGCTGCCGCCAAGTCTGTTTCTTATGCCAGCGCCGGCACGGTCGAGTTTTTGCTCGACAAAAACATGAACTTTTATTTCATGGAAATGAATACCCGGGTTCAGGTTGAGCACCCGGTGACAGAGATGGTTACCGGGATCGACATTATCAAAGAACAGATTCGCTCTGCTGCCGGGTTGCCGCTGCGTTTCAAGCAGGAAGACATAAAAATTCAGGGGCACTCCATCGAGTGTCGGGTCAACGCCGAAGACCCGGTCAAATTCACTCCGTTTCCGGGTAAAATCAATGGTTATCACACCCCCGGCGGGATGGGCGTTCGCGTCGACAGTGCGGTCTACGATCAATACACCGTTTTGCCACACTACGATTCGATGATTGCCAAGCTGATTGTTCATGCGGAAACCCGTGAGGAAGCGATCAAACGCATGGCACGGGCACTTGATGAATATATTATCGAGGGGATCAAGACGACGATCCCGTTTCATCGTAAAATTATGGCGAACAAAGATTTTATCGATGGCGACATTGATACCAGTTTTCTGGAAAATGTCATCCTTTAGTCTTTTTTTGTCGTGATGTCGCCCTTGTCCTGGCGGTTGATTCGTAGCGGATATCTGACCGCCAGTGACAATATGGCCCTCGATCAGGCGTTGCTTGAGTCGGTGTCTGCCGGTATCTCTGAACCAGTGCTGCGCTTGTATCGATGGGCACCTGCTGCCGTGACGATTGGCTACGCGCAGCCGTCCAGGACGGTTAACCTTGCCGCCTGCCACAGGTTGGGGATTGATGTTGTGCGGCGCTGCACCGGCGGTCGCGCGGTCTTGCACGGCGACGAAGTCACTTACTCGCTCATTGCCCCGGAGCGGGGTGCTTCGTTTCCGGCCGATATTCCGGGCAGTTACCGAAGCATAGCCGACGCACTGCTCGATGCACTTGATGATTTGGGGTTGCAGGCGACGCTGTCTCCCGGGCGTGAGCGTCACACCGCGAGCTTGAGATATTCCAGTGCCTGCTTTATCACCCCCTCCAGCTATGAACTTGTGTATGACGGGTGCAAGATAACCGGCAGCGCTCAAAAACGTAACGGCTCGGCCTTTCTGCAACACGGGTCGATTCCGCTGATGCTTGATCCCTATTTACTGAGTTGCGCACTTAACCCGGACGATTGCGATCACCATGCGGCCGCTGTTCACTTCAAGAGTAAAATTGGTTGGCTGAATCGCTGGCTTGCCTGCCCAACAACTGTATCTGCGGTCGAGACTGCCCTGGTTGCGGCATTTGTGCGACATTTCAATTTTCCCGTGATTGAATGCGCTCCGACCGCTGCTGAACTGGAGAGGATGCGCCAGCTCTCAGCGACACGCTACGCAAAGATTCTTGCGGAAGCAGTCAGCAGACAGAAGGAATGATTATGAATTCACGATTAGCGCGGATGATCCTGTTGTTTTCGGTTGTGGTGCTGTTGGGCATGGGGGGTATGGGCGGTGTGCCTGAAGGAACAATTCCCGAAGTCGAAGAAAATTATTCGGCCCAAATCGTTGATCGTGAGGGGGTTGTTACCGCCGTTGAGAATTTTTCAATCGACGGCAATCTCTATCTGGTCGGAATGCGGGGCCAGGGACAGGTGACTGTTTCGTTGCACGATTTGAAGAAACTCCAGTTCGAAAATGTTGACGCGGTTAACGTACAAGTCCGCTGTGTGCTGCGTGATGATACATCGATTGAGATCAACGTCCGGCGGCGCTCGGTTTTTTATGGCAAGGGCGATTTTGGTGTTTTTCAGATTTATGCGCGACACATCAAGCAGATTGTTTTTCCCTGAATCGAAGCTTGTGGCACTGGTTGTATTTGTTTCATCTGTTCGACAGCTTATGGCATTCCCCCGAAAGTTCTGAACAAAGATGACCTTGCGTCTTGGTTGCATCACCTACTCGAACTGCGTTCCGTTTTTTTACTTTATTCGTGAGGCCGGTTTCGACGGAGAGATTATTCCAGGGGTTCCCGCTGAACTGAATCGCTTGCTCGCTTCCGGCGCAATCGATGCCAGCCCTTCGTCGTCGTTCGAATATGCACGTAACTGGCGCAATTATCTTCTCCTGCCTGATTTGTCGGTGAGTGCGGATGGTCCGGTGTGGAGCGTTTTATTATTCAGTGAAAAATCACCTGAACAGCTCGATCCGCTGACGAAAATTGCGATTACCGGCGAATCGGCAACATCGGTCAACTTGTTGCGCGTCATCCTGCGGGAATATTATGGCTGGGATCATGTTTGCACCTATGTCCCCGGTGAGCCGCTTGAGCAGATTGTTGCCTCCGGACGTCCTGTCCTCCTTATCGGGGATCGTGCCCTGCGGTGTGCATATACAACAAATCACCGGGCCTTTGATCTGGGAACGATGTGGAAAGAATTAACCGCTTTGCCCTTTGTGTTTGCTTTATGGATTGTCCGGCGTGAATTTGCTGAAAAAAACGCAGTCGCTCTTGATTTGTTAAAAAAACAGTTGCAGCAGGCCAAAGAGAAAGCCTTTTCGCAATTATCACTCCTTGCCAGGCGGACAGGCGAAGCAACGGCCATGACAGAAAAACAACGTGTTGAGTACTGGCGCCTGATTGAGTACGGGTTGCCTGCGTCCTGTTTGGAGGGGATGCAGTTGTATTTTCGGCTGGCGGCAAAATACCAATTGCTTGATGATGTGCCGGAAATACGTTTTGCCCGCTGACAAGCCGTATTTTATTGACAGGGTGGAGGGAATAAACTAAAAAAATAGCACATTTGCCTGGGTGGTGGAATTGGTAGACACTGGGGACTTAAAATCCCCTGACGGAAACGTCGTGCGGGTTCGATTCCCGCCCCAGGTACCATTAGACAATCCAAGACCGTTCAAGAAAGTCCAGAAAACCCGCTAACCATGCGGGTTTAGCTGTTTTTAGCGTCCGCCGTTGTCCTACGCAATCCATTGACATATACCCCCTTATGGGGTGCTTTTTTGGGGAAACATTTTTTTGCTGAAAAAAGTACCCCATAAGAGAGGAGTATTGACCTATGGCGCTATCTGATACGGTTATTTGGAACGCAAAAGCAGGGGACAAGCTGCGTATTCCGACGAATTCGTCCACTCATTCCAACGGAAACCGGCCACTCATTCCGAGGCAATTCGTCCACCTTTTGGAGCGCAGATTCGAGAACACTACAGAGACATTTGCGGCAGTGTACCCGAGTTCAGCTGCAATGAGTGGTCAACTTCCAGGCCTTGTGCAATGCCGCAAGGGTGCGCCTCTGCATGCAGAGGCGCTTTCCCCCTCTTGCCTCCCATTGTGAAATACTGCTGGTACTTATTTTCAGACGAGCGGCAAACTGGCTCTGGGTCTCGTTAAGGTCTGAGCGCCATGCGCGGATGACGTCGCCGGTGAGGGGCTCGGGGAAGGGGTTTTCATGTAGCGTCCCCTGGTTCTCTGCCTTCGCCGCCCTTTTGGGTGTCGACTTTTGGGCCCCACGGGCGGGCGGTTGCGGTACGACCTTGGCCTCGGCCAGATCGATTCCGAAAACATCGGCAATTCCTGTCGCGGCAATCCGGCGGCGTGAGCTGCCTTTTTGGCCGGCTTCACTTACGGCGGCGGTCACATCGACCAGTTCTTCATGCTTGACGCCGCGCAGTAAAAATAGCATTTCAGGCGAATCGTCGAGCCTGGTTCCTACGCCATACAAGACCGCGGCTACATGCTTGCACATATCTGCCCAGTCGGGACAATCGCAGGCGAATTTCATTTCACCGGGGAGGGGAAAGAGCCCTTCTTTGCGGTCCGAGACAACCTCCATGGTGCCCTTGTCGAGTTTTCCGCGTAACAGGTCGATCAGCGAGGCAATCTTGCCCGAGCAGGCGCGTTTGACCGCAGCCCATCTGTTTTTGGCCAGGGGAGTAATCGTAATTCTAACGTTATACAGCGTTGAGCCACTGACGATCGCCTTGATCTGGCCACTCTCGATGGCCAGATGGCAGACCGAGCCGTTTCTGACATAGGTGCGACCACGGGGCAGGCGGTTAGCATAATCGCTGAAAGATTCCATATGGTCGCACCAGCCCTTGCCCCAGAAGGATGCGGCGATCTTGCGCCCGCCCGTTTCGACCGGTTGCACCGCAAGCCCCTTTTTTTTCAATTTTTCCATCTGTTTGCGCGCATTGGCGCGTCGCTGTGCGACAGACACATAGGGTGCCCAACCGTAATCACGCATAGTGAATCTCTCCTATCTTCATAACGCGGCCTTTTCCAGATCCAGCGATACCAGGTGCAGCAAGGCCTCGTCATCCATCTCGGTCAGCAGGGTCTCGGCACCTTCCAGCAATTCGGTTGCCAGATCGGCCTTGGCGGTGATCAAGGCATCGATCTTTTCTTCCACCGTCCCTTTACAGACAAATTTATGCACCACGACGTTCTTTTTTTGGCCGATACGGAAGGCGCGGTCAGTCGCCTGATTCTCTACCGCTGGATTCCACCAGCGGTCAAAATGGATGACATGGCTGGCAGCGGTCAGGTTGAGCCCGGTACCGCCGGCTTTGAGGGAGAGGACAAAGAACGGTGGACCGTCCTCAAGCTGAAAGCGGTCGACGAGTTTTTTCCTCTCAGCCACCGGTGTGCCGCCATGCAAAACCAGGCCCGGCTGGCCGAATAGCTGGGTCAGGAAGACCGCCAGCGGGGTGACCATGGCGCGAAACTGGGTAAAAATCAAGAGCTTTTCCTGGCGGGCGGAAATCTCATTGGCCAGTTCGCGCAAGCGGTCGAATTTACCGCTCTGTTCAGCGACAAAGTCACCGTCACCCAGGGCATGATCGGGATGATTGCAGATCTGCTTGAAGCGCATCAGTGACGACAGAATCAGGCCGCGACGCTTTATCCCCTCTTGTTGCTCTTTGAGGGCTTGGCTTAAATCCTTCACCGCCTGCGTGTAGAGACGGGCCTGAATTTTACTGAGTCCGCACCAGGCGGTCATCTCAACCTTGTCAGGCAGGTCACTGATAACGCTGCGATCGGTCTTGAGGCGGCGCAGAATATACGGCTGGACGAGTCTGCGCAAGGGCGCATAGGAGGGATGTTCGCCCCCCTCCAGGGCAGAGATGAATTTTTTAAAGCGGGACGCCGACCCCAACAGGCCGGGGCTGACAAAATCGAACAGCGACCAGAGGTCGGAAAGCCGGTTCTCCACCGGGGTTCCGGTCAAGGCGATACGCGCTCGTCCCGACAAGGTCTTGACCGCCCTGGTCTGTTGCGTGCCGGGATTTTTAATCGCTTGCGCCTCGTCCAGCACAATCAGGTTCCAGGTCGGTTTTCGAAGCCATTCCTGGCGTTGCAGCATGCCGTAGGTTGTCAGTACCACATCGTAGCAACTCAGGTGCATTTCGGCATCTGTCGCGATGCGCGCGAGTTCGCTGCGCTCGATTTCGGCCTGGTGCAGGCAAATGACCTTGAGGGAGGGGGCAAAGTGTTGCAACTCATCTTTCCAGTTGGAAATAAGCGAGGCCGGCAGTACCAGCAGACTGGGACGCTTCTGCCCTCCTCGTCCCTGCTGAGCCAGCAACAGGGAGATAACCTGGATGGTCTTGCCCAGGCCCATGTCGTCGGCCAGACAGGCCCCGAGACCCAGTTCCGACAGAAACCAAAGCCAGTTGAGGCCGGTCTGTTGATAGGGGCGCAGCGTCGCTTGCAGGCCGCAAAGATTCTGAATCGTGTCGAGTTGACTCGGATCACGCAGCCCGGCCAATAGTTCTCGCAACTGATCGCCCGCTTCCACATAGGCCCAGCCGGTTTCATCCAGCATCTGGTCATGCTCGGAAAGATCACGCTGGGCCCCTGCCAGCAGGCGCATCCCTTCAATAAACGAAAGGCCATCCGCCCCGGCCTCCAGCTGTATCTTTTGCCAGTGTTCGAGCGCCTGCGAAAGTTTTTCAGCGTCGACCTCGACCCACTGGCCCCGCACCATGGCAAGCCCCTCTCCGGCGGCTGTCAGGGCGGCGATTTCGTCCGCAGTCAACGCCTCACCGTCCAGGGTCAGTTGCACCTGAAAATCGAGCATGGTCTGCGCCGAGAGGGTGCTGCCGAGCTTGGACCCGACGGCAATCTGGACCTTGGGACGGGGGCGTTTTTTCCACCAATCGGGCAGTCGTACAATGAGTCCGCTCCCCTCAAGCAGCGGAACATCCTGCAAAAACAGATAGGCTTCCTCCGGGCTCCAGGCCAGGGGGTGATAGATATCATTGCTCTCGAACAGCTCCTTCACCCAGGGGCAGCAGGTACTTGCGACGGAAACCGGTTCCAGTAACCGCAACAATGCGTCGCGATTGTTGCTTCCTGCGAATTCGCGCAAGGCCTGACTTAAAGGGAGATGTTGGGCCCGGGCACTTTTACCAAGACGAGGGATATAGGTTGCCATGAAGGCAAATGGGAATTCAGGGTCTTGCCGATTTTCGGCCAGATGGAAACAGACTCTTCCAACCTGCCGCCAGAGCGGCGCATGTTGCTGCAGAAACCCGGACAGACCATCGGCATCCCGGGCAATCGCTGCCCGCACCCAGGTATCCAGATTCCGCCAGATTTCAGCCAGCACCTCGGGGCTGCAGTATTCGGCGCCCGGCATCGGCGGGAGACTCAAATGAAGGCTGGCAAGGGTTGCGGCATCTAGCGGTGCCGAAGGGGCAAGTCGTTTGAGGGTGGTTTGGTTTTGACAGAGTTGCAGCAGGTAGCGGGCGCCAAAGTCCCGCCAGTAGTACCACGCGAGTGGCCAATCTGGCCCCGATTTCCCCCCTGCCAGCGCGATGATGCCAGCCGCAGGCGACTCCGCAAAAGCCCGAGCTATTTGAAGAGGGAGCTGCGCTGAGGATAAAGTCGCTGAGGTCTCGACCATCACCAGCCGACCGGAGGGATTAAGTGTCAGTTCCACAGTCGAAGCATCTTCCTGATATTCTCTTGAAGGACATTAGGGGGACAATATATAACGTTATTAACTTTGTAAACCAGAAACAGCGGCCTGTAACTCCCGGCTCCGCTGATAGATCTCTTCGCCCCTTCGCGCGGCCAGGCTGACTCCGGCGCGACTGATGTTCAACATTCTCGCAACCGCCGCACCGCTCATTCCCATTTTAACGACAGCAACATAGCATAATGCGCCCCTGGCACAAATTACAAAAATTCATGATACTCTCTACGAGAATGATAGAAGAACAGTTATCATTTGAGGGAGGAGACTATGGCACGCCCGTTAAGGATTGCGTATCCAGGAGCATTTTATCATGTCACATCGAGAGGCAATGAGCAGAAGGCTGTCTTCAAGAGTCGACGCGACAGGGAAAAGTTTCTCGAATATTTAGAATCGGCGACGCAGCGTTATGGAGCTGTGATCCATGCCTATTGTCAGATGAGCAATCACTACCATCTTCTTTTGGAGACCCCGGCAGGAAACCTTTCGCAAATCATGCAGCATATAAACAGCGCCTACACGACCTATTTCAACGTTAAGAGGAAGCGGTCGGGACATCTTTTCCAAGGGCGGTACAAAGCATTACTGGTTGAAGCCGACGAATATGCAACCGAACTTTCTCGCTACATTCACCTGAATCCCGTAAGGGCGGCAATGGTCGCCAGACCAGAGGATTGGCCATGGTCCAGTTACCGAGGCTTCATCGGTCAAGATCGTGCGCCGGACTGGCTCAAAAGAGAATTCATTCTCAGCTATTTTGGAAAAAAAGCTGCTGCCGAGAAGAAATACCGCGGATTTGTCGAAGGTCTGCTCAATACAGCATATGAAAGCCCCCTAAAAGATACAGTTGGCACGGCAATACTTGGGTCGGCCGGGTTCGTTGAAGCGATTACGGCGGAACATCTTACGACAAGAAAGGCGGAAAGGGATCTCCCCGCATTAAACCAATTCGTCCCGCGTCCTACGCTAGAGGAGATAGTGCGCGCAGTAAATTTGGTCATAGGCAGCGATGAGAAGTTGGCAAGACAGGCCAGCATGTATCTATGCCACCGGTATAGCGGCGAAAAACTCCGCATGATCGGCAAGTTGTTTAAAGTGTGAGAATCTGCGATATCGGAAGCAAGCCGCCTGTTTCCCCGAAAGATGAAAAAGGACAAATTGTTGGAAAAAGCGATTGAAAAGATTAAGGACGAGTTGAGTATTTGTAATTTGTAGGTCTGACCCTTTGGTTTTTTGCAACAATGGTTGCCCGCTGCCAGGCAACAGTCGGACCGGGCACCAGTATAAATTGCCCCACACTCTCCCCGCAGTCACCGGAACTCATAAAAAAAACCAATTTTTATCGCAATTATCCCATCTATTGTTGTCGTTATTTTCCAGACATGGGATTAATTTCACCATTTGATGGGTCGACTAATCTGGACCGTTTCCGTCCGTCTTCGGAACCCCTTGATTTTACGGCATTTATATATAAGGTGCTGATTTATATACGTTTTTAGTTGCATATAATTTAGGCAAAAGGCTATCAACCTACTGGTTGTAACGAGTTATCCGGGTCAGAAGAATGCTCTTCTACCAGTTATCCACATCGCGTGTGGACAACTTTCAGACCCCGAGGTAAAAGTTAATTCGCACTGCAAGGGATTAACCAAACGGAGGCGTGTGACGGTATACTGTGGACAATGTGTCGCGATGCGATCACTGCTTGTTCGTTCGACATACAACAAAATCCGGGGCTGGGGTACAAATGAATTGAGCCCCGTGCATGTAAAGCACGAGGCTCAATTCCGGGAACAGATAAACAGCTAGATCTTGAAGCGAATGATTTCCGGGTTGACCGCTTTGAACTGTGGCATCATCATCCCGATATTCGCGTTGATGTAGGTCGGGTCACAAACGACAAAGCGTTTTCCATCGACAAGGATTGCATCCCCTTCGACCTTTTCGGTGAAGTTGACGGCAGTCGCAATATGTCCGGGGAAGTGGACGCCAACCACGTCCAGTCCAACAATCCTGGTCACCAGATAGCTGAACAGAATTGATCGATCCTCGCAATCGGAATAACGAAACGCAACCGTCTCTTCGGCAAACATGTATTTTTCGCGACCGAATTGCTCATCGTCCGTTTGATATTCAAAGGCCGTCTGCGCAAAGCGCAACAGCATATTAACCGCTTCAGTTTCACTCTTGCCAGCGACCAGTTTGCCCAGGCCATCGATCAAGCTTTGTTCAGCCTCGGTGGCCAACGGAGCGGCAAAATAGATTGCCCAGTCAGTCTGGGGATAACTATTGTAAAAAACGAGGGCGTTCCGGTTGTAGCTAACGGGGACGGTAAATTCCTTGTTTTGATAAAGGAAATGCAAGCTCCGCACTTCATGTCCCTCGCCAACGCGCGGCACGAGAGGCAACTTGAGTGACAGCAGGCGCTCGGCGCGGGGATAGTCTTTACTGTACGTGTAAACCTTGCCCGGCTTGCGCTGATCACGAAAATAACTGATGTTGTAATATCTGGTTCCATCCAGCGTGTAGTAGGGTGCCTGATAAACCAGACTGTCGATCGGAGCGAGCAGAAAAACGCGATTGTCGCTGTAACCAACCCTGACTCGATAGCCTGACTTCGTCAGCGCGAACCAGGCAAAGAGCTGCGCATCATTCCCCGGACCGTGCAACGCTTCCCCCGCTTCCTGCACAAACTGGAAGTAGCCCCAGTCGTTCAACTGCAAGGCTTCCTTGACTGTCAACAGGCTGGATAGCATCGGTTCAAAGTCGGCCGTGCTAATTTTTTCCCAATAAGCGCTGATTTCACGATTGGTGATCTTTGCTCCAGTCGTAACCGCCAACGATCGATCGCACACCACACGCAGTGTACGCCCCAGATAAGCAACCTCAATCGTTGCTGGCTGCGGAACGTCGGTCGGGGGTTCAGGTTGTGACGGGACAACAATAACCGGCGGTTCAGGTTCAGGTTGTGACGGGACAACAATAACCGGCGGTTCAGGTTCAGGTTGTGACGGGACAACAATAACCGGCGGTTCAGGTTCAGGCTGTGACGGGACAACAATAACCGGCGGTTCAGGTTCAGGCTGTGACGGGACAACAGCAACCGGTGGTTCAGGCTGTGGCAGGACAACAACCGGCGGTGGTGGAAGAACCGGGGTGGAAGGTGGCGGGACTGTCTGTCCCAGCGGCGCAATCACATCGTCAGGTTTTTTAGCCGCCTTGGGAAACTTGACCGGTTTGGGGGTTGGATCTTTGACCAACCCCTCGAACTCGTCAAACGCCTGCCATTTTTCTTTCAAAAATTCAGCAAAATCGCGGTCACGCTCATCCTTGAACGACTGGATTTCCTGGGCTGATTCAGCATAGAACGCATCCATCTCGCGCCGCATTTCATCCTCAATGCTGCCGAAACGCGCCGCTTCCTGATCAGTATCTGAAAAAAACCGGTCAACATCACTGCCCTGTGCGTACGCCAAACTGCTCATGCAGACAATCATCAGAATGCCATGCCACAATTTAACCCTCATTGCAAAGCTCCTCATTCACATCATTTTCGCGCATCCTCGCGCGTCGGCAACCGGGACAGGGCGGACGCCCCCTCACCGGAAGAAGGGGCGTCACCAACCATCTAACCTATTCGATCAGACCTTGTTCCTGCATATCCTTGAAGAAGGCAGCCTGCTTTTCAGCCTGTCTTTTGGCAAACTCATCATTCTCTTCTTTGGCTTTTTGCGCGGCCTTGTTTGCTTCACGAGCCATGTTCTTCACGGTGTCCTTGTAGGCCAGATCAATCTCTTCGGTCGGCACATAGCCGAGCGCAAAATACTGAAAATACGACCCGGTGGGGTTGCGGTATTTTTCAAAGTAATATTCCTTGACCTTGACCCGTTTCGCCATATTGGTGGCAAGTTGTTTGGTAAACTCTCGGGCAGCAGCAGTCGGATCGATAGCGTCACTTTCCTGACCATAGGAAACCTTGGCCTCTTCAAACTTCTTTTTGACCAGCGTCCCCATATACTTGACAACTTCCTCGGTCACACCGCGCCCGGCACTTTCCCGCGCGGAGGCTTCGGTCTTGTATCGATCGGAGGTGCCGACAAAGAACATCTTGCCCCCCTCGGCATCAGGAATCGACATCGTCCAGACCGGACGCTGTGGCTGCGAGGTCTGAATGAGCTCCTCAGTATCCATCGCAGCTTTCATTTCAGGCTGAACGGTACCGCCGCCGCAGCCAAAGAGCAGAAACATCGCCAGACCGGCCATTAAAAACCCACTGAGCTTCTTCATTTTTTCCTCCTGAGTAGTTTCGGCCAAAGCCGATGTGTTAATAAGATTAGTTTGCAACAGTCGTGATCATCGAATGCGCTTCGCCGTAAGCAGAACCATTAAGTTCTGCTGATTTTCTGAGGGTGTCCCGGATTGAGCTGAAAGAACCGTGCAACAGTTTCAGACCATTTTCCAGCTCGTCTCCAGCCAATTCTGGAAATTTTTGCGTCGCCGCAAAAGCCCAGACATGTTCCAGCCCGAAAGGCTCGGCAATGGTGAATTCAAAGCGCTCACGATCTGCTTTGTCGGGCACTTCGAGATAGGTCCCCTTTGGGTAGAACCCCGCGCCGGAATAACGGTTCGGCAGCAGCTGAATCAGATTCCCGGCAACATCCTCATAAATCAGCAGGAGATACGCATCGGTGTCAGAGTTGACCAGATAGGAAATCGTCTCCCCGGAGCGGTAAGTCTGACCGTCGCCAAGATGCGAGGTCACCTCAAGTTTGATCGCATTGACTGCGGGGGGTGCAGAGGTGTCAAACGGCTGCCTTGCCTGCGGCGGAACAAGGTCGGTTCCAGGGGGGAGCAGGGCGCTGTCAAAGCTGGTATTTGCGGCCCCCAGCAGCCGGTCACTCCCGGCCTCCTTCAACTCCACATTGAGAAAAACGTCGCGACCCTTCAGGGCATAAATTGCGTTGAGGGCCGCATCGGCCCCATCAACCGCGGCATGGGTCGCGGCGGCACCCAGCCCCCCCTTGGCAACGACGCTAATCCCGCGCGTTTTAATTGCATGCTCAATCATGTCCTGACGATCACCGGTTTGCGGAACGATCACCTCCAGACCGTCGATATTCGCCAACTGTTCGTTGATGCGCCGCTTGAGTTCCAGGGCAAAACCGCTGCCGCAATGGGTGTCACCATAGGTGATCGAACCTATTTCCAGCTTTTTCACGGTCAGTTTCTCGTAAGTGGAGCCGGCAAACAACTTTCGCACCATGTTTTTGACTGCGAGATCGACCCCCGGTTGCCCCTGAATCACCAAAAATTCGGTGCCGACATTTCTCAGCGCGAGGCCGATCATCGGCTCCAGATTATCTTCTTTTTCAAAGTCAATGTTCACGTAATACTGGCCAGGTTCAATCGCCGGCAGATAAAACGTCGCTTCACCTGAACTACCGGTTCTGGTATCGGCAATCTCAGCCCCGTGTGCTGCATTGATGCTCAGCGGCAGTCCGGCAACCGGGAGCAACGCCCCGTCATCACTTTTGAACCATCCCCAGGCTTTAAAAACAACATCCTGCGCAGCACCGATCTCGGTCGTCCCGAACCGCCCTGAGTCCAATATCAGCCGCGAACTTACGGCCCTCGCCCGGCCAGGCAGAAGCGCCTGAAGTTCGCGCGCTTTGGCGGTCACCGCATCTTCTGCAGCGGAATCTAGCAGCGACTGCAAACGACGGTGTTCAGCGCTAATCGCGGACAACGCCGCCAGCGCCTGCCCATTGGCAATATAATTATCCACTTGCGACAATCCTGTCGCATTGGCAGCCACGACTGCGGCAACTTTTTCACTGCGTGATTTATTCTGGGCCTCCGCCTGCTGCCGTGCCCACTCCCTGACCCGGTCATACTCAGTCAATGGCACGGAGGCCTTGACGTAATATTTGTAGACATTTTTTTCATGAATACCGTTGCGGGAGATATCATACTGTTCGAAATAGAAGTCCGTGGCCTTGATCCGGCTGACAAAGGCATCGGCCCCCATTTTGACCATTTTTTCACCGGATACAGACCCATCAAGCCCCTGACTGAGTTGCCCGGAAATCGACTTGCGGATCGTTTCCTTAACAGACACATTCACCCCGGTGTAATTGACGAATTGTTCAACCGCATCACGCAACGCATCACTGCGCGCCTCTTTCTCGGAGACAACCCCTTCGGAAGATACGCCGACGAAAAACGCGTAGTGATCATTTTTTTCGGGAGGAGAGAAAACCCACGCAGGTTTATCTGTCGGCACTGCACGGAGCAGTGTTTTTACCGGCGGATACTGCGTGGCAATCTGCAGTTCTTTTTTCGTGACCGGGTGAGGAGCCGATGCGCAGGACGCGAGAAACACCGCAACAGGCAACAGACAGCACAGGCTCAATCTGAAAAATAACATCAAAAATCCCCCAACAAACAAGTTGAAACGACAACGCAAGCAACAGATCCATTCAAAGGCAGGCGGAAAACTGCATCAAGGGTCGATCATCAAGCTGCATCCCGATTTTCGTAAAAAATGATGTCAGCAAGAAACAAACACTGGCTTATTGCTCACCGACAAAAATGACTTTCTTCGCATTCCCCGTAACTTGTGGCGTCTGATCACGCCCGTAGAGTCGACGCGCTTTGTAGGTCACTTCCTCACTGAGAAATTTTTTCAACTCGGCGACCGTAACGCGGCCATCCTCGTTGCCGAACCCCTCTGCATCCGCCGCCCCGGTTGCACCCTCAAGAAAATTCCTGGTCAGCAACCCCATTTCAGCCTCTTTGTCCCATGACGCAACTTCCGAAAGTCCGGCGGCAGTGATGACCGTCGCTTGCGGCACACTGGTCTCCGCCTTGACCACTTTAAGCGAGATCGACGATGCGTTGCTCACCACGGACCCGCTCGCTGAACCGCCGGAGAAACAGGCATCAATGACCATGGTCACATTCCTGGCGGGGAGTTGACCAATATTGGCGTAGAGCGTATCGAGAGGATAGCCGTTCAGTTCAACCTTCATCGGGTCGGCATCGACCGGCAACAGATAGCCGCGACCATCCCTGAGCCCGGGCGCACCATGCCCCGAATAAAAAACAAAAACGTCCGATTCATCAGGGCGCAGCCAATCGTAGAGCTTTCCTTTATAATTTCCCCTGGCCCCGAACGTACTGATCAAATCAGCCTGGGTGGCGTCCTTGAGCAGGATCACATTCCCCTCACGATAACCGAGCGTTTCGGTGACGTAACGGTACATGGCATCGGCGTCGTTAATCGCAAAATCGACATTGGGCACATCCTTATTTACGGCGGAATAGTTGCGATTACCAACAATAACCGCGATACCGTAACGATTCTGCTCCGCCGCCTTCGGCATGTTGATAGTGAATTTTCCGGTGCCGCCGGGGGACGCCTGTGCTGAACGGGCGATCTGTCCCACCGGCACAACCTCCGCCTCAACCTTCCCCGCCAGCTTTGCGGCATAAGCGCGCAATTTGGGGTGTGCATCCTGCTGCCCGGATTTTTGTAACGCCGCGAAATAATCTGACCCGCGATAACCGATCTTGTAGATCGCAACCAGCGCCGCTTTGCGCGTATTGGCATCACGATCATCGGCCATCACCTGGAGCAGGCGCGGCACGGCGCTCTCGGCAGCCGGGCCAATCTTGCTCAAGATCCCCGCAGCGGATTTGCGCACCCGCGCGTCGCGATCAGCCAGCGCTTCGATCATCTTCGGTACGGCAGTGGGGGCCGTCAGTTCATGCTTGTCATGAATACCGTAGGCCTCGTACCACTGCCGCCGTGCCTCACTTTGCGCAGGAAAAGTAATGACTAGCAAGCACGCTACAATACACAAAACGGCATTTCTGACCATCATTCGAGCCTCTGTCCCTTGTGCCAACCATTTCATCACGTCCTCCAGTACACTCAACCGCGTCAAACTGAAAAAACCTTGTCAGACATAAAGATGCATATCTTTGAAGGGGAATTCTACAACAAATATAAATCCTCCGCAACATAAAGCCCTGCCGCCACAACCCCTCCCTTCTTCCTGAACCGACACTGCAAACGATAGCTGATGACAACATCCGGCACTGCAGATCGATTGCCACGCACGCATGAAAGAGATTTACAATTTATCACAAAATATGCGAGTATGCGTGTTTTCAAACGATCCCGACAACAGTTAATGGATTTTATCTGAAATGTTGCAGAGTAATCACACAATGACACCGGACCCTGCCGCACTCCCGGCCATGCGCGTCCTTCTCATCAATCCTCCCAACAGTGGCCGCAGCATCCCCGAGGAAGAGTATGGCATCGATGCGATAAAGCCTATTTTTCGCGGCGAACCCTTGGGGCTCGAAGCCCTTGCCGGTGCTCTTCCCGAGCATGAGGTGCGTATCTTCGACATGAAATCGACGGCAGATCCCGTCGTCGATGAGGTGAACACCTTCGCCCCGGACATTGTCGGCATCACCGGCATGACCTGCGAAGCCAACACCATGCTTAAAATCGCCCGCGAAATTCGCGCAGTCAGCCGGGCCAGGATTGTCGTCGGGGGGATTCACGCCAGCAACAATCCCGAATTTTTTAATCGTGAAGAAATCGATTTTATTGTTATCGGCCTCGGCAAGCGCAGCTTTCGCGATCTGATCACGCAACTGGGAAACGATTCGACCTCCCCCGTTCCTGACGGTATTGCCCGCACCGCACCCGGTCGCACATTGTCGTTCACCCCGCGCCAGTACGGAAAAGCGGATCTGGATGAAGACTATCCGCCGCGTTATGACCTGGTCGAAAAATACCGTTCCAAATACCTTCTTTCCGCTGTCGGTGCCCAATTCGGGATGGTTGTTTCCGCTTACGGCTGCCCTTATCGGTGTAATTTCTGTTGCATAGAGCCGCTCACCGGGGGACGTTATCTGACCAATGAAATCGCATCCACCGTCAGAGACATAAAACTGCTCCCCGACGTTAATTTTATTCGCCTGGTCGATGCCAATTCGTTCGGCGACCCGGACCATGCAATGGCTCTGTGTGCGGCTCTGCGCGAAAGCGGCATCAATAAGCAATTCATGGCCGATGCCCGCGCTGACACAATCGTCAAGCACCCAAAGATGATGCGCGCCTGGAAAGAGATTGGATTGCGTTCCGTCATCGTCGGTTTTGAAAATATTAACAATGAGGGGCTGGAGGCCCTGAACAAAGGCAATACAGCTTATCATAACACCGAAGCAATTCGTATTCTTCACGACATCGGCATTTCCATCGTCGGCGATTTTATCGTCTCCCCCGACTACGATCACACCGACTTTGATTTACTTGAGCAGTACCTTGCCGACAACATAATCGACTTGCCGATTCTGACCGTATTAACCCCGTTGCCCGGAACTGCGGTTTATTATAAAATGAAGGATCGAATCACCAACCATGATCTCGACTATTACACCCTGACGAACGCTGTCATGCCGACCAGGTTGTCCGAAAAAGAATTTTATCTGCGCTATGCAAACATTCTGCAGCGGACCCTCCACGGTGCCAAACTGTAGTAAAAAGGGAATTTGTTCTCATGGATGTGTTTATTTCCGATATCTCGGTATTCTTGCCTAACGCTCCGGTTGAAAACGATCAGATCGAGCATATCCTCGGGATGGTGCATGACACACCCTCCCGCACCAAAAATATAGTCCTGCGCAACAACCGGATTAAACGGCGCTACTATGCCATCGACCCCGCTACCGGCGCAACAACGCACTCCAATGCACAGCTGGCTGCGGAGGCGATTCGTGCGCTGCATCCATACCCGGGGTTCTCTCCTGATGACATGACCTGTCTGTGCTGCGCAACATCACAAGCAGACCAATTGATGCCGGGACATGCCTCCATGGTTCACGGCGAACTGGCCAGCCGCCCGTGCGAAATCGTCAGCACTGCCGGAGTCTGCGTCTCCGGAATGATGGCGCTCAAATATGCGTTCATGAATGTCGCCCAGGGGTTGCACGCCAGTGCGGTCGCCTGTGCCTCCGAGCTGGCTTCACCAACCATGCGGGGACGCATGTCCGAGTTTTCCGACCCCCCGCATGGCGATCTGGAAAATAACCCTGAACTGGCGTTCAATGCCGACTTTCTCCGCTGGATGCTTTCCGACGGTGCCGGGGCAGCCTATCTCACCGCTGAACGCCCGCCCGATCGTCTGGCACTGCGCATTGACTGGATTGAAATCATCTCCTATGCCAATGAGATGGAAACCTGTATGTATATGGGGGCAAACAAAAATCCCGATGGTTCCCTGACCTTCTGGCGTGATTCCGCTTCTCCACAGGATATTATTCGCGACCGGATGCTTCTTTTGCAGCAGGATGTCAAGCTGCTGAATGAAAAGGTCATTCCGCTGACGGTGGGACGCCCACTCACCAGCCTGATACAAAAGTACGGGATCAGCGGAGAAGACTTTGACTGGTTTTTGCCCCACTTTTCATCGCACTATTTTCGTCAGCCGGTTTACGATCAGATGAAGGCTGTCGGCTGCGAAATTCCTGATCAGCGCTGGTTCACCAATTTATACGAGAAGGGGAATACCGGTTCAGCCTCGATCTTTGTCAGCATGGAGGAACTGCTCCATTCCGGGAGGCTTAAAGCAGGCGAACGGATCCTCTGCTACATTCCGGAAAGCGGGCGTTTCGCAACCTGTTTTGTCCAACTGACCGTGGTTTGACGACAAATTATCCGCCTGAAATTTCAACTTGCAATCGACCTGAACATTAATTACCATCAATCCTGGTGTTAATATTTCCCCGATATGGATAAAGTCAACGATGTCGATGACACAAAACAAACCCCTTGACCTTGCCGCGCTCCTCGATCATCGCGATCCGCAATCCATTCTCAACGAAGTTCTGTTGATCTGGAAACAGATTTATCCTACTGAAAATACAGATAAAATTTTCGCAGCGTGGGCATGGACAGTGCGTCTCTACCGGGGTGAAGTTGCGGGATACGCCGCATGTCGCACCGAGTATCATGATCTGCAGCACGCCACGGACACGACCCTTGCGCTGATGCGCATGATTCACGGTGCGGCCCGTTTCGGCATCGCAGTCCCCGCAGCAATTGCGCAAATCTCGATCGCGGCGGCATTACTGCACGATGCCGGATTCATCCAGAACGCAAAGGACGTGCAGGGAACCGGGGCAAAACACACCAAGGTTCACGTTCAGCGCAGTCAGATGTTTTTTAAACTTTTCACCGCCGCGCATCAATGGTCCACCGAAGAGCTGTCGCTGGGATGTCGTTTGATCGATTGTACCGACCTCGCAATCGAACCGGAAAAGGTCGATTTTCCCGAAGCAGCCAGCGCCCTGACGGCAAGGATGTTGGCCGCCGCCGACCTCTGGGCACAAATGGCTGATCGGGTCTATCTCGAAAAACTTCTTTTTCTCTTCTTTGAACTGCGCGAGGGGGGAATCAACGTGTTTCTGGATGAGGAGGATCTACTGACAAAAACTCCGGACTTTTATGCTCTGGTCGAGCAACGGCTGAGGCTCCTTGCTCCGGTCATCGACGGGTTTCTGACGATCCATTTCCGCGAACGCTGGAATATTGAGGGCAACCTCTATCGACAGGGAATTGAGCGTCAACGCGCCTACCTGGAGAAAATCATGAAAGTTGCGACGGATTTCCCGTCACGTCATCTGCGCCGTGACGGAATCGTCGATCGCGTCAAGGCACATTTTTCGACCGTGTCGTGAGGGGTGTGACCGGCAGCAATCGGCAACGGTCAAAGGTGCCGCTGGCGAACAATTTCATAGAGCGCAACAGCCGCGGCCGAAGCCACATTGAGCGATTCAACCCCGCCGGCCATCGGAATTGCCAGCAAATGATCGCAATGCTCGCGAACCAGAGGACGTAACCCCTTCCCTTCACTGCCAACCACCAGCGCCATATCCCCGTGCAGATCAGTGGCATAGAGATCGGCGGCGGCCTCTCCGGCCAGGCCGTAAATCCACACACCAGCCTTTTTCAGTTCATCAAGGGTTCGCGCCAGATTCGTCACCTGACAGATCGGCAGATGATCGATCGCCCCGGAGGCGGCTTTATCCACCACCCCGGTCACCGGACACCCGCGATCTCTGGTCACAATCACCCCGTGACAACCGGCACCGTCAGCGTTACGCAACAAGGCACCAAAATTATGCGGATCGGTGATACCATCAAGGATCAGGAAGAATGCCGGGCGGGCCGAAGCCTGCCAGCAATCGAGTAATTCGTCCAGCGCGGCATAGTTGAACGGCGTAACTTTAAGGATCGCCCCCTGATGATGAGGGTTCCCGGCAAGGCGCTCCAGCTGAACTTTTTCACAGCCACGCACCGGGACACCGGCGGCGGCCGCAGCTTCTCGCAATTCATCGATTCGCCGGGAGCGGAGGTCGCGCTGCAACAACAGTTCAAGCGGCTTGCGCCGACGGTTCTTCAATCCTTCGTGGACCGGGTTGATCCCGTACACATATTCACTCATCAGGATGCCCGCAGCCCCTGTGCCATTTCGACGAGAATCTTATCAGCAGCAGCAGCCGGATCAGCAGCAGCGGAAATCGGGCGACCGATCACCAGATAGTCGGCTCCGGCGACGATTGCTTCAGCGGGAGTCATGACCCGGTTCTGATCGTCAAGGGCAGCACAGGCCGGACGCACACCGGGAGTGACGATGACAAAATCGGGGCCACAGGCGGCACGAATCAGCGCCGCTTCACGCGGTGAAGCAACAACGCCGTCCATCCCGGCGGACTGCGCCAGCTTCGCCAGCCGCACCACCATCTCGTCCACCGGATGATCGATGCCAACCTCGCGCAACGTCTCTTCATCAGAGGAGGTCAAAATCGTCACGGCCAGCAGCAACGGGCGTTCGGCACTGCCGCGCGGATAGTGCGCATCAATTTCAGCAACGGTTGTTTCCATCATCGCCCGCCCGCCGAGCGCATGGACATTGCACATCCTGACCCCGAGCCGTGCCGCTTCGAGAGCCGCCTTGGCCACCGTGTTGGGGATATCATGATATTTGAGATCGAGAAAAATATCTCCGCCAACCGCACGTGCCATCTTGACCACTTCGGGACCGCAGCGGGTAAAGAGTTGCTTGCCGATTTTAAAGACTCCGACCTTGTCATGCAGCTGTCGCACCCACTTTTCCGCCACCGCAAAACTATCGACATCGAGGGCAAAAATCAGCCGTTCCCGGACCTTTTCGTTCATTCATTTCTCCCGATCAAATTCTTGACCCGCGCCGTAATATCCTGGACCCGGCGAGTCAGTTCATCCGCCTCGGCTACGGCGAGTTCACGCCGGGCCAACAGACAGTACATAAACACCAGCTCGTTGAGAGCATCGACCAACAGCGTGCGGCGATCCCCTTCCGCCAGTCCGGACAAATGGCCGAGCAGCCGGGCGGCATCAAACATCCCGTCACGAGCCGGTTCCAGGTCGCCGAAAACATGTGCATACGGCTGCGGCAAAGCCCGCAAAAACTGGTGAACCTCACGCGTCACATCCACATCAAGATCCAGCAACCGCCGCGTCAACAAGGCCAGCACACCATTATAGAGTTGCACAACCTCGCCGCATACTCCGCCGATATCAACCGACGGCGCGTCCTCAAGCGTAATGCAATTCTTCTCGATCAACTGATGCAGAATGCGCAGCGCTTCAAATTCGCCCATCCCGACCCGGCGCAGGATATCGCGCACGGTCACCTTTCCCTCGGCCGCCAAGCGGGCAATCGTCGCCTCACCACCGGCCAGTTCATCGAGTCGATCGAGATCAACGATTGCCTGCATATCAAAGGAGGGAATACGCCGCCGAAACAATTCAGCTTCATCTGTCCGGCGCAACCCTTCCATGATCATATTCTGGGTTGACATCGACAGCTTGGTCAACTCGGCACCGGGCAGCACTGCCGCGACAAAACTGAACCCCCCACCCGGGTGAGTAAAAAGATCATAAACGATCTTCTCGACCAGGTACCTGGCGGCCTGCCAAAGATCTTTCGATTCGATCAGCCCGGCGGCAACGAGCTCTTTGCCAAGAGTCTGCTCCGAGCGATGCCTTTTACGCATGCGCAGCAGTGTTTCCCGTTCGACCTTCCCCAGTTCACACAGGCAGTCACCGAGATTTTCCGCCAACAATGTACTGCTGGCGGCGACGATTTCCCCCTGTTGCAGGTAAATGGCCTTTTCCCCGCCGGGCAACAGCACCCGCAGCACCCCGGTCTTGCGGAACATGTTCAAAAACGAGAGTATATCGACGATTGAGACTTCACCGAATCTTCCCGCCAGGCAGAGTCCCCCCGAGAGATCACCCGGAGTCAGCAACAGATGGCTGGAGGTCGCCGAGACCAACGCGGCCCCCCCGGTAAAGGCACGACATTCCCCCGCAGGAAGAACAATACGCCCCTGATCATCCGGTTTGAAAGTTTTCATCGCTTCAGTTTCAGCGCCAGGCGGCAAGTTCGGCATCGACTCTCGCTACAATCCGTTGCGCCGCCTCAGCGAGCGGCAACGAATCCTTGCTGCCATCGGCACGCACCTGCAATTCCAGCGCACCCTCCTTGATACCGCGTCCTCCGACCGTCACCCGCAACGGAATACCGAGCAGGTCGGCGTCCTTGAACTTGCTCCCCGGCCGCTCATCGCGGTCGTCGAGCAGGACTTCGATCCCGGCTGAGCGGAGATCGGTGTAGAGCTGCTCCGAGGTTTGACGCACAGCATCATCTTTCGGGTTGAGCATGGTGATCATCACCTGGAACGGTGCAATTGGCAGCGGCCAGATGATCCCGTTTTCATCGTGGTTCTGCTCAATTGCGGCAGCTACCGACCTTCCGATACCGATTCCGTAACAGCCCATGAAGAGCGTTCGCTCTTTCCCGTCAGCGTCAAGGACCACGGCGTTGAGCGCTCTGGAATACTTGTGACCGAGCTTGAAAACATGGCCAACCTCAATACCGCGCCAGCTTTCAAACGTCCCCCCGTCACAGCGCGGACAGCGATCACCCGCCTCGGCCTGACGCAGGTCGGCAAAGGTCGCAACGGCAAAATCGCGGCCGTTATTGACCCCGGTGTAGTGGGTATCGACAGCATTGGCACCGACCACAAAATCGGCCATGGCACTAACCGCATGATCGGCAATGACCCGCAGCTTGAGCCCCACCGGGCCGGCAAACCCGACCGGCGCACCGGTCACCTGGGTGACGGTCGCGTCATCGGCCATGAGGACCTCATTACAGCCGAGCACGCGGCAGAGCTTGATCTCATTCAGTTCGTGGTCTCCGCGAAGGAGCACTGCCAGCGTTTCATCGCTATCGGTCTTGACAATCAACGTCTTGACCAGTTGAGATTGAGCTATCTTGAGGAACGATGCAACGTCGGCAATCGACCGCTGAGCCGGGGTCGAAACTTCGGTCAGCGGGTGCGTTGCCAGCGGGGTAGCTCCCGCGGTGAACAGAATCTCGGCCTTCTCGACATTGGCCGCATATTCACAGCTGTCACACGAAACGATGGCGTCTTCCCCGGACTCCGCCAGAACCATGAATTCGTGCGAGGCGCTGCCGCCGATATTGCCGGTATCGGCCTCGACGGCGCGGAACTTCAGCCCGCAACGCTCAAAAATCCGTCGGTAAGCCTGGTACATTTTGTCATAGGCAATATCCGCTCCGGCTTCATCAACATCAAACGAATAGGCGTCTTTCATGATAAATTCACGCCCGCGCATCAGACCGAAACGGGGGCGAATCTCGTCGCGAAATTTGGTCTGAATCTGATAGAGGTTGAGCGGCACCTGCCGGTACGATTTGACCTCGCGACGGACAATATCGGTAATCACTTCCTCGTGGGTCGGTCCGAGGCAGAATTCCGTATCTTTACGATCCTTCAGCCGCAGCAGCTCCTTGCCGTACTGCTCCCAGCGCCCCGATTCGGACCACAGGTCAGCAGGGGTCACCATCGGCATCAGCAGCTCAATCGCTCCGGCACGATCCATCTCTTCACGCACAATCTGCTCAACCTTGCGCACCGCCCGCAGACCGAAGGGAAGATAACTGTAAATCCCGGCCGCCACCTTGCGGATCATTCCGGTGCGCAGCATCAGCTGATGGCTGATCACTTCGGCATCGGCCGGAGTCTCTTTGAGGGTGTTAAGCAAGTACTCGGTATAGCGCATCGTCAGTCCTCATTCATTGAATTGATTTGGCGGATAAAATTAGCTTATTTCCGGCGAGATTGCAAGGAGATCAACGTGAAGGGAAAATGTATACAATTGTCCAGTTTATGATTAGGATGGTCGCCGACAACCTCCCCACAGTGAAGGGGGCACCATCGGTAAAAATGATAACTGCACCTGTCCAGCGCACCCGAACAATCCTTGCCACCCTGCTCGCCCTGCTTGCATTTGCGGCGAACTCACTGTTGTGCCGCATGGCCTTGAGTCCAGGAACAGGCGGGAGCGAACCGGCAGCAACAAGCGCAATCGATGCGGCGAGCTTCACCAGTGTCCGGCTGATCTGCGGCGCATTGACCCTGTTACTGCTGGTGATCCTGCGCGAACGACGGCTGCCGACCGGGGGTGGCTGGGGTTCGTCAGCACTGCTCTTTCTCTACGCCAGCACTTTTTCCTTCGCATACCTCAAACTGCCAACCGGAACCGGTGCATTGCTGCTCTTCGGGGCGGTTCAGCTGACAATGCTGTGCGCGGCCCTTCGGAGTGGTGAACGCCCGCGCCGTGCCGAATGGTCTGGTCTGTTCCTCTGCGCGGGCGGCCTGGTCTGGTTGGTGCTGCCGGGGATCAGTACCCCGCCACTCGGCAGCACGGCGTTGATGCTCATCGCCGGGATCGCCTGGGGCATCTATTCACTCCGTGGACGCGTGGCAACACGACCGCTGCACGAGACCACCGGCAACTTTTTACGTTCGATTCCGCTAACCCTGGTGTTCAGTCTGCTGTTCTTTTCGCAGGGGCAGCTATCGCCAACCGGACTGCTGCTGGCCGCCCTCTCCGGGGCACTTGCCTCGGGGGTCGGGTATGCCGTCTGGTACGTCGCCCTGGGCGGGCTCACTGCCGCCCGTGCGGCACTGATACAATTGGCGGTACCGGTGCTGGCCGCGTGTGGAGGTGTTCTGGTTCTGGCGGAGGACGTGACGCCACGGCTGGTGGTGGCCTCGGCGCTGATTCTGGGCGGAATCGGGTTAGCCATGCAAAGACGAAAACATGGGGAGACAAACTGAGAGTCAATCCTTCAAAGCTCAATCTTCAGCACTGGTGACCCGTTAAAATATTCATATCCCGCGTTATTTCTTCCAAAGCCTCAATGCGATCTATCAGATGAGACAATAACGTCATATATGACGGCCAGCTCTCCCTGCCTCACCTCTCTTTTTACCTGTTAAATCAAGATCCTGCATCTACAGCGACAGGGCCCCATCTCTGGCACGTTGGTTGAGTCTAGGGACTGTCCAGCACAGACGCAGGGACCGGGACCATCGTGCATCAAAGTGCGTACCCGCAGGCCGGAAAAGATCCATCACCCTTTTGAAAAGGAACACTGCCATGAAACTTGAATTTCGCTCTCTCTACTCTTTGTGCACCGTGGTTTTCATATTCATCATCGTTCTGAGCGGTTGTGCAATTACCGGCAGGGAGCGGGCCGCAGATACCGCCACCTCGATGCAGGCCGTGGAAGAAGATTACCAGCAAGCCCTGGTGCAGATCGATGAGACCAACGCCGCCCTGGAGGCTCTCGTCAGGCCGCAGCAGGACGACACAAAAGATGCGTTTGACGTCTACACCAAAAATGTCCGTGAGATGGAGAAGCTGGGCGAAGAGCTGACCAAGCATACCG
Source organism: Desulfuromonadales bacterium (assembly GCA_029210745.1). Taxonomy (GTDB): domain Bacteria; phylum Desulfobacterota; class Desulfuromonadia; order Desulfuromonadales; family JAHYIW01; genus JAHYIW01. The sequence continues at coordinate 102,200 of JARGFI010000003.1, forward strand.
AAAAGATGTCGACTCAGGGCAACACCTATCTGGCGGAGTGGGAAAATGCCTACACCGGCTCCGAAATCCGGGCGCCCAGCGAACAAAGACGCATTGAGGTGCGGGAGCTCTACGCAAAAATACCTAATGCCAGCGTAGGGGTTAAGGGCGCGCTACAGTCCTACTTGACGGACATCAAGGAAATCCAGATGTATCTCGCCAACGACCTTACCCCCCAGGCGATCGATGCCATCAGACCGGTCACCCGGAAGACTGTCGTCGACGGCGATAATCTGAAGACCGCCATCAGGCCCGTGCTCAGCGCTTTTGACAGGATCAGGGCGGTGACTGGCGCGAAGGAATAATCTATAAAATTGCAGGGATTAATTACGGTGAAGATGCCCACTGACGCACATATTCATACATGGCCACCGAGGCGGCGACACTTACGTTCAAACTTTCAACGTTACCGAACTGAGGAATCGACACCGCGCGCACAGCGGGATAATCCGCTGCATCGAAACCGAACCCGAACTCCTCGTGGCCAAACACAAATGCCGTCTTGCGCGGCAGCGCGATATTTATCATCGATTCCCTGGCTTTTGCGTCAAGGAGAAAGAAGACATATCCCTGTGCTGTCAAATCGGCATAACAGTCAGAAAATGTCTCATGAAACCGGGCCGGGACCTTGCGAAAAGAACCTTTTGCGGGAGCGGGATCGAAGGGGCCAATATTGATCAGATGCACGGCATGAAGTCCGAACGCTTCGGCGCTGCGAAAGATCTTCGCCACATTATAACCCGGTTTGAGCGTGTCGAGCACCACCACGCACCCATGCGGCCCCGGCTGGGCCAGCAGGTTCCGGTTGCGTTCTTTCTGATAGGCGGTGACGATCTGTTTATATCCGCGACGCATCGACTCTCCTGAGGTTGATTTGTTGAAGCGGCAGTATACTGAGCGGGGGATAAAAACCACAAGTTCTTTCACCACGGAGAGCACAAAGGACACGGAGAAAGAGCAAAAGCATAAACGCAGACCCTTCGCGGCTGAATGCCGCTCCCACAGGGACTGGGCTGCGATAATGGTATTGTTGTAGGAGCGACATCCCTGTTGCGAATGGGTCGTGCCTGAAGGCAACACCTACAGGAAAATCCCATGAGGAATAACCTGGCCCCCTGATGGTGTTCTATCGCTGGAGCGAAGTGCATAAGCAAATAAGTGGATGTCCCCCGAAGTGCCCAAAATGTCAAAATATCGGCTACGTCCCCTTGGTCCCCCCAGCGTTTAACTTGATCGAATACCCTCATTTATAGCGTTCACACCTCCCTCAGTTATCGTGTTTACTCTCAGTCGGAGCGGAATCTCGGAGGTCACCGGGATGTGAGGAATGTTCCAGCGCTAAAGCAACTGACGCAGCGACTGTCAA
>JARGFI010000040.1 GCA_029210745.1 Desulfuromonadales bacterium
GGTTCTCGATTATCTGCGGATGAGTAAAAATTCTTCGGTGCCAAGATCATGTCCGTGTTAGAACAAATTTGCCGTGCGATGCAAGCTGTGGCGAGACAGTCTTGCCAAATTTGTTGACCAGGGGTATGCTGGGTGACCTGAAAAATAAGGTGGAAGCAGACTAGTGTCTTGCTCAATAACCAGCACCCGTTCGGTTGTGTCATGCAGTGAAGGGTTTATTGGTAACATGCAGAGTTTTGCGCTGCTGGGCAGGTTGAAAAAATTCTCCCCTGCCCAGGCTTTAATCTTCTATTACGCCACCTCCATTCTGATCGGGGCGATCCTGCTGGCAACCCCGGCAGCGGCCAACGGTGATCCGTTGACCTTTCTCGATGCCCTGTTCACCGCCACCTCGGCGCAGTGCGTCACCGGCCTGATTGTGGTCGATACCGGCACGCGGCTCAGCCTGTTCGGACAAAGTGTCGTTCTGTTACTGATCCAGATCGGCGGTCTGGGGATCATGACCTTTTCGGTTTATCTGTTTATCTATCTGCGGGTTGGGGTCAGTGCGCGGGGCCGCTGGATTATCAATGAGACGTTGATGCATTCGCCGATCAGTTCCTGGCGGGAACTGATCAGGGATATTATTGTGCTGACGCTGGTGATCGAGGCGGTTGGAGCGCTGTTGCTGTCCTCGACCTTTATCCCGCAACTCGGTTTCTGGCCGGGGCTTTACAGTGCCATCTTTCATTCGATTTCAGCATTTTGCAACGCCGGTTTTGCACTTTTTCCTGACAGTCTGGTGGGCTATCGCGCCAACGGTCTGGTCAACGCGACGATCATGGTGCTGATTATCCTGGGGGGGATCGGCTTTCTGGTGATGCGGGAACTGCTCCAGGTGGGGAGGGCCAGAATAAAAGGGGAAATCAGAAGAGTTAAATTCTCTCTGCACACCAGGATCGTTCTGGTGACGACGACTTTTTTGATTGTCTATGGCGCGATCGTCATCGGCTCACTTGAAGCGGACAATGCCTTGGCCGGGATGTCTGTTGCGGAAGGGAGCTGGACGGCACTGTTCCAGTCGGTGACAGCCAGAACCGCCGGGTTCAATACGATCGACCTCAGCGCCTTTCGCGTTCCAACGCTGTTTTTGATCATTTTTCTGATGTTTATCGGCGCGTCTCCCGGTTCCGCTGGCGGGGGGGTGAAGACGACCAGTCTGGCATTGTTCTTTGCAATTTTTTACAGCCGCCTCAAAGGTAACCCGCACACCAGTCTGTTTCGCCGCACCCTTCCCGACGACGCCACGACCAAAGCGCTGGCCCTGGTGCTTCTGGCGATTATCCTTGTCGCTTTGGCGTTGTTCGGTTTGTTGCTTGTCCAGGCGCCCGATCTGGCTCACGAGGGGCAGCGGGAATTTTTAAATTACCTGTTTGAAACATTTTCGGCGTTCGGTACGGTCGGTCTGTCGATCGGAGCGACCGCCAAGTTGAATGCAGCGGGCAAGACCATTATTATTCTGTTGATGTTTGTCGGCAGGGTCGGCTTGTTGACCATGGCCTTTGCCATCGCCGGACGCACCCAACGTTTCGCTCCGCGCTATGCAGAAGAAAACATCATGATCGGCTGAAATTGAGAAGGAATAGCGACGATGAAAAAAAAGTTTTGTGTGATCGGCCTGGGTAATTTTGGTTTCCATGTGGTCGAAACGCTCAACGCGGATGGCCACGAGGTGGTGGCCATCGACTCCAACAAAGATAAAGTGCAAGGCGTCAAGGATATCTGCGCCTATGCGATCCTCGGTGAGGCGGCGAACAAGGAATTTCTGGCTGCACAGGGGGTCCACGAGATGGAGGCTGTGGTCGTGGCCACCGGCGACCGTTCCCACCTGTCGACGCTGATTACCCTTTATCTCAAAGAACTCAAGGTGAAGCGCATTTTTGTCAAGGCTCTCAACGAGGATCATGGCAGAATCCTCGAACGGGTCGGGGCAACCGATGTCATCTATCCCGAAAAAGATATGGCGCAACGGATCGCGCACACCATGTCCAGCCCCAACGTTCTGGAGTTTATTCCGCTGGCGGAAGAATATTCCTTGTCAGAAACCGAACCGCCACCACAATTTATCGGCAAGACCCTGGTCGAACTGGATCTGCGCAAAAAATTTGAGGTTACCGTTATCGCTATCAAGGATGTCCTGACCGATCGATTCATCCCCGCCCCGCCTCCGACCTATATGATCAAGGGGAGTGATGTCCTGATTTTAATCGGCAAGACGAATGATGTGGATAAGGCGCTGGCCAGATAATTTCCGCCTGGCAACCATTGCGAGCGATGTCACTTTTGTCACTTTAACTTGTTGGTGTTCTTGCGGCGTGATAGATTGGCGCCGCTTTTTCGGTAAATAGTGTTTTTCTGCTCCCTAACCGTCAGCGAGTTCGCCCTTGATGAAAAGAATCCTGATAGTTGATGACAGCCCCACGGTTCTGGCGCAACTGACCGGCGATTTTGAAAATGAGTACGAGGTGGTAACGGCGCTGTCCGGTGCAAAAGCGATTGAAATTCTGGAAGAACCGGTTCGCGACGGGGTTTGCTTCAGCAACCTGTTCGACCTGGTTATTACTGATCTCAATATGCCGGAAATGGACGGTTTTGAATTTGCTGCCTACGTGCGTGAAAAAAACCGGCAGAACCGTTTTACTCAGGTGATCATGTTGACTTCCGAGAAGATCACCAAGGAGGAGGCCCGCCGTCATGGCTGCGTCGCCTATATCTCCAAGGCCGACAAGCCACGGTTGCTGGGGATGGTGCGGATCTTGTTGTCGGCCTGATCTTGCCGAAAATTTTCGCTACGGGGTCGAAATGGGGTCGAAATGATTGACAACTGTTTTCCGCTATGCTAACAGAGTGTTACCTTGACGGAGCAGGTTATTATGCGCAAGCTGGAGCAGAAATTGAAGCAGGCAACAAGGGCAGCGCGAGCGTTTCGCGCGGCGGCCGCATCGGTCCGACCGCTACGTTTGCCCGTTGCCTGAACGTCCGCCTGCGTACGTTGAAAATAACTGAGGCCATGGGTTATCCCATGGCTTTTTTGATTCGGGCCGGGGCGTATCCGGCTGATTACCAGGGGAAAGATCATGCGTAACAATATTGTTCATATCGGTGCCGGTGAACTCACTTACGAAATCCGTGCGATTGTCGATATCGCCGACAAGTTAAAAAAACTCGGCATCAAAACCAATATGGAAAATATCGGCGATCCGATTGCCAAGGGAGAAAAGATTCCCGCGTGGATGAAAAAGATTGTCGCCGATCTGGCCATGAAAGATTGCAGCTACGGTTACTGTGCCACCAAGGGGGTGCTCGAGACCCGCGAGTTTCTTGCCGAGATGACCAATCGCCGTGGCAAGGCCCATATTACCGCCGAAGACATCATCTTTTTCAACGGACTCGGTGATGCGATCCAGAAGGTCTACGGTTTCTTGCGCCGCGAAGCCCGTGTCATCGGTCCCTCGCCGACCTATTCGACCCATTCGTCTGCCGAGGCCGCCCACGCCGGACAGCGCCCGGTGTCATACCGTCTCGACCCGGACAACAACTGGTATCCGGACATGGATGACCTGCGCCTCTCGATTAAATACAATCCGGCGATCGTGGCGATTCTGATCATCAACCCGGACAACCCGACCGGGGCGGTTTACCCCGAACGGATTCTCAAGGAAATAGTTGCCATTGCCAAAGAGTTCGATCTGTTCATCATCGCCGATGAGATTTACCACAACATCGTTTATAACGGGCAATCGACCAAACCGATTTCCGATCTGATCGGGGATGTACCGGCGATCGCGATGAAGGGGATCAGCAAGGAAGTACCGTGGCCCGGTTCGCGTTGCGGCTGGGTCGAGGTTTACAATGCGGATAAAGATCCGATGTTTGACCTGTACGTGAAGAGTATTCTCAACTCGAAGATGGTCGAGGTGTGTTCGACAACCTTGCCACAGAAGGCCATTCCGCAACTGCTCAGTCATCCCGAGTATCCCAACTATCTGCGCGAACGGGTGACACGTTACGAGCGTTTTTCAAATATCGCCTATGAGCGTCTTAAAAGCGTTCCTGGGATCAAGGTGAATCGCACCAACGGGGCGTTCTATATGAGTGTGGTTTTTAAAGAGGGGGTGCTTAACGACCGGCAGACATTACCGATTATCAGCGAAGAAGTGCGTGAACTGGTTGCAGGGCTGTTGTGTCAGCCGGGGATTTCGCACGACAAACGTTTTGTCTATTCGTTGCTCGCTTCAACGGGGATCTGTACCGTGCCGATTTCTTCCTTCTGTACGGCGGAGCAAGGGTTCCGCGTCACCCTGCTGGAACGGGATGAAGCTGAGTTCACCCGTGTTTTTGATACCCTCGCGGAAAATATCACCGCCTATCTCAACTCCTGAGAACAAACGGCTGGCCCCTGGTCAGCCGTTTCTGCTTAACCTGGAGTCCAGCCACGTATGACGACTATAATCAAGAGCGACCTTGCACAACCGATCACGGCGACCGATCAGCTGTGCGCCTATCTGGCCGCCGGAGCGCGTCCCGCCGATCAGCTGATGATCGGCGCCGAAGTTGAAAAACTGGTGGTCGATGCGCAAACCGGCGAGGCTGCAAGTTATGACCGGATCGAGGCCCTCCTGAAGCGGCTGGCGCTGGACAGTCACTGGCACGAAGTTCACGAGCAGGGGCACCTGATTGCGCTGACCGGCAATGGTGCGTCGATTACGCTCGAACCGGGGGGGCAACTGGAACTGTCCGGGCGCATCTGTCCCGATGTTCATTGCAGTCGCGGCGAGGTCATCTGCCATGCCTGCCGCCTGGTTGAGCTTGGCAGGGAGATGGGCCTGGTTTTCCTCGGCCTCGGGGTGCAACCGTTCAGCACTCTGGAGAAAATTTCGTGGGTACCGAAAGCGCGTTACTCGATCATGGGCCCGTACATGACCCGCACCGGCAACATGGGGCAGCGGATGATGAAGCAAACCAGCGGCTTGCAGGTCAATCTCGATTTTACCGATGAAGCCGACTGTTTTGCCAAACTGCGCCTGTCTCTGGCGCTGGCACCGGTGCTTTATGCGCTCTTTGCCAACTCGCCGTTGCTCGACGGCAAACCGAGCGGCTTTCTCTCCACGCGGGGGGAAATCTGGTCGCGCACCGATCCCGATCGCACCGGACTGTTGCTGCCGTTGTGGAATGAAGAGGCCGGTTTTTCCGCCTATGTCGAATTGGTCCTTGATGTTCCGATGTATTTTATTTATCGCGCCGGGCGCTATCTTGACCTGACCCGCGAGCGTTTCACTTTTCGTCGTTACCTGCAAGAAGGATTTGGTGGCCAGCGTGCCACGCTGGGGGACTGGGACATGCATCTCTCGACCCTTTTCTCCGAAGCGCGATTGCGCCCGCAGATCGAAATTCGTTCTCCCGACAGCCTGCCGCTGGAATATTGCATGGCCCCCTGCGCGTTTCTCAAGGGGCTGCTTTATGAAGCGGAAGCTTGCGACGCAGCGGGACGAATCCTTGCCGTTGTTGCACGTGACGACTATCCTGCCGTAACGCGTCAAGCCTGGCGCGACGGCTTACGTACTCCGTTCGGCAGTCGCACATTGCGGGAAGTGTCGCTCGATTTGCTCGATCTGGCGCGTGACGGATTGCGCCGCCAACACGCGGCGTCGCGTTGCGGCAAGGCTCATCAGCATGACGAGTGGCATTACCTTGAAGCTTTTTATCAATTGGCACAGTCCGGCGCAACCCTCGCCGAACGGTTGCTGTCCCGTTGGGGCGGGGATCGCGCGCACCAGTTGGCGGTGTTGGTCGATCACTGCGGTTATTGTCGCGATATGCCGGAGTGCCAGTAAAAGTTCGGGTACAGTCTTCTCCACATGCTACTTGCAATCGCTGCTCAACCCTGCTTCAATATTGATCTAACCCTAGTTGTGAAGGAGTTTGTTTATGTCGATGCCCCCCCTTGATCCGGCTGCCGCACAGCGGACGGTTGATACCTTGCGCCTGTTGTCGATCGACGCCGTGGAACAGGCCCGGTCCGGTCACCCTGGTACGCCGCTCGAAGCAGCGCCGATAGCTTATCTGCTCTATCGTCATCACCTGCGGCACAATCCCGCTAATCCCGATTGGGCGGGGCGTGATCGCTTTATTCTTTCGTGCGGCCATGCCTCGGCACTCCTCTACAGCGCCTTGCATCTGGCCGGGTATGACCTGTCGCTCGACGATCTCAAGGCGTTTCGTCAATTTGGCTCAAAGACCGCCGGGCACCCCGAATTTCTCCATACGCCAGGGGTGGAAACAACGACCGGACCCCTCGGGCAGGGGTTGGCGGTGGCTACCGGGATGGCGATGGGGGGACGCTTTCTGGCTGAATCGATCGATGCCGAGCTGTTTGACTATCGCATCTACACCGTCTGTTCTGACGGGGATCTGATGGAAGGGGTGACCGCGGAGGCCGGTTCCCTTGCCGGTCATCTGCGGCTGGGGAATCTGATTGCCCTCTACCTCGATAACCGCATTACCATAGAGGGGGCAACCGACCTGGCGTTTAGCGAGGAAGTGGCCACCCGTTATCTGGCCTATGGCTGGCATGTGGAGCGTGTCGAGGGGGAAAATCTGTTGGAAATCGACGCCGCGCTGACGCGTGCCAGGACCGATCCACGCCCGTCACTGATTATTGCGCGCACCCATATCGGGCAAGGCTCGCCGAATAAGCAGGATACCGCCGCAGCTCACGGCGCGCCGCTCGGCGCGGACGAAGTGGCTCTGGTTAAAAAGGCCTTTGGCCGTGATCCGGAGGCACACTTCGCGGTACCGGACGATGTTTACGCACATTGTGCCGCGATCACGGTTAACGGCGCGGCGCTGGAGTCTGCCTGGAATCAGCTGGCTGCGCAAAAAGGGCTCGACCTTGCCAGTTGTTTGAATCCGCCGGTCACCGGACTCACCTATCCGCAATTTTCTCCCGCTGCCGGGGCGCTGGCCACCCGCCAGGCGAGTGGCACGACCCTTAATCAGCTCGCCGGGCAGTTGCCGCTGTTGCTCGGGGGTTCCGCCGATCTCGGTCCGTCGAACAACACCGCCCTCAAGGGACTGGCCGATTTCAGTCCGGAACAGGCGGGGCGCAATATCCACTTCGGCATTCGCGAGCACGCGATGGGGGCAATCCTCAACGGACTGGCGCATACGCCAGGCGTGATCCCCTACGGTGGCACCTTCCTGGTTTTCGCCGACTATATGAAACCGGCAATCCGTCTCGCGGCACTGATGGGGCTGGCGCCGATTTATGTGTTTACACATGATTCGATCGGTCTGGGCGAGGACGGCCCGACCCATCAGCCGATCGAACAGCTGGCGCTGTTGCGCTCCATTCCGCAGCTGCACGTTATTCGTCCCGCCGATGCCAATGAAACCGCCGTCGCCTGGCGGGCGGCGATCGAACGGCGCGACGGACCGACAGCGCTGATCCTCAGTCGCCAGGGGTTGCCGACGTTGGAACGGAACGCCGCCAACAGTGCGGAACAACTCCTTAAAGGGGGCTATGTCCTTGCTCCGGAGAGCGGAGCACTGCAAGTCATTCTCCTTGCAACCGGCTCCGAAGTGCACCCGACCCTGGCGGCGCACGATCTGCTTGAAGCTGAAGGGATCGCGACGCGGGTCGTGGCGGTGCCATGCTGGGAGCTGTTTGCGGCGCAGTCGGCGAGCTATCGTGATAGCGTGTTGCCTCCGGAATGTCGTCAGCGGGTAGCGGTCGAGGCAGCGTCACCGTTCGGCTGGGAGCGTTTTGTCGGCCTGGACGGCACCATCATCGCGATGAACAGTTTCGGTGCCAGCGCACCGGCAGAAAAACTGATGACCCACTTCGGATTTACGCCGGAACGAATCGCCGCCGCCGCTCGTCAACTGCTTGCCGCCAGCGCGGCGGCAAAAGAGCGGGGTAAGCGATGAAAAAGCTGCTGCACGCGGCGCTCAGCGGATTGCTGATGCTTGTGGCGTTCGGCTGTGCAGGGGTGCAGATGAATGAAGAGGTCGCGACACTGCTCAAGGATGTCGCCAGAAACGATGATGAACCGCTGGTGCGGGCTTTTGCCTCGCTCGCCTATCTGGGGGGGAAGGTCGCTGCGGTGCAGCCGGCCACGGAAACAGCGCAAGCGCAGGTTGATGCTGCCCCGGCGAGCGCTGCACTCGCGGTTGCCCGAAAATGGGACTTCCCTGCCGCGGCCCAACAACGACCGGACGCGGTCGCGGTTGTGATCGGCAATCGCGATTACCAGTCGCGGGGCAAAGGGGTGCCCAATGTTGATTTTGCCCACAATGACGCCAACGCAATACGTTCCTATGTGCTGGACAGTCTTGGTTATCGCGAAGGGAACATCCTCGATCTGCGCGACGCGTCGCAGGCTGAGATGATCGCGGTCTTCGGTTCAGCCACCAATCCACGGGGCAAGCTCTACAACTGGGTGCGCCCCGGTGAATCGGAAGTCTTTGTCTATTATTCGGGACATGGCGCCCCTGGACTCAACGACGGCAAGGGTTATCTGTTGCCGGTCGATGCCGATCCGGCGGCGGTGGAGTTGAATGGTTATCCGCTGGAGTCCCTCTATCAAAATCTGGCCAGGCTGCCGGTGGAAAATGTCACGTTGATTCTCGATGCCTGCTTTTCCGGAGATTCCGGTGCCGGTCCGTTGGTCAAAAGTGCCTCGTCGATTTCGCTGCGGGTCATAGAGCCACGGCAGGTGTTGCCTGCGGGGACAGTGCTGAGTGCCGCTGGCCCGGCCGAAGTGGCGTCGTGGGATGCGACCACCGGTCACGGACTTTTCACCCGCCATTTTCTTGAAGGAGTGACCGGTGCGGCAGACACACAGCGTTTTGGAAATCGTGACGGGCGGGTCACCCTGGGAGAACTGAAAACTTACCTGACGACCGAAGTGGGCTATCAGGCCCGACGTCAATTTGGACGCGAACAACATCCGGTGATCCGTGGCACGGACGATCAGGTTTTGACCGTTTTGCACTGACAACGGCGCCGCTGACTTGCCTGCGACCATCTTTTCGTGGCGGCGTCCGCACCCTTTGGCAGTAAATGTTACCGCTCGGGTGCGCGGGGCGCGTACCAACACTGTGCAAGGGATATAAAAGGGGCAAAGATGAAAGTAATTATTACCGACGAAATTTCAGAAAAAGGGCTTCAGCCGATCCTCGATGATCCGCGCATCGAGGTTGATATTCGGCTTAATCTGAGCAGGGACGAGTTGCACCGTGCGATCGGCGCTTACGATGCGATCATTACCCGCAGCGGTACGCAAATTGACAGCGCATTGCTGGAACATGCCACCAAACTTAAAATTATCGCCCGCGCCGGGGTCGGCATCGACAATGTTGATGTGCCTGCGGCGAGCGAACGGGGGATTATCGTTGTCAATGCCCCGTTCGGCAATACCAATTCTGCGGCTGAACACTCGATGGCGCTGCTGCTGGCCATGTGTCGCAATATTGCCCCGGCCAACGCCAGTCTCAAGAGCGGAGCATGGCAGCGCGCCCCCTTTACCGGGCATGAGCTGAAGAACCGCACGATGGGAATCATCGGCCTTGGCAAGGTGGGGGGGCGGGTCGCCCGTCGTGCCCGCGCTTTCGAGATGGAAGTCATCGTTCATGATCCCTATATCAGTGAGAAGCGCGCCGTAGATCATGGCACCCGGCTGGTCAGTCTCGACGAGCTGGTCGCTCAGGCCGATGTGATTTCGGTGCATACCCCGCTCAACGACGAAACGCGCGACATGCTTTCCGCCGAGCATTTTGCGCGCATGAAAGACGGGGTGATGATTGTCAATTGCGCGCGGGGCGGTATCATCAACGAGTCGGTGATGCTGACGGCACTCGATAGTGGCAAGGTTGCCGGAGCGGCTTTCGATGTCTGGAGCGCTGAACCGCCCGACTCGGAACTGTTGAAACAGCTGATTGCCCACCCGAAGATGGTGGTCACCCCGCATCTGGGTGCCAACACCTTTGAGGCCCAACAGAATGTAGCGGTCGATGTCAGTCGGGAAATCGTTAATTATCTCGATGGCAAGCCGGTGGAGAATGCAGTGAATATTGCTCGTTTCGACCCGGCACTGATGGATCAGATGAAACCCTATATGTTGCTGGCGGCCAAGTTGGGAGAGTTTATTTCCCAGCTGGCTCCGGTTAATCCGAACAAGGTCCATTTCAGCTATACCGGTAAACTCGCCGAATACGACTGCGCACCGATTACCGTTGCCGGCCTGGCGGCATTGTTGAATCGCTGTACCGACCAGGAAGTCAATATGGTCAATGCCAACGTCGTTGCCAAGCGGCGTGGTCTGGCGGTAGAAGAGTCGCGTTCGACCGAACCGAGCTTCTTTTCCAATCTGATCACCCTGGTGCTCGAAACGCCGGAGGGGAAACGGACGATCTCCGGAACCATGTTTGAAGGAATCCCGAAGATCGTCAGACTCCGTGATTTCGACACCGACTTCCAGCCGGAAGAACACATGCTGGTGCTCCATTACGAAGATCGACCCGGTCTGATCGGGCGGATCGGCACCACTCTGGGTGACGCCGGGATCAATATCGGATCGATGAATCTTGGCCGCCGCGCCAAGGGGGGCGAGGCAATGGTAGTATTGTCGATCGATACCCCGGCTGATGAAGCGACCCTTGACAAATTGCAACAATCGATTGGCGCACGGTTCATCAAATTGGTGTATATGCCGCAGTAACCAGGCACAAACGAAAAGGATGCTTGTGCAACAGCTGGCAAGCGTCTCCACTAAACACCTCCACAGACAAAACAGCAGCCATGCAGAAACGGCTGCTGTTTTGTTTCCCCCCCCGGTGCAGCCTGAAAGACACAGCGAAGATTCCGTCCCGCCCGTTGACGCGATTCAGATGTTAAAGTAGACTCATCTTGTCGGGCCAAAAAATAATTTGACAAAATATTATTCTTATATATATTATTTATTGAATATAAATTGTTCATGCAAAGGATGGCAACCATGAATCTCACCCTTACCAACTTCAGTCTCAAGCGTCCCTGGCTGATTGTTGCCCTGACAGTGATCGCCGTTATCTTTTTCGGCAGCCAGTTTCCGCAGGTAAAATTCGACAACGACCCGGAAAACATGTTGGCCGCAGATGAATATGTGCGGGTGTTCCACGATCAGGTGAAGGAAAAGTACAGCCTCTACGATTTTGTCATTGTCGGTATCGTTAACGAGGAGCACAGCGACGGCATCTTTAATGTTGACACCCTCGGGCGCATTCATCGCCTGACCAATGAGCTGTTGCATCTGCGTCAGGGCGCTGATGGTCTGCCCTTGATCGATCTCCCCGGTGAGGCGCGCCGCATCGACCTGACACCGCAAAGCGCCTGGCAGCGGATCCTCAACAAAGCGTTCAATCACGATCCGAACCGTCTTTTTGACGCGCAGGGACGCAGCGCGATTATCGGACGTGAGCTGATTGCACCGAGTGTGGTTGACAATATCAAACAGGCGGATCTCGGTGCCCTGAAACTCGAATATCTGATGGAGCGACCTCCCACCTCCCGCGCCGAGGCGTTGACAATCCGTGACGATGCGATGAATAACCCGCTTTATTCCGGGACGCTGGTTGCGGAAGATGAAAAGGCGATTTGCCTTTATATCCCGATTACAGAGAAGACCTACAGTTACAATGTCGCCGCGCTGGTCCGCGCGTTGACTGCCGATTGGCCCGCGAATGATCAGCTGTTGATTACCGGCCTGCCGGTGGCGGAAGACACGTTCGGGATTGAAATGCTGGTGCAGATGGCGACGTCGGCACCGCTGGCCGGTCTGATGATCTTTGTGCTGCTGCTGTTTTTCTTTCGCAAACTGTTGTTGGTCATTGCGCCGATGCTGGTGGCGGTGGTGAGTGTTGTCTGTACCATGGGATTGTTGATCGGACTCGGGTACGACGTGCATATCATGAGTTCGATGATCGCCATCTTCCTGATGCCGATCGCGGTCGCCGACGCGGTTCACATCCTCAGTGAATTTTTCGATCTTTACCCGCGCTTTGGCAATAAACAAGAGACCGTACGCCATGTCATCGGCCACCTGTTCCGGCCCATGCTTTTTACCACTCTGACGACGATGGCCGGGTTTGCCTCGCTGGCAACCACGCCCATCCCGCCGGTGCAGGTATTCGGCTTGCACGTGGCATTCGGTGTCGCTGTCGCCTGGCTGCTGAGCATGACGCTGATCCCCGCATACATCATGCTCGCCGTGCCGGAATCGCGGCTGCAAAGCCTTGTGCCGCAGGACGGAGCTGGCGCTGTGGCGTCCGGTCCGATGAGTCGCGGTCTGGTGTGGCTTGGTCGTTTCAGTTGCCAGCAGTGGAAGCTGATCATCATGATGACCCTGGCGATCCTCGCTGTCTCGGCTTACGGCATAAGTCGTATCCAGGTGAACGACAATCCGGTTAAGTGGTTCTCCCCCGAGCACCCGATCCGGGTTGCTGACCGGGTGCTTAACAAGCACTTTGGAGGGACGTACACCGCCTACCTGACCTTCAGTGCGGTGCGGCCTGAGCAATGTAGCTGTGAAGAGAAAACCGGGTTGCTGGAGGCGGCTGTCAAGGAACGTTTCGGCACCATCTTCCCTGAGGCCACCGAAGAATTCCTCGCAGTTCTCCGCCAACTGCACAGTCGTTATACAACCGCGGCGGGGAGTAACCCCCAGGAAGTTTTTGTGGAACTGGTCAATGCCGCAAAACGGATTGATGGCGGAGCCACTACTTCGTGGAACGCGCTGGCCGATGAAATCAACTACCTGAACAGCACCGGGTTGACGCTCGACACGTTGCGGCAGCAACTGCGGGGCAGTGCAGGAGTCGGAGATGCAGAGTTGAAAATTCTCTTTGCGCAACTCGACCACTACCGAACATTGCAGGGGGAACCATTACGCAACCAGGCGTTACGGATTGCGGACGGATTTGCCAACTTGTCATTCACGGACTTTGTCTTTGAAATGGAGGCGGAGCTCACCGCGCCACTTTTTAAACAACCGGAATTGTTGCGTTATATTGAAAAAATCCAGCAGCATCTGCTGACCGATGAGATGGTTGGCAAGACCACCTCCGCCGTCGATGCACTGAAAAAAGCGGCCTTTGAGATCAGTTATGTCGCCCCTCCTGAGGGATCCACTGTTCAGGAACAAGCAGCTTTTGCAATGACCAACAGGCGTCATTTCGCTGTTCCGGACAGTGCGGCGGCGGTTGGCCAGGTGTTCGTGCAACTGGAAGGGATGAAGAAAAAAGACAGCCTTTTTCATCTGCTGACCAGGGACTACAGCGAGGCGAATCTGTGGGTACAGTTAACCAGTGGTGACAATCAGGACATGGAGAAGGTGGTACGCGATGTCGAGCAGTTTGTCGCCGCTAATCCGCCGCCAGTTGACTTGCATATCGCCTGGGCCGGGTTGACGTATCTGAACGTTGTCTGGCAGGACAAAATGGTCACGGGGATGATGTGGTCCCTCGGCAGCAGCTTCATCGTGGTTCTGGTGATGATGATGCTGCTGTTCCGCTCACCGCTCTACGGTCTGTTGTCGATGTTGCCGTTGAGCGTCACGATTGCCTTGATTTACGGTGTGATCGGTCTGATCGGCAAGGATTACGACATGCCGGTGGCGATCCTTTCCGCCTTGACTCTGGGGATGAGCATCGATTTTGCGATTCACTTTTTGCAGCGCGCGCGTGACTTGCAGCGCGAACTGGGCAGCTGGCAGGCGGCGAGTACGCATATGTTCAAGGAACCGGCAATGGCGATCAGCCGCAATGCGATTGTAATTTCGGTCGGTTTTACGCCGTTGTTGCTGGCCCCCCTGGTGCCGTACAAAACCGTCGGGTTCTTCCTGGCGGCGATCATGGCCGTCTCGTGGCTCGGGACGCTCTTTTTGCTTCCCGCGTTGATGACGCCGTTACGGCGAAAAATATTTAAAAACGAACCGGATGCCTGACTCCGGGGAAAGGGTTGCTGATGAAAAGAACACTGATGTTGACCATTGCTCTGGTCCTGATCGCGGGTACGTCGGCGCTTGCCGCACCGAGCGCCGATGAGATTGTTACGTTGGCAAACCAGGCGTCCTACTATGCGGGGGAGGATGGCCGGGCGCACGTCAAAATGACGATCACCGCTGCCGACGGCGGGGAGCGTTCACGCGAGTTTGTTATACTGCGCAAGGATTTGCCGCATGACGACCAAAAATTTTACGTCTATTTCGAAGCGCCAGCGGATGTCTACAAGATGGCCTTTCTGGTCTGGAAAAATGTCGCCAGGGAAGATGATCGTTGGCTTTGGCTCCCCGCGCTGAACTTGAAAAAGCGCATCGCACCGGGGGACAAGCGGACCAGCTTTGTCGGTTCCGACTTTTATTACGAAGATGTTTCGGGACGCAGCCTGGACGAGGATCGCCACGAACTGATCGAGGAAACCGCCACCCGTTACGTGATCAGGAACACCCCGAAAAATCCGTCATCGGTGGAATTCAGCCACTATATCGTGCAGATCGACAAAACCACGTATCTGCCGGTCAAGGCCGAGTATTTTGATCAAAGTGGCAGCGTCTATCGGGTCGTCGAGGCGCTCGAAGTAGGGACGGTGCAGGGTTATCCGACGGTGATCAAGGCGGCGGCCCGCGATCTGCTTGCGGGGAGCACGACGATTAACCATTTTACTCAAATTGAGTATGATCTCGGCTTGCAGGAGCGGATATTTACCGAGCGCTTTTTGCGCCGCGCGCCGCGAGAAGTAACACGTTAGGACGAGGTGAGGATGCAGTTTCCTGGTGCAATTACTGGTGGAGTCCTGGCTCTGCTGCTGTTTTTCCCGGTCCCGTCAGCGCAGGCCTTTTCAGCCGGCGCCGATATCTCCGTCCACGGTTTTATCGATGGACGTTACGGCATCCGTTTGCAGGAGGATCGATATCAGCGGTCAACGAGTCTTGGTGAGGCGCGGGTTCAACTGGGGCTACGCCGCGACGGCGAGCTGGTAAGCTGGCAGCTGCGGACCGACCTGGTTCACGATGAAGTCGCACAACAGACCGATCAGGATTTTGAGGCGGGAACCGGACCGGTCGACCTGCGTGAGGCGAATCTGCTTTTCTTCCCGCTGCCCAGTGTCGATGTCAAGCTCGGTCGCCAGATTCTGACCTGGGGGACAGGGGATCTGCTCTTTATCAACGACCTGTTTCCCAAGGATTGGCGGTCCTTTTTCATTGGCCGTGACGTGGAATATCTCAAGGCCCCCTCCGATGCACTCTTTATCAGTTTTTTCCCCGCTTTCGCGAATATTGACGTGGCCTGGACACCGCGTTTCGATGCCGATCGCTATATCCGTGGCGAGCGGATTTCTTACTGGAATCCCCTCCTCGGGCGACGTGCCGGGGAGGACGCAATCAGCGACCCCCAGCTGCGCGATCGCTGGGGGCACGACGATGAGCTGGCGGTGCGGGTCTCAAAAAATATCGCCAGTTACGAGAGCGCTTTTTATACCTACAAGGGGTTCTGGAAAAGTCCGGTCGGGTTCAATCCGGCAACGTTGCGTGCCACTTTCCCCCGGCTGAGTGTCTATGGAGCGAGTCTGCGCGGCGGGCTGGCGGGGGGGATTGCCACTTTTGAAGCAGGTTATTATGACTCCCGTGACGACCGGGACGGCACGGATCCGGCGGTGCCGAACAGTGAGTGGCGCCTGCTGGCCGGTTATGAACAGCAGGTGGGGCACAATCTGTCCGTCAGTGTTCAATATTATCTCGAAGCGATGGGTGATTATGGCGGGTATGTGAATGGTCTTCCGCCCGGTAGCCCCGCGCGTAATCGAAATCGCCACGTCTTGACAACACGCCTGACCAGGCTGGCCCTGAGTCAGACCCTGACGCTTTCCCTCTTCGTCTATTATTCGCCGTCAGATGGTGACGGGTACCTGCGGCCGAATATCAACTACAAGCTGACCGATGCATGGCTGCTCACCAGCGGAGGGAATCTCTTCATAGGTGAGGATGACCACACCTTTTTCGGTCAATTTGAGCGTAATAATAACCTTTACGCCGGGGTGCGCTACAGCTTCTAACCGGGAATCAAGAAGGGAGAACAACCGATGACTGTCAATCGATATTTACGCCTGATCGCTGGTTTTTTTGTGATGCTGAGTGTGGTTTTGTCGCAGCTGCATTCCCCCGCATGGCTTTATTTTACGGCCTTTGTCGGGCTGAACCTTTTTCAGAGCGCCTTCACCAACTGGTGCCCGATGATGACAATTTTAAAAAAGATCGGGGTGCGGGAAGGGTAACCTGTCGGTCGGTTGCTCAGCCCTTGGCAGCGGCCATCGCCGTTGCCATGGGTTGTGCCGGGGGAGTCGTTGGAGGGGGAAGGGGTTGATCTCCCGCGGCCGTTTGAGAGACATCATCAACAATTTGGCGCAAACGCTCGGCAAGAATTTCGAGTTCGTAAATTTCCTGGTTAATGGTTTTCGCCAGTTCGGCATTGCCGTGCAGACGACGCTCAGAGCTCTCAAAGTGGGTAAAAACCTTATTGGACAGGTTGCTTTGAAAGGTGATGATGTCACGAATAGCGTTGATTTGCTCCTCACGCGTAGCGAGCCCCTGATCGAATTGACGGTTTGCCTTGACCTGTTCTTCCATCCCGCGGGAGACCTGATCGTTGGCCGATTTGATCTGGTTGACGCTGTCCTGGATACGGACGACTGCGCGCTGCTGCTCCTGCATGACCCGGGCAATTTCCTTGACCGAACGCAGGCTTTGCGATGCGTCTTCGAGCAGTGATTGCGAACGCACGCCCTGCTGCTCGGTGACATTCGATATTTCATCAGAGGTTAGCGCCGCACGTTGCGAACTTTCGACGATTTTAAAAAGCGCCTCCCCCGCAGAGAGGGAAAGTTCTTTCCCTTTGGCGATACGTTTGCCGGTTGCCTCAACGGCGGCAAGCACCTCGTCGGTGTCGGTGTTGATCGCTTTGACGATGCGTTGAATGTCCTGTGCGCTGTTGGTGGTACGATCAGCCAGATCGCGGATTTCTTCAGCCACCACAGAAAATCCCTTCCCCTCTTCCCCGGCTTTCGCGGCGATGATCGCGGCATTGAACGCCAGCAGTTCGGTGTCAGATACCAGCTCCTTGATGACCTCGATAATCTTGGCGACCTCACCGGTCTGACGCGAGAGACGATGCATCGCTTCGGTCGACTTGACGCTTTCCTGCTCAATCCGTTCCATTTCGTTGATTGAGGATTCAACGACTTGCAAACCGTTCTCGGCATCCACCTTGACGGTGCTGACCACAGTCGCGCTTTCTGCGGCCCCGTTACGAATTTTGAGCAGCGATTCACCGATTTCATCCAGGTCGCGGGTCGTGTTTTCAACTGAACGGGCGATTTCGTCAGCCTGTGCGGCAACCTCAAGGATGCTTGCGGCCAGTTCATCAATACTGGATGTTGTTTCGACGAATTTTCCCGTGGAATGATCCATCGCCTGTGACATTTCTTCGAGAGACGCAGAAAGTTCACGGGAAATGGCCGATTCATCCTGTGTATGCTGGGAGAGATTTCCCGTGCGGGTGACAATTTCAGCCTGCTTGGTCTCCATCGACTCAACATTTTTTCGGGTCGCGAGGGTTGCGGCAAGCCCCTCGGAGGCACGCTCTGAAAGGTTGCGGCTTGATTCGGCGAGGGACTTGTAGTGGGGAACAAAACGATCAACCGTGTTCAGCAAAGTATTGAACAACTCTTCGACCTGATGGATCGACGCTTCGTGGGCGGCCTGCAACCCTTCCAGATCATTGTGATCAACGCTGCGATTGCCGATCAACGGTTCAAGCAATTTGAAATGGTGGCGCAATTGCTTGAGCATCGCACCGCGCACAATTAAATAAAGCACGCCACCCATCACCAGCCCCATGAAGATACAGCTGACGAAGAACGGGAGCGTGAGTACCTGCGTGCCAAGGAGCGGCGCGACCAGAAACGGAAAAACAAGGCCTGCGGCGATCCCGATGGCCAGCATCGCCCGCAACAGTTTTTTTAAAAAGGAAGCTTGTTCACCTCGGGCCATGTAACTCTCCTGTTCAGGCGAAAAAAGTCAGTAAACTCAGTTTCTAGGAGCCTGTCCGAGAATGAATGACCGGCTGCAAACCCAGCTGTTTGGCTCATATTTCAGCTCCTTTTTGCCCCATAGCTACGGCTATGAGGCTGCAAATGAGCTAAAATCTGCCCTCAAACTTCTGGATTTTCGCTGCGGCCCTTATTCTCGGACAGGCTCCTAGCCATAACATAGAATCACCCGACTGGCAAGGTCAAAACCCCCTTGTTTCCGCCGCGCAACCGGTCCTCGGGCTCTTCCAAAGGGCGTTCATTGGCTTGCGATAAAGGTGAAATTCTTTACCCCAGTGACGTAAGGTATTCGACCAGCAGGCGCACCCCGACCCCGGTTCCACCTCCTTGCGTAGAATCGGCTGCTTTCTCCGCCCAGGCGGTTCCAGCGATATCAAGATGGGCCCAGGGGCGTTCCCCGACGAAATTACTTAAAAAGGCAGCGGCGGTGATGGTCCCTGCCGGACGACCGCCGGTGTTCTTCAGGTCGGCGATCTCGCTCTTGAGTTGCTCGCCGTAATCGTCCCACAGCGGTAATTGCCAGAGCCGTTCGCCGCTGCTCTCGCCGGCCTTGAGCAGGGCTCTGGCCAACCTGTCATTGTTTCCCAGCAACGCCGTGGCGTGATGGCCGAGGGCGATGATACAGGCTCCGGTGAGGGTTGCCAGGTCGATGATGGCGAGCGGGTCATAGCGTTCCACCCAGGTCAGCGCATCGGCAAGAATCAACCGCCCTTCGGCATCGGTATTGAGAACTTCGATGGTCTTGCCGGAAAGGGAGGTGATAATGTCGCCGGGACGCATGGCACTTCCCGAGGGCATATTTTCCACCGCCGGGATGACCCCGATCAGATTAAGCGGCAGCTTGAGCAGCGCCACGACCAGCAGCGTGCCGAGTACCGCCGCGGCGCCCCCCATGTCCATCTTCATCTCGTCCATCTTCTCCGCCGGTTTCAGCGAAATCCCCCCGGTGTCAAACACCACCCCTTTACCGATCAGTGCGACCGGCCTGGCGTCGCCGCCGCCACGGTATTCGAGGGTAATCAGGCGCGGCTCGCGGATACTCCCCTGGGCAACGGCAAGGAGTGCTCCCAGCCCCTCAGCGGCAAGTTGTGCACGATCAAGAACGGTGCAGCGCATGCCGGTCTCGGCGGCAATGGTGATTGCGGTTTGCGCCAGAAATTCCGGAGATTTGATATTGCCCGGTTCATTGACCAGATCGCGCGCCAGCGTTACCCCGCGACACAGCAGCGTCGCCCGTTCAGCGCCTGCGGTCAACGCCGCCAGCTGGGCGGGTTGTGACGCCAGCAACGTCACGCACGTCAGTTCTGGCGGCAATTTGTCACGCTGCTCGGTGCGATAGCGGTCGAAGCGATAGTTTGCCAGGCCGGCCCCCTCGACCACGGCGGCGGCGCAGTCGGCTGCCGCCAGCCCTTCAGGCCCCAGCGTTGTCAGGTCGGTGACGACGGAACCGAGACGTTGTTGCTGAACAATGCGCACCATTTTGGCGGCAGCGCGGCGCAACCCTTCACGGTCCACCTGTGCCGCTTTGCCGAGCCCGACCAGCAGCACGCGTTTGGCAGGCAACTGTCCGGCGCTGGTCAGGAGCAGCGTCTCCCCTGCCTTGCCACGGAATTCCTGGTCACGGCGTGCGTTCGTGAGTGCTCCGCCCAGCAGTTTGTCAACTTCCTGCAACTGCGGTGACAGGCGCGCGTCAAAGACCCCGAGGGTCAGGCACGGGGTCTTTTGTTTCAGGGCGTTTGCTGCTTTAACCTCAATTTTCATCATCGATATCCTTGTATTTGTGGCGATAATCAGTTTCCCATTGCTGTTGCGTGGCCGTTGTCGTCCCCAGTCGTTGCGCCAGCAAACGACTGACCGCAGCCAGTTCGGCCATACCGCAACCGCGTTCCAGCGCCAGCGGCGTGCGGCGTCGCAATACATCCTCTGGCGTGCGGGCTTGTTCGCTCATGGCGGCAAACACGACTTGCGCAGCGAGCAATGTTGAACCGGCAACCACCGGTTGCAACAGCTCCGGTTCAGCTGCGGTCAGGGCCAGCACCGCTTCCGTCCGTGATCCGTAGATCCCCAGCAAGCGCCGAACCGTGGCATCGGCACAACCGTAGCGCCTCGCCAGCAACGGAGTCTGCTGCGCCACATAGCGGGAAAATTTTCCGGTCGCGCCCCCCGGCAATGGCAGCGTGGCGGTCAGTTCCGCGCCGTATTTCTCCAGCCGCCTGGCAACCAGATCGGCAAGTTCTGCCGCCACCGCCCGATAAGTAGTATATTTCCCCCCGGCGATCGAAATCAGACCGCTGGCGTCGGTGTAGATCCGGTGTTCACGCGAGGTACGGCCAGTGTTGGCCGCATCGTCAATCG
Source organism: Desulfuromonadales bacterium (assembly GCA_029210745.1). Lineage (GTDB taxonomy): Bacteria > Desulfobacterota > Desulfuromonadia > Desulfuromonadales > JAHYIW01 > JAHYIW01. The sequence continues at coordinate 20,537 of JARGFI010000040.1, forward strand.
CCAACGCCCGCAAGCCGGAGAAGGAGGCGACAACATCGCGGCGTTGCAGACCCACATTGCGCAGGTGGCGTCGCGATTCCGCGAGCAGATAAGCAATATCCGCCTCGGTGGCAACAACCCGGTCGGGATCACCGCGATCATCGTCGTCGGTCGTGCCGATCAACGATAATTCTCCCCAGGGGATCACAAAAAAGAGGCGACCATCCCCCCCGGCGGTCAAATAAAGGGCTTCCTCGCCATGATTGATGCGTGGCACCAGGATGTGGGTGCCGCGCGTCGGACGCAACTTCACACCATGATCCCCGGCCAAGGCACAGACCTGCTCCAGCCAGGGCCCGGTGGCGTTGATCACCACCTTGGCCCGAATGATAAATTCAGCGCCGCTCTCCGTATCCCGAACCCGGACCCCGGCGCTTCGCCCCGCTTCGCGCAACAGCTCAACAACGGGCAGATAGTTGGCAGTCACTGCGCCCGCTGCGGTTGCACCGAGAATATTTTCGAGACACAGCCGGGCGTCGTCCATACGACAGTCCCAATAGAGCGCGACCCCGCTGAGCCCCTCGGGATGCAGCTCCGGTTCACGTTCCAGCGCCACTTGCGGCGCCAGAATACTGTGTCGTCCGGTATTACGGAAGAGCGCCAGCAGGTCGTAGAGCCACATCCCGGCGCGCACCATCCACAGCGGGCGAGGATCCCCCTGATAGACCGGAATCAGAAACGGCAGAGGATGGACCAGATGGGGGGCAATGCGCCGCAGTGTGCGCCGCTCGCGACAGGCTTCGAAAACCAGGCGAAAATCGAAGTTTTCCAGATAGCGCAAGCCACCATGGATCAGCTTGGTCGAGGCACTCGAAGTGCCACTGGCGTAATCGCCCTTCTCGACCAGTGCCACCTGGAAACCACGCAATGCCAGGTCGCGGGCGAGCCCCGCACCGTTGATGCCGCCGCCGATAATCAGCGCCTCGAAGCGTTCTTCACGCAACCGGTGCAGTTGCGCCGGTCGCCGGTCTGTCTCGGTCTGCTCAGTCATTCGCGTATTCTATCCGCACGCAATTTCCTTTGCAACGCTCCTTTGGCGCACTCGCAAAAAATTAACTGGCCAAGCAAAAATTTCGTCCTCCAAGGCTTGGTGGTTTTTCAGGGGCGAAGGCCTGCATCAGGCAGGTCGAGGTCCTGAAAAACCAGCGTAACGCGGGAAGGTGGACTTTTTGCGACGCCATCTCCTTTGACATTTTCTCCACAAACGCTAGAATGGAAGTTGCCTGTCTCACTTGTCGAAATTTCAATTTTGATCACCTTTTCCCGCAAGGAGGTTTCCCATGTTTAACCGATCGCGAGATATACTGCTGCTTGTCCTCGCCACACTTCTTTTGGGTGGCTGTACCAGCCTGACGAATAAAACCGCGACTCCGGCAGGAGACCTGTGGGTCGAAAATTTTGTCGATGCGAAAGGACAGACCGGAATTAAAGGGATGGTCTACTTCAAAGATGGCGGCCAGCCGGTCTCGACGGCCTTCGTCAATATTTACCCCGACGTGATTTCCAACCTGCTCGGCCCGTCGCAATTTATTTCCGCCCCGACCGGTGCTGACGGCAGTTACATGATCGATGTCCCGCCAGGAACCTACTTTGTCGTCGCCCGCAAACGTTCCAGCGGCAGCCCGACCGGTCCGCTCTCTCCCGGCGACTATTTCTCCGAGCATCAGCGTATTGTAACGCGCGTCATCGACGGCAAGATGTCGCTGGTCAATCTCGGCCTGGCCCCGATGAAGGCGCCGATGTTCTTTAAAAAAGTCACTGAGGCGACCTCGAACACCGGCGTACGCGGCATCCTCACCGACATTGAAGGCAAACCCGTACCGGGCGGTTTTGCGATGGCTTACACCGACGCCGAGATGAAACGGCTTCCCGACTATGCCTCAACCCTCACTGATTCCGAGGGGCGTTTCACCATTTATCTGCCCGCCGGGGGCGTTTATTATCTGGCCGGTCGCATTCATGCCTGGGATATGCCGCAGGAGGGAGAACCGTTCGGCAAACTGGACGAACCGTTGGCGGTCAAGGATGGCGAGTTTATCGATAATATCCGTATTGAACTCGCTCCGTTTGACGGCACCTACCAGCAAGGCAAGAGCCGTCGACCGTTTTGACGGGGGATGAACGGGCTGCGGCTCAAGGCCGCAGAACGCGGGGTCAACGAACAACCCGATCTTGAACCGTTTTTTCTAGCGAAAAAGGCGACCGATAAAATTGACCGCAGAGGTGACCAGCTCATCAAAAGAATCATCGGGCGAGGTGGCGTCAGTTTTGAGTGAGGCCGACATTAATGCGGTCGGCGGCGAACGATAGGCGGATTTTTTAACCGTGTCTGCTTCGGCGCGGCGTTGTTGTGCGCGCTGCTCTCCCAAAAGCCCGCCGCCAGCCCGTTTCCACTCCATCAGTTGATGCACTCGCAAAAAAGAATGAGATGGCTAAGCAAAAATTTCGTCCTCCAAGGCTTGGTGTTTTTTCAGGGGCGAAGGCCTACATCAGGTAGGTCGAGGTTCTGAAAAATCAGCGTAACGACGTAGGGCGGACTTTTTGCGACGCCATCAA
>JARGFI010000041.1 GCA_029210745.1 Desulfuromonadales bacterium
CAAAAAATGGATACTGATTATACTTCGTCTCGAACCTCACCCCTCGAGGTTCACCCATTGCGCCCAAGCCACCCCCTCCGGCTTGGGCGATTTTTTTTATTTTTGTCGTGTCAGTCGTGATTTGTTATAGTTCCCCCCTGTTCACTGCCGGAGATCGTTCGCCATGAAATTTATTCTTGTATTATCGTCTTTTGTCATGGTGTTTCTCCTGCATCCCGCCAGGGCTATCGCCAAAGTGAATTTCGAACTGGGGTTGAGTGAAAGTTTGCGCGTCGATCAACTTGACTGGAGTATCGGCGGGCGGACCAACCCCGGAAATTATGTCAACATCCTGTCCGAACTGGTCTGGGAAGATCTGCGAATCTGGCAGCTGGCTCTGCACGCGGAGGTGACGGAGCGTAGCGCAGACTGGCCGTTTCTGACCAGCGTGCTGCGTGCAGATATCGCGAGCGGCTTGATCTACGCCGGGTCCAACCGTGACTCCGACTACGCCGGTAACGACCGCACGCTGGAATTCTCACGCTCGGAAAATAGCGCGGATAACGGGGAAACTTTGGATGCGTCGGTGGCCGCCGGAGTGTTGTTCGCGCTGGGGAAAAGCAACGTCAGTCTCGGCCCGTTCTGCGGATATTCGCGGCATGAGCAAGAATTGCATATGTCCGACGGTCGGCAGACCGTGAGTAATCAGTTTTATGCCGATCTGGCTTTTGATCCGCAGGTGATTGAAGTGCCGGACACCGGGCCTTTTGCCGGTCTTGACAGCAGCTACGCCACGCTATGGAGGGGACCCTGGGCCGGTGTTGAGGCGAGTTGGCAGGTGTCACGACGCTGGCAACTGCGCGTCGCCAATGAATATCATTCTGTCGACTACAAAGCTGTCGCTGACTGGAATTTGCGCAGCGATTTTGCACACCCGCAAAGCTTTGAGCACACCGGTGACGGTTATGGCGTTGTGACCAGGGTGGAGATAAACGTGCAGTTCTGGCAACGACTCAGCCTGAGCGCGGGGGTGACCCATGGTTCATGGAAGATTGAAAACGGTCGTGATCGGACGTTCTTTGCCGATGGCTCAATCGCTGATACGCAGCTGAATGAAGTCAACTGGGACTCGACGGCGTTTCGTCTCGGGCTGGCCGGACGTTTTTGACACCCTCTCTCCAGCGGACAGCCCGATCTACAGTTGATGTAAATTACGTTGCTCCTGATACCGCTCCGTGGTAAAGTACGCTCCGTCAATCTTATGACGTTCCTTTTCACGGAGTGGACTTGTGCCTGCCAAGTATGCTGCAAAAATTCTCCTGGTCGATGATGATGATGGCAACCGTAAGGCGCTGGCGCTGCTGTTGCGCACCGCCGGTTACCGGGTCACAACGGTGGACAGTGGTGAGGCGGCTCTTGAATTGCTGGCTGAATCGACTTACGGCGTGGTGCTGACCGACCTCTTCCTTCCCGGTGTCAGCGGCATTGATATTCTTAAACGGATCAAGGAAGATTCCCCCGCGACAAATGTCATCCTGATTACCGGACACGCGTCGGCGGAAACAGCGGTAGAGGCGATGAAGGAGGGCGCCTTCGATTACATCACCAAACCGGTCGATTTCGAAAAGCTCAAGATTCTGGTCTCCAAGGCGGTGGATAAAAGTCGCCTGGTGGCAGAGAACCTTTATCTGCGTCAGCAACTGCGCGGTAAATACAAATTTGACAACATGATCGGCAACAGTCTGGCGATGCAGCAGGTCTTTTCGCGGCTGGAAAAAATTCTCCATACCGATTCGACCATTATGATTCTTGGCGAATCGGGTACCGGTAAAGAGCTGGTTGCACGCGCGATTCACTTTAATGGCCCGCGTAAGGAAAAGCCCTTTGTGGCGATTAACTGTGGCGCGATTCCGGCGGATTTACTCGAATCGGAACTGTTTGGTCATGTTCGTGGTTCCTTCACCGGCGCGATTGCGGATAAATATGGCAAGTTTGAGGCCGCTGACGGGGGAACGATCCTGCTTGACGAAATTGGGACGATGCCGTTGCATCTGCAAATGAAACTGTTGCGGGTGCTTCAGGAACACGAAATTGAACGGGTCGGTTCGAGTCATAAGATGAAACTCAATGTGCGGGTGATCTCAGCGACGAATGCTGACCTTGAACAACAGGTGGCCAGTGGACAATTTCGTGAGGATCTCTACTATCGACTGAATGTCATCCCGGTCGTGTTGCCGCCGTTACGTGAGCGTCGCGAGGACATCGCGTTACTGGCAAAACATTTTTTGCATAAGCAGCAGGTTGGAATGAATCGACCAGAAATGGTTCTTGAAGCCGACGCTCTGGAGGTTCTGGAAGAATATGACTGGCCGGGGAATGTGCGTGAGATGGAGAACATCATTGAACGGACCGTTGCATTAACCGATGGTGACCGAATTACGGCGGAAGATTTACCGTTGGCATTACGCCGCTGCCGACGTCGTCCGACGCAATCACCGGTGTGGCCAAAACTGGGGGAGAAGGGGATTGATCTGCCGCAAATGGTTGCTGAGCTGGAACGCGACATGATTATTCAGGCCCTTGATTCCGGCAACGGCGTCAAGGCCCGCGCGGCCGCGTTGCTCGGCTTGAACCGCACCACGCTGGTGGAAAAAATCAGACGCCTGGGGATGGCTCGCGATATGGAAAAAGAGGCTTGATCATGTCCTGTATTGAGATGCGTTCCCCGGTGGTGGCCCGGTTGCTGGTTTGGTTGATTGTCGTTTTTCTGGCGGCGGGGCAAGGGGTGGCTGCTCAAACTGAACTTGATCCGTCGGTGCTCGACCCGTCAATCCTCAAACAGCACGAGAAGGTTCCGCTTTCAACTTCAGCCCCGCTGGCGACTGCGGCGGATGGCGAACGAGGCATTTTTGAACAGACGCAAAAGAGTTGGATGGCCGGTCTGGTTGATGCCTGCGGCTGGTCGTTCGGGCTGCCCGACCAGCCGCGAACTGAAGATTATCTGGCGATTCTCAGCGGCACCCGGTTGCTGCGTGTCGAGGCGGAAGAGGCGAAACAGCAACTCGATTCCGTTTCGGTTAAAAATTTTCGTAACTATGGCCGGTTCAGTGGCTCGGGCTGGGTCAGCGGGATCGCTGCTCCAACCAAGGTTCATTTGAATTTTCTGCTACCGTTAGCCGGGAAATATCAATTGACGGCAAATTTGCGTCTGGCCGGGTTTCGCTTTCATATCGGCGACAAGGTGTTGACCGCTGATGGCTTGCAAATGTTCAGCCGCGTGCCCCTCGGTGCGGTTGAATTGATGTCCGGGCCGCTGGAGGTGGTGGTTGATATCCCGCCGAATGCCTCGCTTGATTATCTGGAACTGGAAGGGGAGCATGCCCGGCGAATTTCTCCGCCACAAGGGTGGCAGGTAGACGCGCCGCTGACCGTCGGGGTTGTCGCGCGTACCGCTGTACAGGTGGTGGGCCTTGAACAGCTGCTGCCCCTCAGTGATGAAATGATTCTGGTTGAGGCCGAGGTTATTGGCAATACGGATCGCGCAAAGATCGTTGACGCACGACACCTCGGTGCCCCGAGTGGTGGCAAATGGTTGCGGATGGGCGCCGGAACGGCGCGACTGGAATTGCCGCTGACGATCGAACGGGAGGGACTCTATCAAGTCACCATGCGTGCCGCCGCGAATCGCCCCGTCAAGGTGACGGTGAATGGACGGGTAGAGAAAATGGTTGAGTTCGCGGCATATCTTGATTCGCGGGTGGTCGGGACTTTCCGCTTCAACGCGGGGACGAATCGGTTGTCCGTTGAATTGCCGCCGCGTGCCGGGATCGATCTTGTCACTCTGCAACGGCATTCCGACAGCGACCGGGATTATCGCCAGCTGGCCGGACTGGCCGACGATGATCTGCCCTTGATCGACGCGGCCAACGGCATGTTAAAGATCCTTGCGGCGCTCGGCGTATCGCGCTGAATCTCGAAAATGTAACCGGCGATGAAGGGAGGTGGCCTCTGTCTTGCAGCTTATTGTTCAGGGCTTCTCCTGGGTACCTGGGTTGAACCCCCTGCGCTGATCTATCTTCTTCCGCTCACTCCACTGCTCCTTGGCTGGCCGTTGTTCTTGTGGCGGTCGCTGCGTCCCCATGCCTTGCTCGTGCTCCCCGCAATCTCCCTGATACTGCTCGGAATTGTTCAATATCAGCTGTTTACCACCCCTTCTTCAGCAGATTATTTGCTCCTGGAACGCACCGGGCAGGAGATTGTTGTAGAAGGTGTCGTGACCCATGTCGAAATGCGCCACGATGGTCGCGTCCGTTGCGACCTGACGGTATCCCGTTGTTTTGCAGAGCGGTGGATGAAAGAGCTGGGGGGTGTCGTTGTCCGTTTGCACATCTGGGACAACCCCCCACTGTTGCGGGTCGGGCAAACGCTACGCACGACGGTAAAGTTACGCTCGCCGCGTAATTTTGGCACTCCCGGTGAGTTCGATTATGTCAGGTATCTTGCCCGCCGCGATATTTTCGTCACCGGTTCAGTCGCTAACGGTGACGCCGTTGCCATATTAAGCGAGCCGCCGAAAAGCGTCCTGTCCTTTATTGCGCGGTGGCGTGAATTAACCGCCGCGTGTGTTGATAGTGCACTCCCGCAACCGGTTGCAGCGCTCACGCGGGCACTGGTCCTTGGCGACCGTGGTCAGGTCGCACCGCAAGAACAGAAACTTTTAGCCCGAAGTGGTGTTGCTCACCTGTTTGCGGTCTCAGGTTTACATCTTGGACTGGTCTCCGGGTGGCTTTATGTGGTGTTGCTGTTTTTCTGGCGCCGCTCCACATATCTGTTGCAGATGGTGCCACCGCGCCGTTATTTGCCCGTGGCAATGATCCCTTTACTGGGCATCTATCTCATGCTGGCGGGTTCCGGGATGTCTTTGCAGCGGGCATTTCTGATGTTTGCCGGCGCGGCTCTGCTACTCGCCATGTACCGCCGGACCGCGCCGCTGCAACTGCTGATCACCGCTGTTTTGCTGTTGTTGCTGATCGACCCGCTGGCACTCTTTGAACCATCGTTGCAGTTGTCTGTGGCTGGTGTTGCGGGGATTGTGGTGGCAATCCCCCGCTGGCGATCACGTTTTTCCTGCCGTTTGAAACTGGTGCGGTTGATGACTGATTTGCTTCTGGTGACACTGGCCGCGACGTTGGCCACCGCGCCTGTGGTGCTCTGGCAGTTTCATCAGTTGTCGTTCCTTGGCATCGTTGCAAATCTTGTTGCCGTCCCCTTGATCGGTGGAGTGGCGATTCCATTGGCGTTGAGCGGTGTGTTGGCGGTTCCGGTTGCACCGGCCCTTGCCGCGGTCGCTGTTACCGGCTGTGGTGTGATGCTGACCGCAATGCTGGTGATTGTCGAGGCGCTATTGAATATTTTTCCCGCAGGCGCGTTTTCCTGTCAGGTCGCTGCATGGCACGTTGTGCTCGTTGCCATTTTTTGCTGGGGCTGGTTGGTGCCGGCCAGGCTACGTATTAAAGGTATTGTGGTCGGGTTGCTGATCGCTGCGGTGCTGTATGTCAACCCGATATTACCTGATGGAGATTTAAATCTGACCGCATTCAGTGTCGGGCAAGGGGAGTCGCTGCTCTTGTCGCTTCCGGACGGGACGCATTATCTGATCGATGGCGGCGGTCTTTACGGAGATACCTTCGATGTCGGTGAGCGTCTGCTCGCCCCGGCTCTCGGGCGGCTCGGGGTTCAAAAGTTAAGCGCTGTGATTTTGACACATAATCATCCAGATCATTACAAGGGCCTGTTTTATGTGCTGGAAAACTTTCCGGTTGAAGAATTCTGGCACAGCGGTGTTACCGGCAAGCTTCCTGACGGTTTGGCTGAAATATTACGAGAGAAAAATATCCCCCAACGTATCTTTGGTCCCGGCTGGGCTTGGTTGACGGTTCATCAAGACCTCCGCTTCGCTATCTGGGGGCCGCCTTTCATTGCTGAAGATGAAAACGATCGTTCACTGGTGGTGTATGCAGCGATCGGCGCTGACGGGGTGTTGCTGACCGGTGATCTTGGTTCATCGGGGGTTGCCGCCTTGATGCAGGGAGGGGTTGACGGGCCGGTAACGCTGCTGAAGTTGCCCCATCATGGAAGTCGTTATTCCCGATCGCTCGATCTGATCTCTGTTTTAGCTCCGCAAATGGTCTTTGCCTCGGCCGGTTTTGGTAATCGTTACGGACTGCCTCATCCGGAAATTGTGCGGGCGGTGGCAGAACGCGGTCTGCCCCTGTATCAAACAGACCAGCATGGAACATTGATCTTTTCTTCACAAGGGCGAAAGTGGCAGGTGAAATACTCGAAAAAACAGGCTTTTTATTGACAAAATATAGATCTCCTTGCTAATGTTGTGAACTATGAAGGCAAGTTTCGGACAAGCAGCAAAGGCTGCGGTTTTAGTCGTCGATGACGAAATATTTTTTCGGCGCCTCTTTAGTGAGGTTCTGAGTGAGGACGACTATTGGGTGGAGACCGCAGCTTCAGGATCTGAAGCGCTCAAACGCATTAACGAAGGGGGAATATCCGTGGTTGTGACCGATATGGTCATGCCCGGACTGAGCGGACTGGATCTGCTGAAACGTATTCGTTCTCTGGAAAACCCCCCTGACGTCATCTTTGCAACCGGGCATGCTACCCTCGATACGGCCATCGAAGCGCTCAAAAATGGCGCCCGCGATTATCTGATCAAACCATTCAACCCCGATGAACTCCGCCACCTCGTTCGCACCTGTTTCGAACAACAACGACTGTTGAGTGAAAACAGCCTGTTGCGTTCACAGCTGGAGCTTTTCCGCAAGGGGCAGAATCTGGCCTCGTTGCTCGAAATTGATCGCCTGTTGCCGATGGCAATGAAAGTCCTTCTCGCTGAGGCAACGAGTCAGCGCGGGTTTGTTTTTATGTACGAAGATGGTGCGATTTATCGTCTCAACGCTGTCGTCGGTCTTGAAGAGGCTGACGCCATGGTTGTGGCCCAGGCGCTTTTGCCGCGCTTGCCTGAACTGATTGATATGCATTTTTTTGATGCCGCTGAATTGACCCTGAAAAGACCGTTGACGGAGGAATTCCAACGGCTCTGTGTCTGCCCCCTTTATTGTGAAAAGACCTTGCGCGGCAGTCTGGTGCTGTTTAATCCGCCAGGCGCTGATTTTTTGTCATCTTCCTTCGATAATATAATGTTTCTTGCCGAACAGGCCGGTCTCGGTTTTGAAAATGCCTACCGCTTTCAGGGCGCCCGTGATCTGATGTATGCAGATGATCTTACCGGTCTCCATAATTACCGTTTTCAGCAAATTGCTCTTGATCGCGAGATTAATCGGTCTGATCGTTACGGGTTGAACTTCTCCCTGATTTTTATCGACCTTGATCATTTTAAAGAGGTTAACGATACCTACGGCCATCTGACTGGCAGTCATACGCTGGTCATCGTCGCCGAACAGCTGCGGCAGAGTGTTCGTGAGGTCGATTCGTTGTTTCGTTACGGGGGGGATGAGTTCACCGCCCTTCTTGTGGAAACAGATGCCAAGGGAGCGGCGGTTGTTGCCGAGCGGATTCGGGCGGCGATCGAAAATCACGTTTTCACCTCTGGTTGTGGCAGTCCCTTCCGTGTGACCGCTACTGTTGGTTACGCCACCTATCCGGAAAATGCGACCGATATGCAGATGATTATTGAGCTTGCTGACCGGGCCATGTATGACGGAAAAAAAGAGCGTAACGTTATTCGCGGTGCCTGGGAGATTGCTGGTTGATGGTGTCAAAAACCGTACTGCTGGCCTGTTGTTTACTTTTTCTGGCTGTTCCTGGACTTCAATCCCCTGCTTCTGCCAACACCACAGAACAACCGGCAATCTCTTTGGTCGATCGCTATCGGAGCGCTCTGGAGGTTGACCCTGACAATCTTAAATTACGCTATTATCTGGGGGTTGCCCTGCTCGGCCGGGGGCAGACTGCCGACGCTTTGATGGAGTTGCGTCTTGCCTATCCGGAATTTCAGGATTCGGTTGAGGCCAACTACAACCTCGGGATTGCCTGTTTGCAGGCTGGTGACAGCGACAGTGCGGTGCTTCACCTGGAGCAGGCCGAGGCCCTCGGGGCGACAGAAAATCCGGATATCTACCCCCTGGTTGATGCCTACTATAATCTGGCCGTGATCAACTTTGAACAGGACAAACGGGATGAGGCCATCCGCTTGTTCAAGCGCGTTCTCACGATGAACCCGGAACGGCGTGAAGTTGAGCGATTGCTCGGTGACATGTACGCCCGTAACGGGCAAGACGACCTGGCGCTGGCGGCCTTTAATCGCTACCTGGGGGCATTCCCCGATGATGTTTCGATACGGGAGTACGTCTTTTCCCTGCACTTCAATTACGCCATGAAGATGCTCGAACAAGAGGATCTGGTTGCTTCGCGAGAGGCGTTGCGTCAAGCACTGGAAACTTCCCCCGAGAGCCCTCTGGCTCAGTATTACCTTGGTTATATCGACTATCGTGAAGCGCACCTTGACGCTGCCGTGACGATATTGCATCGTGCCTATCGTCGGGCTGAGGGGGATGTTCGTCAAGGTGTCCGCGAGCTGTTGTATAACATTGCCCTGCAACTTCTTGAACAGCGCAAGGCAAAGTCTGCTCTTGATGCCTTGAGAGTAATTCTGCTTGAATCTGATGTTACAGCGGAAGAGTTGTTCCTGGCGGGGAATATTCATCTGTTGCTGAGTGAGTTCGTTGCCGCGCGTGACAGCTATGAGGCGGTTTTGCGTAAAGACCCTGTGCATCAGGGGGCGATACTGAATCTGGTAACCGCAGAGGCCGGCGCGCTTGACGCATTGTTTGCTGACGGCCGCCGTTTTTATGACCAGCAGGACTATCTGGCCGCCTTGAGCCGCTTTGAAGAGATGTTGAAAATCAATCCCGCCGACCCCCGGGCGAGGAACTATAGCGAAGACTGCCGTTCTGTACTGACACGTCAGGCGGAACGTTTCTTTGCTGCGGCAACGGCGTTGATTGCGCAGAATAAACCGTTACCGGCACTTGAGGAAACGCGTCAGGGGTTGCGGTTGATTCCCGCCCATCCGACCGGTTTAGGACTTGAAAAGGAAGCCTTGGTCGCCTTGCGGGCGCAAATTGATGCGACCCTGGCCAATGCGGATGCGGCGTTAGCCGACCAGCGCTTTGCTGACGCGGAAGCGGCATATCTCCAGGCGCTGCAACTGGAACCGGAGAATGTGCGGGGCAAGGAAGGTCGACAAACGGTGGCACGATTGCGATTGGCTTACGCTGAAGAGCAGGTCAGGCAGGGCGAATCCGCTTTGGGGGAGGGCAAGCTTGACCTGGCGCGACTGGCTTTTGTCGCGGCGCAACGGCTTGAGCCTGCCCTGCGCAGCGCCGAGGAGGGGTTGGCCAAGACCGATGCCCTGGTGTCATCGCTGGTCATCGAAGAGCTGCGCTGGGCACGTCGTGCCGGAGTCGCCGGGCGGTTGACAGAAGCACGGCAGCATTTCCAAAAAGCGCTGCAGTTGCGTGAAGATCCGGAGATACGGGCGGAACTTGCGGAACTTGATGCAGGGTTTAATCGTAAAATCACCGCTTTGGTGCGCACGGCAGGGCGTTATGCCGATAAACAGGAATTTCAGCGCGCGCGAAATATCTACCGCCAGGTCTTGACCCAGGTTTCCGATCACACCGAAGCAACGTTGGGGCTGGCACAGCTTGAACAAAGAGCGACGCAGATGGTCACGGAAAAGCTCGCCGTTGCCAGGGAGCTGCTGCGCGACAATCAGTTCCGCCAGGCGATGGAGTCTTTTCGTCAGGTGGTTGATATTGAACCGGGGAATACTCAGGCGATCAGCGGCCTTGAAGAGTGCCGGACACGCAGTCAGGCGCAACTGCAAGGGCTGCTGACAAGCGCCGATACAGCCTTGCAAGGGCAGGACTGGTCGCGCGCCGAAAATTATTATCAGCAGGTTCTCAAGCTTGATCCTTATCAGCGCCAGGCAAAGGCGGGAATCGAAAAACTTGATGTGTTACGTCGCAAAGGGTTGCAGGCGGTTGACCTTGACACACTTTACCTTGACGGAATTAAATATTATACCGGTGGTCAATATGCCGAGGCCATCACCGCCTGGCAGCAAGTTTTGCAACTGAACCCGGAACACGCAAAAGCGCGCCGCAATCTGGAAAAAGCGCAGCGCAAACAACAATTCATCAAGGACCGTCACGATGGCTGAAATCAGGATATTCTCCAGTTTGCGCTTTAAGTTTGCGGTGTTACTGGCCCTTTTCAGTACCTCGATGATGCTCGGAGCGATGGTTCTGCTCGAAAAGGATATCCGTTCATCATTGATCGATGAGAACTTTCGCAAAGGGGTCGGTATTGCCCGCGGAGTGGCGTTCAATGTCGAAGACCCGCTGCTGACCGGTGACGATATCTACCTCTTTTCGGCGGTAAAAACGGCCATCAAGTCAGCCGGTATTCGTTATGCGTTGATCCTTGATGAAAAGGGTGTGGTCAAGGCTGCCGACAATATCGGCCGGGTTGGTGAACATTTTCTGTTGCCCCCCGGCAGCCGTCCGGAATTCATTGCCGATGATGATTATCGCGTCTTTCGGATCCCCGGCAAGGGGGCGGATGTCCTTGACCTGAGCGTACCGATTGTTGCGCTGGCTGACCGGGATATCAAGCTGGGGGAAATCCATCTCGGACTCTCCGAGGAGATCATCATTCAGGCGATCAGTGCGATGCGGACGCGGATGGAGTTTTTTATCGCTATTGTCCTCCTCTTAGGCGGTTTCTCGGCGTATTTCCTGGCGGCCATTTCGGTGCGGCCCGTTGATGCTCTGGTTGCCGGGGCCCGCGCTATTGGCGAGGGCAACTTTGACCAGCGGATTGAGCTGCGGCGGCGCGATGAATTTGGCCTGTTGACTGACGCCTTCAACGAGATGGCGACCAGCCTGCGGGAGAAGGAGTTTATCAAAAACACCTTCGAGCGCTATGTCAGCAAGCCGTTGGCGGAACAGATTCTTCAGCATAAAGATGAGCTGAAACTGGGCGGGGAGGAAAAAGAGGTCACTATCCTCTTCAGCGACATTCGCGGCTTTACCTCACTGGCCGAAGATTTGTCCCCGCCTGAAGTGGTTGAGTTTCTGAATCGTTATTTCAGCGATGTTGTGCGGGTGGTCGGGGAATACGACGGCATGGTGGACAAATTCATGGGGGACGCGGTGATGGTGCTTTTCGGCGCGCCGTTGTCGATCGGTTCGGAGCCGGAGCGGGCGGTCAGTTGTGCGCTTGAGATTCAGTTGATTGTGGAAGAAATCAACCGTGAATTGACGCAACAAGGGAAAGCACCGTTGTCGGTGGGGATCGGCATCAATAGCGGGCCGGTCGTTGCCGGGAATATCGGTTCACAGAACCGGATGGAATACACCGTTATTGGTGACAATGTCAACCTCGCCTCCCGGCTGGAAGGGTTGAACAAGGCGTACGGTACCAAAGTTATCGTCAGTGAATCAACGCGCCGCGCGGTTGGGGATAATTTCACTTTCCGCGAACTGGATTTTGTGCGCGTCAAGGGGAAGAAACGACCGGTGCCTATTTTTGAACTGATTGAAGAGCAGGGTGCGTTACAGGCCTGCTACGAAGAAGCCCTGATGCTCTATCGGCGCAGGGAATTTTCTGCCGCGCGGGAGCGGTTCGAATCAGCGGCGCTCACATATAACGATCAGGCGTCACGGGTGCTGGCGAGGCGCTGTGATATTTTGCTCGAAAACCCTCCTGCCGAAGATTGGCAGGGGGACTTTGTGTCACAGGTTAAATAGCTTCTCGCTTATCCAGTTTCAAGGGTGATGCACTCGCAAAAAAGAATTAGATGGTCAGGCCATCAAGGATGATCTGTAACGTTCCGTGCGGAGCGTGCGGGCGTCCTTTTTTATTGAAAGGAACCAGTGCACCGTGGCAATCACCGGCATTAAAGGAATGAATGATATTTTGCCCGCTGAAATAGCGGTCTGGCAATATCTTGAAGCAAGCGCACGGCGGGTTTTTGGCTGCTATGGATTCAATGAAATTCGGGTTCCGGTGGTTGAAAAAACCGAATTGTTCAAACGTTCGATTGGTGAAACGACCGATATCGTTGAAAAGGAGATGTACACTTTTGCTGATCGCAACGATCATTCGTTGACCCTGCGCCCCGAGGGGACCGCACCGGTGATGCGCTCATTGATTCAGCATAAACTGTTCAACCGTGATCCGTTGACCAAACTCTATTACATGGGACCGATGTTTCGTTATGAACGTCCGCAAAAGGGGCGTTACCGTCAATTTCATCAGATCGGTGCCGAGGTTGTCGGCGCGGATGACCCCCGGATTGATGCCCAGGTGCTGGTCATGTTGTGCCAGTACTTTGCTGAAGTCGGGATCACTGATGTCTCTTTACAGCTCAATTCCTTGGGCTGCAAGGAGTGTCGCCCGGCTTACCGTGAAGCGTTGATCAGCTATCTTGCGAGCCGAACTGACGCGCTGTGTGAGGATTGTCAACGGCGTTTTCAAACCAATCCGCTGCGGGTTATCGACTGCAAGGCGGTCGGTTGTAACAGCGCGACCGCAGACGCTCCGGCAATGATTGACCACCTCTGTGGTCATTGTGATAACCATTTCCATGCCGTGCGGCGGACGCTGGATGATCTGGAGGTCGATTATGAGATCAATCCCCGGATGGTGCGCGGACTCGACTATTACACCAAAACCACGTTCGAGATGGTCACCAATAATCTGGGTGCCCAGAACGCCGTTGCGGCCGGAGGGCGTTACGACGGGCTGATTCAGGAACTCGGCGGGCCAGCGTTGCCGGGAATTGGCTTCGCCATGGGGGTCGAACGTCTGGCGCTGCTGAAAGGGGAGGACAGCCAGCTGGTCGAGAAACCGGCGCTCTTTATCGCGGCCCTTGGCGAAGGCGCTCAACGGGTCGCATTTATATTAATGACCCGTTTGCAGCGGCGGGGAGTAAGGGTCGAGATGGACTATGCCGGACGCAGTTTGAAAGCCCAGATCAAGCGCGCCGACAAATTGGGCGCAGCACATACCTTGATCATCGGCGAGACCGAACTGGCCGCTGGTGCCGGGGTGTTGCGTGACATGACAAGTGGAGACCAGGAACCTCTTGCATTGTCCGCTGCGGAAGATTTATTGGTACAACGATTGGTTTGCTCACGGATTGCCCTTGACGGTGCTTTGACGACGCGTCTATAATTCGCCGCTACGAAGCGAACCGATCCCATTTTATTGATTATAAAAGGAGACATCTCTTGAACGATATCCTTGGAGACTGGAAACGAACACATTATTGCGGTGATTTGCGCGCCGCCAATGTTGGGCAGGAGGTCTGTCTGATGGGCTGGGTGCATCGCCGTCGTGACCACGGTGGTCTGATCTTTATCGACCTGCGTGATCGTAAAGGTATTACCCAGTTGGCACTTGATCCCGATCGTGATCCCGCCGCCCACTTAAAAGCAGAGCGCGTGCGTGGCGAATTTGTCATCGCGGCCAAAGGTGTCGTTTCTCACCGTCCCGAGGGGACGGTCAACGCCAATATGCCGACCGGAGCAGTCGAAGTCGAGATTCGTGAACTGCGCATTCTGAGTGTCGCGCAGACACCCCCTTTTATGCTCGATGAATTTACCGATGTCGCGGAAAACCTGCGGCTTAAATATCGCTATCTTGATCTGCGCCGCGAATCGATACAAAAGAACCTGATAATGCGCCACAAGGTTGCACAAACGGTGCGTAACTACCTGACAGTGAATAATTTTCTCGAAATTGAAACGCCGATTCTGACTAAAAGCACCCCCGAAGGGGCGCGTGATTATCTGGTGCCGAGCCGGGTCAATCCGGGGAATTTTTACGCGCTCCCCCAATCTCCGCAAATCTTCAAGCAGTTGTTGATGGTCGCCGGATTTGATCGTTACTTCCAGATTGTCAAATGCTTTCGTGATGAGGATCTGCGTGCCGATCGTCAACCCGAATTTACCCAGATCGATTGCGAACTGAGTTTTGTCGATCGTAACGACATCATGGATATCATGGAGGGGATGATCGCTGAAATTTTTAAATCAGCACTCAATATCGAGCTTGAGCTGCCGATGCCGCGCATGAGTTATGCCGAGGCGCTGGATCGCTATGGCGTCGATAACCCCGATCTGCGTTTTGATCTGGAACTCAAGGAAGTTACCGCCATCGTCAAGGACTGCGGCTTCAAGGTCTTTGCCGATGTTGCCGGACGTGGTGATATAGTCAAGGGCCTTAACGTCAAGGGGGGCGCAACCTTCTCCCGCAAAGAGCTCGATGACTTGACTGCTTTTGCTGCGATCTATGGGGCAAAAGGCATGGCCTGGGTCAAGATTCAGGACGACGGAACCTGGCAGTCGCCGATCGCTAAATTCTTTACCGCAGAGGAACTGGATAAAATCGCAGCACGCTTAGCTGCCGCGCCGGGCGATCTGTTGCTGTTCGTGGCGGACACCGCAGCGGTTGCCAACGAATCGCTGGGCCGTGTGCGCGGGCATCTGGGGCGCAAGCTGGGGCTGGCCGATCCGAACGTGTTCAAGTTTTCCTGGGTGACCGATTTCCCGCTGTTCGAATGGGATGCAGAAGCAAAACGGCACATGGCGGTACATCACCCCTTTACCGCGCCGCTCGACGAAGATGTTGTGTTGCTCGATACTGATCCGGGGAAGGCGCGCGCCAAAGCCTATGATCTGGTTCTGAACGGTTCCGAGATCGGGGGTGGCAGTATCCGTATTCACGACCAGACGGTGCAAAGCCGCATGTTTGAACTGCTCGGTATCGGTGCCGAAGAAGCGGAAGAAAAGTTTGGATTTTTGTTGAGCGCGCTGAAATACGGTGCGCCCCCCCACGGCGGAATCGCTTTTGGCCTTGACCGGATCATGATGATCCTGGCCGGCGCTGAATCAATTCGTGATGTCATTGCCTTCCCGAAGACTCAGAAGGCAACCTGTCTGATGTCTGAAGCGCCGAATGCGGTTGATCAGAAGCAACTTCAGGAACTGGCAATTCGCTCAACGGTTAAACCAAAAACTGCTGACTCAACAAATTAATGAGATTTCCTGTGGCGGGATTTAAGATTAAGGTGAAAATTTTTTTCTATAGTGTATTTTTGCTTACGCTTTCACTGTGCGCCGGGTGTTCCGGTGCCGTCGCGCCACCACCGCAGCCGCTTGATACCACCCCGGTTGCTGCGTCACCTGTGGAAGAAAGCTCGCCGGTTGTTGCGTCGCTCGACCCTGTGTCGCAGGAGCCCCCTCCCTCATTACCAGGGATCGAGATACCAGTAGCTCGGGAGGTGGCGACAGCCGCTCCCCCCCGAACCGGGGCCGTGACTCAATTGCCCGTTGACACCAGCCCGGCTCCCTCTGTTGTCGAACGCCGCACTGAACTGCTCACCAAGGCTTATGTTGTCAAGGCGGGCGAAACGTTGTGGACGATTGCCGCCGAGCCTGAACTGTATGGTGATGCCCTGCTCTGGTCGTTACTGTATCAGGCTAACCGCGATCAAATCAAAGATCCTCGCACCATCTACCCCGGACAAGTTCTCAGCGTGCCACGCAATCTTTCTGTTGAAGAACTCGAAGCGGCGCGCGAGTGGGCACGTAAATCTGAAGTTTTCCCGGTTAATAACGGCACGACCAAGTCCCCTTGAGAGTCTTCTTTGCGCGAGCTTTTCCCTTGACAGCTTTTGGGTGTTTGTATACTGTATACAATCCCTGGCGCGGTGACACCAGCGCCAGGGGATTCAGACTCTGACAGGCGAATTGATGTTCGTCTTTTGTTTATGCATCTGGTCATACCGAAACTATCGAAGGAGAGAGAAATGGCAAAAATTATCTGGTCCGAAATTGATGAAGCACCAGCCTTGGCGACTTACGCCTTACTGCCGATTGTTCGGGCGTTCTGCAAAGGCACCGGCGTTGAGGTTGAAACCATGGATATTTCACTGTCCGGTCGGATCCTCGCGAACTTCCCCGAGAAGTTGACCGCAGAGCAGAAGGTTGCCGATAATCTGGCGGTGATGGGTGAGCTGGTTCAGCAGCCGGAAGCCAACATTATCAAATTGCCGAACATCAGTGCTTCGGTTCCTCAGTTGGTGGCCGCGATTACAGAACTGCAGGAAAAGGGCTACGATATCCCGAGTTATCCGGAAGAAGCGACCACCGATGCCGAAAAAGAGCTGCAGGCGCGTTTCGCTAAATGTCTCGGTTCCGCGGTGAACCCGGTGCTGCGTGAAGGCAACTCCGATCGTCGTGCCGCCGCTTCGGTTAAAAAATTCGCCCAGAAGAACCCGCACCGCATGATGCAGCCGTGGCCCGCGCCCGGCACCTCCAAGTGTCGCGTTGCCCACATGGACGCGGGTGACTTCTACGAAACTGAAAAATCGGTCACCATGGACAAAGCTGACACCGTCAAGATTCAGTTCGTGGACGCCGCCGGTAAAGTCGAGGTCAAGAAAGAAGTTGCGCTGCAAGCTGGTGAAGTTTTCGACAGCTCGGTGATGAAAGTTGCTGAACTGCAAGCGTTCTATGCCAAAACCGCTCAAGAGGCCAAGGAGAAGGGCGTCCTGCTGTCGTTGCACCTTAAAGCGACGATGATGAAGATCTCCGACCCGATCATGTTCGGTCATGCCGTCAAGGTTTACTTCAAGGATGCTCTGGAGAAACATGCCGACACCCTCAAGTCGATCGGTGCCAACCCGAACTACGGTTTGGGCGACATTCTCAACAAGCTCAACAAACTGCCGGCTGACAAAAAGGCCGAAATCGAAGCCGATATCGACAAGTGCTACGAAGGTCAGGCCGCACTGGCGATAGTTGACTCCCGCAAGAATATCACCAACCTGCACGTGCCGAACGACGTTATCGTTGATGCGTCGATGCCGAACGTAGTGCGTGACGGTGGCAAAATGTGGAACCTGCAGGACGAGTTGCAGGACACCATCGCCATGGTTCCTGATCGTTGCTACGCCACAACATATCGCGAGATCTGTGAAGACGCCAATCGTAACGGCCAGTTCGACCCGGCCACCATGGGGAGCGTTGCCAATGTTGGGCTGATGGCGCAAAAAGCTGAAGAGTACGGTTCTCACGACAAGACCTTTGAAGCACCGGCAGACGGTAAATTTCAGGTAGTTGCTTCTGATGGCACCGTTTTGATGGAGCAGCCGGTTTCTGTCGGCGACATCTACCGCTCTTGCCAGGCCAAAGATATTCCGATCAAGGACTGGGTCAAGCTGGCCGTCAGCCGCGCCACGGCATCGGGTGAGCCGGCTATTTTCTGGCTCGATGAAAACCGTGGCCACGACCGTGAGATTATCAAGAAGGTCAACAAATATTTGCCGGAGTTCGACACCACGGGGCTTGATATCCGGATCATGGCTCCGATTGACGCAATGAAATTTTCCCTTGAGCGTATCCGCAAGGGATTGAATACTATCTCGGTGACCGGTAACGTGCTGCGAGACTATCTGACCGACCTCTTTCCGATCCTCGAACTCGGTACCTCGGCGCGCATGCTGTCGATCGTTCCGCTGATCAACGGTGGGGGTCTGTTCGAGACCGGTGCCGGTGGTTCTGCTCCGAAGCACGTTGAGCAGTTCCTCAGAGAAGGTCACATCCGCTGGGACTCCCTCGGTGAATATTGCGCCCTGGTTCCGTCTCTGGAACAGGCGGCTTCAGCCGACAATAACCCGAAGGCGGCCATCCTCGCCGAGACCCTCGACGCCGGGATTGGCCAGTATCTTGAGAACCAGAAGCTGCCGTCGCGGAAGGTCAGGGAAATTGACAATCGCGGAGCCAGTTTCTACCTGGCTCTTTACTGGGCTGAAGCTCTCGCCGCTCAAGACAAGGACGCTGAGCTTAAGTCGCGTTTCGCCGGAATTGCCGCTGAGCTCAGAAAGAACGTCGAGAAGATCGATGCTGAGCTGACCGACTGCCAGGGTTCCCCGGTTGACGTCGGCGGGTACTTCCGTCCCGATCCGGTTAAAGCGGACAAGGTGATGCGCCCGAGCCCAACCTTGAACGCAATAATCGACGCCATGTAATTAATTACTGTGTCAAAAAAAGGGCTTGGGCGTTAACGTCCTGGCCCTTTTTTCTGATTTTTCAATCATGAAAAACAGTTTTTTAAAACGCAAATGGATAAAATTATCGCGAGGCGCAAAGGGTCTTGACAGCCAAAAGTTGTTTATATACTGTATACGCTGTTATGAGGTTTTGATAATCTGGGATCGTTGTAGGTTCCGTCGCTGCCGGTAATCGTGATTCCGGCAAAATATTTATTCAGTATAAAAGGAGAGAGAAATGGCTAGATCTAAAATTGCTCTGATCGGTGGTGGACAGATTGGTGGCGTTCTTGCTCAACTGGCGGCTTTGCGTGAGTTGGGAGACGTTGTTTTATTCGATATCGTCGAGGATATGCCGCAGGGCAAAGCTCTCGACATCGCCGAGGCGTCTCCGGTCGACAGTTTTGATGTCAATGTGACCGGAACCAACACCTACAAAGACATCGCCGGGTCTGATGTTGTTATCGTCACTGCCGGGCTGCCGCGCAAGCCGGGGATGAGCCGTGATGACCTGATCGAGGTCAATTCCAAGATCATGACTTCCGTCGCCGAAGGGATTCGTGACAATGCACCGGATGCTTTCGTCATTGTTATTTCCAATCCGCTCGATGCCATGGTGACCCTGTGTCAGAAGGTCACCGGCTTTCCGCCGGAGCGGGTCATGGGGCAGGCCGGGGTACTTGATTCCGCGCGTTTTGTTTCCTTTATTGCTTGGGAACTCGGCGTTTCCATTAAAGATGTGACGGCAATGACCCTCGGTGGTCACGGCGATACCATGGTGCCGCTGGTGCGTTATGCCAGTGTTCAAGGGATCCCGGTCATGGAACTCCTTGAGCAGAAGTACGGCAGTGCCGCCAAGGCTCAGGAAGTGATGGACGCCATGGTTGCCCGGACCAAGGATGCCGGTGGCGAGGTTGTCCGTCTGCTCAAGACGGGCAGCGCTTTCTATAGCCCGGCTTCCTCGGCGATTGCCATGGCGACCGCGATCCTGAAAGATCAAAAACGCGTATTGCCGGTTTGCGCACTGCTGCAGGGCGAATTCGGGGTTAACGGTTTTTACGTTGGTGTTCCCTGTGTGCTCGGTGCCGGTGGCGTTGAGCAGATTCTTGAGTTCAAGCTCGATGCGGCTGAGCAGGCGATGTTTGACAACTCGGTTGCCGCCGTTAAAGAACTTGTTGGCAGCATGAATTTATGATTGGCTGACGCTTGCCAAGGGATGAGAAGGGCAATGGCGACATTGCCCTTCTTTCTTATTAAAAATCAGTTGTTTTGCTGCTTCACTGATCGTGTAATGTTATTCGAGGTTAACTTTTTAGAGTTTTTTTTAGCCCGGCTATAAACCGCGAAGAGCTGTATTAATAACTTGGTTAAATTTCCCTGGTTATGTTAGGATTTCGCCGCTTATCGATATCGTCTTGGACGAAAAAATACGTAAAGGAGAAAGCCCGGAATGAGCAGTCCTAAAGCTAAGCTGGAGATTAATGAGCGATACTGCAAAGGGTGCAACATTTGTGTCGAGTTTTGTCCGACGAAGGTTCTGGAAATGGATCTCTTCGTGGTCAAGGTCGCCAAACCCGAAGCTTGTATTGCCTGTATGCAGTGCGAGCTGCGTTGCCCCGATTTTGCCATCAAAGTCCACAAAATTGAAGAATAGAGGAGGAACGACACGTGGCTAAGAAAGTTGCTCTATTGCAGGGGAACGAGGCTTGTGCTCTAGGTGCCTTGTACGCCGGATGTGATTTCTTCGGTGGCTACCCCATCACCCCTTCAACTGAAGTCGCCGAGGTTCTGTCGAATGAACTGCCGAAAAATGGTGGTAAATTCATTCAGATGGAAGATGAAATCGGGGCCATGGCATCAGTTATCGGTGCTTCCCTGACCGGTGCCAAGGCACTGACCGCGACCTCAGGTCCCGGCGTTTCGTTGAAACAGGAATTGATCGGTTATGCCTGCATTGCCGAGACCCCTTGCGTCATCATCAACGTTATGCGTGGTGGTCCTTCGACCGGTATGCCGACCGGCCCCGGCCAGTCCGATGTCATGCAGGCGATGTGGGGCACCCACGGTGACCATGCCGCGATCGCATTGACCCCCGCATCCTGTCAGGAGATTTTCGAAGAGACCGTGCGTGCCTTTAATCTGGCCGAGAAATACCGCATGCCGGTACAGGTGCTCTACGATGAAATCGTCGGTCACATGCGTGAGCGGATCGAATTTCCCGAGCCTGGTGACCTGGAAGTTGTCGATCGTGAGGCACCGTCCGTCAGTCCCGAAGAATACAAACCCTATGACTCCACCAAAGGGCAGATTCCGCCACTGGCTGCTTTCGGTTCCGGTTATAAATTTCATGTCACCGGTCTGAACAAGGCCGCTGACGGCTTCCCCACGACCAAAGCTGAACTGGTCGACGCTGAAGAGCGTCGTCAGATTGCCAAGGTCATGGATAACATCGCTGATATCGAGAGTTATGAAGAATATCTGATCGACGATGCCGACGTTGTCATTTGGGCCTTTGGCTCCACCTCCCGTTCGGCCCGCTATGCGGTCAACGAATTGCGCAAAGAGGGGATCAAGGCCGGTCTCTTCCGTCCGATCACCCTCTGGCCCTTCCCGGCCAAGCGTACCGCCGAGCTGGCTGAGCAGTGCAAGGGCATCGTTGTTGCCGAGATGAACCTCGGTCAGATGGTTTACGAAGTCGAGCGCGTTGCTCAAGGTAAGTGCGTCGTGGTTCATGAAGGTCGCGTTGATGGTGAGCCGATCAACCCCGGCCAGATCATGAACAAGGTCAAGGAGGTAATTTAACATGGCTTACGATTATGAAAAGTCGATCCGTCCTGGCAAACTGCCGCACATCTGGTGCCCCGGCTGTGGTCACGGAATCGTTATGAAAGGGCTGATCCGGGCCATGGACGCCTGTGAGCTGGACCGTAAAAACACCGCGATCGTCTCCGGTATCGGTTGCGCCAGTCGCCTCCCCGGTTATCTCGATTGCTGTACCCTGCACACCGCCCATGGCCGTGCCGCGGCATTCGCCACCGGCGTCAAAATGTCGAAACCCGACATGAATGTCATTGTCTGTGGCGGGGACGGCGATGGCACCGCCATCGGCGGCAATCACTTCATTCATGCCTGTCGGCGCAATATCGACATGACCTACATCATCATGAACAACTTCATCTACGGGATGACCGGTGGTCAGTTTTCGCCTTGTACTCCGACCGGAGACAAAGCCTCGACGACTCCCTATGGTAACCCGGACCCGATCTTCGATATCAGCAAACTGGCGATCGGCGCCGGTGCAACATTTGTTGCCCGGACTACAGCCTTTCATGCCACCCAGATCGACAAGCTGATTGCCGAAGGAATCAAGCATAAAGGGATGGCGATTATTGAGGTGCTCGACGATTGCCCGACGACCTATGGGCGGCGCAACAAATTTCGCTCCGTCACCGACATGATGAAGCGTCTCAAGGATATAGCGGTTCCGGTTGCCGCAGCATCGAAGATGACTGCCGAGCAACTTGAAGGCAAGGTGCTGACTGGTGTTCTCTACAAAGAAGAGCTTCCCGAGTACACCGCCCAGTACGCCGATGTCATCAAAAAGGCGCAAGGCGCCTGATCCCACTCAAGGAGAATTGAAATGGCCAAAAGATACGAACTTCGATTTTCCGGCGCAGGTGGTCAGGGTCTGATTACCGCCGGAATCATCCTCGCCGAGGCTGCCTCGATTGTCGAGTCTAAATATGCGGCTCAATCACAAAGCTACGGACCTGAAGCCCGTGGCGGCGCATCAAAATCAGAAGTTATTATTTCTGACAGTCCCATCGACTACCCGAAGGCGACAATAGTTGACGCCTGCCTGGCGATGACCCAGGAAGCGGCTGACAAGTACGCTAACGGCATCAAGGATGGTGGTTTGCTGTTGATCGACGATGACTTTGTCAAACGGGTTCCGGAAGGAAACTTCAAAGTCCTGAAAATGCCGATTACCCGTACCGCCAAAGAAGAAATCGGCCGTGAAATCGTCGCCAACGTGGTTGCCCTCGGTGCGATGATTGCCCTGACTGACGTCGTCAAACGCGAATCGGGAGAAAAAGCGGTTCTTGCCAAGGTTCCGGAAGCATTTCTGGACCTGAACAAAAAAGCCTACAATCTCGGCTATGACAAGATCAAAACGCTGATGAACTGATTTTTCCTGAAGTAAGCATTAAAGGCTCGGTGGATTTCCATCGGGCCTTTTTTTATGGTGCGCGATCCTCTGTTTGTCGGTCAGCGTTTATCTCTGTTAGGGCGTATTTGCGGTTGTATGTAAACGCACGATGCCCCATAATCTGATTCTAAAAATATTTTCACAAGTTTGTCGAGACCGAAGCCGGGAGGTGGATTGATGGTGGAGCAACGGGAACGCATGTAGCGCTGAGAGATGAAATTCTTCGGCGCTTTTTTGGTTGGGAGGGGGTTGGTGTGACTTATTATGGCACACAGATGGTTTATGGTTTCGCTAAACATCACTCGTCACTCGAAAGGTTGGGGTAGGGCTATGAGATTTTGGGCAAAAACAACAAAAGAAGGTACGCCGGGTCTGACTGTCTACGACCATATGGTGAACGTCGGCAATGTTGCTCAATGCATGGCAGAAATCTCCCCTTCGCTTCTGGATCGTATTTCT
>JARGFI010000042.1 GCA_029210745.1 Desulfuromonadales bacterium
TTCGCCGCGCCTGTTCCGGATCCGCCAAGAACCGAGTTGGCGTGTCCGTTGGTGGCACTGATCCAAAGGTTCTCGCCGGTTGTCTGGTCGAGAGTGTCAACTGTCTTACTATGACACAACTGACAAAGGGCGGCGGAGGAGTCGTAGGACCAGCCGGACGTCGGGTTGCCGCTGTTCTGATCGATCCAGTATCCTCCCATGGCATTGGACGTACTAGAGCTTGCTCGCGGCACCATGCCGTAACCGTAACCTGTTTCTGTTGAGACAGTAACATCCAAGTAGGTCTGGCCGAGTATCGGCGCACCGTCCTCCTTGTAGGGATTGCTCTTCCAGGTGCCGCGCAGGTACGGCGGACCGGTCGGATCGAGGCTGTCGCCGGCCAATGGCGATGTGTTGCTGTTGTGGACGTCGTGACAATTGCTGCAATGGATCTTGCCGACCGCATCGACGACGCTGTTGTAATTGTAGGCCGATCCGGTCAGAGCCGAGGTACCGGTTGCATCGGTGGAGTGGGTGGACCGGATGGTGTTGGTCTTGTAGCCGAAACCGTAGGTGCCGGTCGTCCCGCTGGTCCAGGTCGCACCAATCCAGTTCGGTTGGTTGAGGGTCCCGAAATTATACACATTACCGTTGCCGGGATCGGTGGCGGTATTGGTCGAGCCATCATCAGCCCCCCACTCGGAGATGTTGTTGGGGGTGTGACAGCTCCAGCACAGCTCCGCTTCGCTACTGACCTCACCACGTGCGCCAATATTGGCCTTGAGATGAACCCCGCCGGAAAGGTAGTTAATCCCGACACGACTGTCGTTGGGAATCAGAATAATGCCGGTACCGTTTCCTTCGATCCATGAGCCGTTATCGAACGTGCCATATCCGCTCGTATCAGAGCCCACCAGACTGAATTGCGTGGCGTTGATCACGGCAGTGTTGTAGGTGTGATTGTTAATCTCGGTCATGCCGGTGGTGGTGTGAATCGACACCTTCTCGCCCCCGGCCAGGTTGTGGTTGTGCTCGGTGGTCACGACTGCCGGGCTGGCGTTGGTGATGGCGATAACCTTTTTATCCTTGGGATGGCCGCCGACATGACACCAGGTACAGTTCCCCGGCATCGGATCACCGGAATCCAGGTCGTTATCGGGCAGGTCGATGTTTGAACCGATCGGATCAGTGACGTGGCTCGGTGTAGCGCCGCCCATACCGTGACAATTCGTGCAGTAAAAGACCTCGGCACTGTCCCACTTGGGTGCCGCCGTCGAGGGATGGCAGGCACCCGGATCCATACTGCTACAGCTTCCGGCAGTTGTCGGAGTCCCTTCTGTCCATACAGCGCTTGCCCCGGCGGCAGCGAGATCGAGATCGACATCAATAATCCCGTCGGCATGGATTGAATTGCCCGGTCGTGATGCACCATGGCAGAGGCGGCAAGAATCCCCCTTGCTCATGCGGAACGATGAGTTGAGGTGCGCAACATGCGCGCCGACATATTTGCGCTCGGCTTCGGTCGCACCAGTGCCGTCATAACCATGATTATCGACCGGCGGTGCCGCCTTGACATCGTCACTCGGATCATCGAAGGAGTGGCTGTATTGATCAAGGACGCGACTGTCGTCACCGTGACAGGCACTGCACGACAGCGTGGCGGCGTCAGTCCAGGTAGCAGAAACCGCCGGACCGTGACAACCGCTGACATTGAGCGTGCTCCAGTTACCACAGGAGCCGTCATCCATGTTGTCCCCGGTGGCGTTGAACCCGCCGGAACCGTCGGCATCTTTATAAATGACGAGTGAGTTATAGGTATAGATATAGCCGGAGTTATAGATGGTGGCGACCACCGGCGACGCGGTCTTCCACCCCAGCTTGATGGCACCATCCTGGTGGGAGGTGGTAAAGTTCGCCGCCTCGCTGCCGTGACAATTGGCGCACTCGGTAATCGTGTAACCATGTCTGGCGTGGTTGCCGATAGTCGCTGTTTCATCCGGCGGCGTCGAGTGGCAGATGCCACACTTCGGACCGGCGTCAACTGTCGCCGCAGTGTAGGCGAGCGGCGAAGCATTGCCCCCTTCATCAAAGGCCTTGATGGCAAAGAAGTAGGTACCCTCCGCCAGATCAAGAACCTCATACCCTTGACCGTTACCGCCAAAGTCGGGGTAAGGCTCGGAATCGAGCTGCGTCGCCGCGTTGTACTTGATCCCGGTGTCAATGATCGCAGCTGCCAGACGGATATCATAGGCGGCGGCGCGGCCATTGTTGGCACCATCATCGCCCGGAGCGGTCCAGCTGAGGTAGACCGAACCCTGTTTCGGTCGGGTTTCGGCCTTTAATTGGGCAATCGCCCCCGGAGCGACATTATCGCCGGAGTTGTCGACGGCGAGGTTCGATGAGGTCGCAACGGTATGCGAGAGCACCTTGCCGTTAATCACATCACCGGCCTCGACGCGCACCTGGACATTACTCACCGCCGCACCCAGGGCGATCCCGGCCGCCTGGGTATCCCAGACCAGCGGAGCACCGACAGTGGCGTTGGTCGTTAACCCGGTCGCGATAATGTAGGGGAAGCCATCGGCACCACCGTTGGCGGAACCGTAAACATCGTAGTGAACCGTGTCGGCCACACCATCCGCAATGTCTGTCGATGCCGCCCACCAGATGCTGGCATTGGCACCGGAAACCGTACTGCTCACCGTCGGTGCGGTCGGTGACGTATTGATCGGTTGGGTGGCGAAGGAGAGGATCCCCCCCTTGCTGGTGGGGCCCCAGCCGATACTGGTGACGGCCCCGACAGTGACGCTGACCTGGACACCGAGTTTGGCATTCATCGCCTCCGTCATTTGTCGCTGGGCTCCGTTGAACTTGAAGGTCACCAGACGCGTCGCCCGTTTGGCAACAGTCTGGTCACTGGCCAAGAGCGCCGTGGAGAAGGAGTTGAAAGTGCTGGCGCCAGTGATGTACCCGAGCTCGGCTTGCAGCGTCGTCACGTTGTTGGAGTTCACGATATTAAGGCTGAAACCGCTGGCAAAAATATCCGTTGTTGCCGTGAACGTTGTCGGCCCGATAAAGACTGCGGGCAGAGCAGCGGTTGTGCCGTCGGTGGTATGCACGGTATCCAGCAGCGGCATATTGCTCGTCGCCGTGCCATCGGCATAGTAATTGACATTGGTCTTCGGCACCGTGGACAGCCCCTGCGGAATCGCCTGGAGGACAATGGTGTTGGTATCGGTATTGCCGTAGGCATCCCTGGCGCGTACTGCAAAGTTGTAGGTCTGCCCATCGCTCAAACCGGTGGCCCGGAAATGGGTATCACCGGTGCTGGCCTGCGGCGCACCATAAGTAATCGTACCGGTACTCCACCAGATGTCGTAGGTGATCGGCATCGAGTGATCTTCGGCGCGGGTCCAGCTGAGTGCAACCGTGCCGGCAGCGTCGAGCGCTTTGGCCGAATCGAGACCGTACCATGACGGTGATCCGGTTAGCACCGGCGGCGTGGTGTCGGGGCTGGCGGGAACGAGGTAGCTGACATAACCGTCGACGTTGGCGGTGCCACCGAAGTTACCGGTGACGTCGTAGGTGCGCAGGGCAAAATAGTAGGTGGTGCTGGGATCAACCCCGTGAATAATCGCTTCCTGCGCGGCGCCCATGCGCTTGACAGTCGGCACGCCCTGGACATGATTGGTCGCTAATCCAAAGTCGATGGCAATGGCCGAGGTTGTGCCCATGCGGATGTCATATTTGTAAGCGGTTCCGTCCAACGTACCGTCGTCGCCAACAGCAGTCCAGGTCAGTTTGATCGAACGCGGTACCGGCCCGGCTGCCGCGGTCAGCGTGACATCGCCCGGCGCTACGGTATCGGTGTACCAGTGCGGCGTGAATGGCGCACTGGCGTGACAGGCGACGGTGGAGCAGGTGGTCGGGGTGGAACGATAGAAGCCACTATTATCATCAGCCGCGCCGACGATCTTCTTCATCTTGGCGGCAATGTTAAGATCGGCGACATCATCGTTGTTCGTATCGGTGTTGCTGACATCGGCCGGAGCGGCTGCCTGATCGCCGGAGTGAGCACCACCTGGGTGACAGTAAATACAGGTGGCATTGCGGTTGGCCAGGGTATCGCCTCCCGCCATATGCGCAACAATCGCCACAATGTGCTCAACATGAACCCCTGCGCGGTCAGGATAAACCGTGCCGTCCGGCCAGTATTGCGAGGTGCCATTCCCATGGCAACCCCAGCAATCGCCACCGGCGGCGAAAGCGCCGAGTTCGACGGTCCAGGCAGAATCGGCCAGGGCATGCCCATCCGCCGCCGTACTGTGGCAACCGGCATTGTCGCAACCCCAGTTGGCCGCGTTGTAGTTGGTGCCACCGTTCATGGTGATCTTGCTGTTACCGTGCATTGAGGTATCGACACCACCCTGGTTCCACAGGTTGGTCAGGTCGTAGTTGGCGTCCTTATCGGCGGCTCCGTTGAAGCCGTGACACGACTTGCAGACCGAGTGGCTGGTCATGACTTCAGGGGTCGTGTCGACGTCACCGCGGTCAATCGTATGATCGGGGATAATCCCTGCAGTCCAGGACGCCACGGCGTACCCGACGCCGATGCCACCGTGGCAGTTGCCGCACTCGGCGCCGTCGCTGTTTACAACGGTGGTGGCCCACTTGCGACCCCAGTCGCCATTGTCGCGGTGGCAGCCAGCCGCCAAGTTGACCCCGGTGCCCATGCAGGATCCGGTCGCCGCATCGGTGTAGGCGGCAAAGAGACCGCGGTCGGTGTTACTGGCACCGTCGGCGACAACACTTCCCTTGATGTGGGTCGTTGTCTGGGTGCGGATGGTGGTGTGGCAGGCCTCGCAACCGCTGGCATGGAGGGTGGCGTCATGCGTCTTGCCACTGACGCGCGCGATGACGGCGTGCAGGCCGGACGTCGGCAGGAGGGCGGCACCGACCTTGCCAGTGACATGGCATTCGAGACAGGCCAGGATGTTGCTGTCGAGCCAATCGCCGCTGGTCGCTTCATTGACCAGGTGGCAGTTGTTGGTGCAGCCAGCCGTTCCTGCCGTATGAACGGTGATCGACACGCCGGTGTTAGCGGTAGCATTGATATGCGTAGTTCCGCCAATGGTCGTGGCGGTGGCATTGGCATGGCAGCTACCGCAGCTTGAGGTGACATAAGCGGCGTTAGTGACGTGCTTGGCGTGGCGACCAGTGGCCGGTTGCGGCGCACCGGAACCGTCGTTGTGACAGATGGTGCAGTTGTCGGTGCTGCTGGCGGTACGATTCCAGGCCGGCGAGGCGACGTTGGCGCCCTTGCCGTTCTGGTGGCAGAGACTGGCCGAGCAGGTTCCGTAAGTATTGGTGCCACCCACTGTCAGCGTCGCCGGGGTGCCGGTATAGGTGATACCAGCGTTGAGGGTGACACTGCCATCCATATGGGCGGTCTTGCCGCTCATGCTCGATGCACTCACCGCGTCATGGCACTCTTCGCAGCCGACCACGGCCCGCCCGAAGGTAGTGGCGAAGCTGGCGTTCATATGCGGATCGTGCGACGAACCAAGGGTTACACTCGTGGCATGGCAAGCCGCGCAGCCAGCAATCGCCGTCTCCCAGGTGTAGACCGGTGTGGCGGCGTTCTTGCCGTTGTTGTGGCAGAGGTTGGTGCCGCAAGTCCCGACCGTACGGGTGGCGGCGTTGGTGTAGGTGCCGGTGTAGCTAACCGTGACACTGCCGCCAGAGACAGCGAAGGCCCCGTTGATATGGCCGCTGCTCGGCACAACGTATGGCGACCAGGTCGGGCTGCCACCGTGGCAGCTGGCGCAGCCGATCGCCTTGCCGAAGGCGGTGATCGGTGTGCCGACGTGGGCGTCGTGGGTGGCGCCGGTGGTGGCGGCGGTGGTCACGGTGATATCGTTATGGCAGAGGGCACAATTCTGTGTCCCTGCTCCGTACCAATCGAAAGTCGCGGTCGTGGCGGTCGCCTTGCCGTTATGGCACTCGACGCTGCTGCAGTTGCCGCTGGTGTAAGTGGCATCGCTGTCGGCGGTATCCCACATGGTCTTGGAGGAGCGTACTGCGTTGGAGACGAAGACCTCGGCCGGCAGAGTTGCGGCATCGCCATGGTCAAAATCACTCCCCGGCGCCGTATGGCAGTAGGCACACAGATACTTTTGCTTGGCGTCGGCCGTGCCGTTGGCGTTGTCGGTCAGCAGCGCGGTGATGGTCTCGCCGTACTTGGCCTGGGCCAACCTTGTCATGTGGATCAGGTGGCGCCCGCCATTGTCCTCGGTGGCGTCGTTGCCGACCTTGTCCGGCCAATAGTTGGTGGCATTGGCACCAACGGTCAAACCACCGTGGCAGGTGGCGCAGGTCACGGTCGGGGCATCACCAGCGATCGTGGTCAGCGTCCACTCGGTGACGTCGTAGGCATGTTTGCCATCGGTCTGCCAGTTGGTGTGGCAGTCCGGGCAACCAGAGAGGGTGCTGACCCGGACGAAACCGGTGCCGGTGCTGTTGACGTTGATGACGCCGTTGCCGTGCAAGGTGGTCGCTGCGGCATCGGTCGGTTTCCAGTCGTTGCTGCCGAGGGTGAACGGATAGACGGCTGCGGTCGCCTCAAGGGCATGGCAATCCATGCACTCGTAGGTCTTGCCGGCCTTGGTGCCGTGGGTCGACTGGGCCTTGGCATTGGTATGGTGCTGAACGTCAGTGTTCCAGCCGTTGACCCAGTCACCGTGACATCCAGCACAGGAGGCTGTGGCATTGGCGGCACCTTCGTGCCACTTGCGCTTCCAATCGACCGTCTTGGTCGGCTGCTCGTAGTGACAGCCGGTCAGACTCGGGGCGCAAGTCGGTGCCACGTCGTCCGTATAGCTGATGGTGGCGGCGAAGGTGATCTTGAGATTGCCGACGGCGCCGCGGGTCGCGTCCATCACACCGTCCTGATGCCCGCTCGACGGCACGGAGGTATGGCAGGTTTCGCAGTTGCCGGTACTTACGCCGCTGTTGTAGAGGAAGCTTTCGTTGTGCTGGATGCCGGAGACCAGCGGAGTGGCGCTGTGCAGACCGGATGTCGGATTGACGGCACTGCTGCTCTTGTCGGTATGGCAGTCGATACAGGCCAGGGCCGCGCCGCCCCATGTCGGGGAACCGGTCGCATGGCAGCCGAGGCCGCTGTTCGCCGTGGCGGTGCCACAGGAGTTGGTGCCATCATTCCAGCTAGCGTACTTGGTGGTCGCCAGGGTGAAATCGACCGTCGCTTCTTCCTGAGTCGCGTTGCCGCGATCAGTCAGGATTGTCCCATCATTGGTCACATTGAGGGCCCAGGCTTCGTGATCGGTGATATGGGTGCGCGGTGCCACGGTATCGGTCGCATTGTTGGTATGACAGTTGACGCAGAGCTTCCCTTTGTCGAAGTGCTTGTTGTGGGTGGCGCTGATCGCCTCACGATTGCCGCTGGCAACATTGCCAGCACTGGTCGGGGTGGCGTTCCAGTAGTGACAGGCATCACAGTTGAGACCGTTGATGTCGGTCCAGTTTCCGTCGCCCGTGATCGAGAGGTGACAGGCACTGGCGCAGGTGCCGTTGGTAATCCCGGCAGCCAGACTGACGCTCGCATCACTGTGTGACAAGGTAAATGTCGCGGCGCCGGGGTGGCAGACTTCACAATCAAACTTATCTTCTGATTCTTCGTGACTGGCGACATTAACGTGTGCTGCGTGTACGCCGGCCTTCCCCGCCGGACGATCATCGCTGGCCGTCGGCGGATTACCGTGGCAATCGTTGCAGGCGGTGCCGCCGGTCGGCATGAACCCGCCATTGACACCGTTGTGACCGTGGCAGGTCAGGCAGTTTTCACCTTCATGGTGGGTACCAGTGGCGGCCTGGTTGTTATGCACCGTTGCGGTGTGACAGGTCGCGCAGATGTCGTCACCGTTGGCCGCATCTGCTTCATCAAACGAGTCGGCTCCAATTACATTGTAGAGGACGACGCTGGCGAGGAAATCGGCTTTGACTTCACCGATCATCGCGATGTTGCTCCCCGCACCATGCGGATCGTGACATGCCGTGCAAAGAGCCGCAAAGTCGAGCCGTTTCTGTCCGGTGTAGACAGCATCCATATTGGAATGGGTCAGCACGCGCAGCGTCGCTTCGGCGCTGCGTGAACCGGCCGCGGTGTGGCAGTCTTCGCACGCGAAGGCTACTTGCAACAACTTGGTCGCGGCACCACCAACATGATCAGCGTCGATCGCAGTCAGGTGGCAGGTGGTGCAGGTTTTGTTCGCGGCAGGGCTGCCGGTGACCGGATAGGCATTACTGGCGGTCGGACGGTTGTGTCCACTGATAGCGGCCATCGTTTTAGCCGGGGCCGTCACTGTTGCAGCGGACGCATCGGTATAGCTGGTCACACTGGCGCCGGTATGGCAGGTAAGACAATCAATGCTGCCGCTGTTCCCCCAGATCGGTGACGTATCAGCGCCCTCAACTCCATGACATAGATCGCAAGAGGCCGCGACAGTCAATTGCGTAACCACGCCGTCAACATGCCCTGCGTGCACAGCCGTGCTGGCTCCAGCACCGTGGCATGCATCACAACTGATGTTGGCGCCTGCCGGGTCGAGGTGTATGGCATGGGAATTTGTCGTCAAGGTTGCCGCGGTCACGCCGTGACAGCTGCCGCAGGCGGCGCCACCGACGCCACTATCCCAGTCTGCGGTCGTGCCCAAATCCGCCGGGTCGTGGCAATAGACCGAGCAGGTCCCGGTTGTCGAATTGTAATTTAAACCAACAGCGTTTGTTCCCAGCGCGTTATAGAGAACAGACCCGCTGCTCTTGTAGACGATATCGTACAGGGTATTGACGTGCTTGCCACCAGATGCCGGGCTGAGCAGGTCAATGCGGTTTGCGCCGCTGGCCAGCGTTGTGCTGTTGACAGCCGTCTGATTGTGACAAATCGAGCAATCATCACCATACCTGTCGAGGTGTTTGGCGTGTGCGGCCGAGTTCCCTTTGGTGTTCATCGTCGTCGCGCTATTGCCATGGCAAAATGCACATTCATGGGTCGGGGTGGTCTTGCCGATAATGGTGCCCTTGCCATTGTCCCACGCCGGGGTCGTCACGGTGCCGGTCGCGTAGTTGCGCGTCGGTCCGTCACCTGTTCTTGGCGCCCCGTTACTGTGGCAGTAAAGGGCCGAACACTGACTTGTTACGGAATTGTACGTCGCCCCCGCCTGGTCAACATTCGCGTAAAAATTTATATCTCTGAACCCGGTGGTGTACGGCAATGTTGCTTCTTGCTGATGAGTCGGAACATAGTTTTCGTGACATGGCTCGCAGGCATAGACGCCGTTACCGAAGATATAGTCCGAGGTTGCGCTTTGAGTCGTCCCCCCTGCCGCGTGGGCATTGTGCGGGGTCGTTGATTCATCTTTAAAGTAGGTCACACTGGCGTTCGCGTAGTTCCAGGCCGCTGAAATATAAGCGTAGCCGCCATCAACTCCGGAACCGGTGCGATCACCGGGCTGGTTTTTATAGGGCGGGAACCCGTGACAATCACCACAGGTTGCCGCGCTGGCATCGTTCTGAAAGCTGTACGCCCAGCCCGTGCTGTTATGCAGGTGACAGGTCGCGCAATCGTCGGTCGATGAATGAAACAGCGCCCCCTTGGGGATCGTTTCAGCTTCACCATGACAGGCTTCACAGTAGCCCAGCGCGGTTAAGTTTGAATTGTCTTTCCACACTTCGGTGCGATTGAGCAAAGAGAAAATATCGGGGTTGTTGTAGATATAATCGAAGCCGCCAAAATTGTAGCCGGTAAGACTGACGCTGCTGTTGGTCATTGGATTATAGGAGTTCTTGCGCAAGACAAAGTAGTACGGGTCATTATCGTTGTAGGCGTGGCCACTGTGGCAATCGAGGCAACCGAGAAAGCGATCCGCGGCGCCATCGTCAACCTTGCCGTGAAGTTTATAAACGTGACAGGCCTGGCACAGGTTCGATTTAAGTTGCGCTTCAGCCACGGTAAAGTCAGCCTCGGTCACTGCCGTCAGGTCGCGTGGTCCGTCGGAACGGAGCTGATGGCCATCGCCACTGAGCGAATTATAGTTGGCATAGCCGTCAACCGTGGCCGAATTTGAATCGACCGAATGCACACCATGACACGACGTGCACGAAACAAACCCCGCCACCTTTCTGATCTCGCCATTATTGACATTGGTAATTGATGCGTTGAATTTTGTCGCATCCGCAGCGGCGGTATTATAGATGACGCCACTTCCAACCGGGTGGGTTAATAATGCATGGGCATTATTCTGATACCAGGGCAGGTGACAATCGCTGCAAATTTGATCTGCGTCGACCGGGACCTTTAAAAGCGACGCCTTTCTTGTCGCGTCCGCATGAGGATCGTGACAACGGAAACAAACCAACTTACCACGTGAAAACCCATAGCGGCCATTAAACTGCCGTGCATAAGTCGTCGGTTCCTGCGCACCAACCTCGGGCACATTAGAGCCATCCATACGCTGCCACATGTGCGATACTTCCTTACCCGGCGTTGCACCATGTACCACCGTGCTTGTCTGAATTGCATCGCTGGCATCCCCGGCCTCAAAATATCCTTTGACCGGATGAGTAAGACTATCATTAAAGGTGGCCTGACTGCCGCTCGTGTGACATAAAACACAGGCATTGCCATCGAAGCTCGCAAAATTTGCACCCGCCTTGTGGCAATTTGTGCATCCCATTAAATGTGTCTGCACCGCGTTGACAAACACCGGGAAAAGTAGCGTCAGCAGCAGTACAGTTAACTTTAAAATGCGATTTTTTTTCATCATTGCGCTCCGATTTCAGGCAGTCAGGTGCGTTATTTATAAAATTTATTTATGGTTTTTTTCTAATCTTTAACTCATGGCGCGACCCTGCTTGCAGTGTTACGGGTCTATAATTTATATTATTTATTGAATTTTTTCTAATCTTTATACCCTAAAGCAACCCCAGACCGCGGTGGTGTGGGGTTGTTTCGGGACTCTTCTGCTTACTTGTTGTGGCAGGTCAGACACATCGTGCTTCCAGTGTTGGAAATGCGCAAAAACGGTGCATAGTTCGGATTTGCCGAGGCGTTCGTGAGCGCACCTAAAGCCCCGGAATTATCATAAGCAACGTGGGGATCATGGCAGGTGCCGCACTCGACGTGATCCGCAGTTCCGTTACGCGGATAAAACACGAGACCGGCCAATTGGGCATCGCCAATCGGATGCAAATCAAGATCGGCACCCTGGGCTGCGGAGTAACTGAACGAGATCGGATGATCATCATTGAGGTTTCCCGTCCCCCAGGGATCTCCGACAACACCACCAATCCGCTTGTCGGGGTTAACACCAAAAATATCGGGCCCAATAAAAACCTCGGCAGGGTCATTAACAAATTTGATGGGACCGGTAATATTACTTTCATTAATCACCCGGTTCACGCCGATACTACCGTCATGGCAACTCAGACACATCAGTGATGCTGGCTTGACCGTCCCCACCGCGCCGGGACGAGCTGCGGGGGTCAGCGTGGTGCTGTTATAGAATATCCACGCAGAAGTTGGGTCCGTGCGGTTCCACAACGGCCGTTCATTCCCCACGTTGGCGTTGTGCGGCGTGTGGCAAAAAATGCAGACCTCCGTCTCGTTTGACGACCCCCAGGGCAGACCTTCATTGTAAGCAGCGAGAGAAAAGTTATGCACCGACGCTGAAACATCGATAACCTTTGCGGCAGAGGCGTTTGTCACCCCCACTGCGACAAACAGGATAACACCGACTAAACCTCTTAACGTTTTTCTGTTCACGTCTTGAATCCTTATCGTCTGGAAATTTATTTAAGAATGTCCAGTAGTTCCTGAGCATAAACCGCTGCGGCAGCATCAAGTGTCAGCAACAGAGAGCGGCATTCTTTTGCGACCTGCTTATAGTCACCCTCAGCAATGGCCGCACCAAGCGCGGCCGTATCAACCGGTGTCTCATTGGCGGCGGTGATTTGCTCAACTTTGTCGGCAAGAGCGGCACTAAATGCAGCAACATAGTCTTTACCGAAAGAGCGCACCAGGCGAATCTCGCCGGAATCGTTGCCGACCAGCAGATCCTTGCCCTTTTTCCCGTCCAAGTCAAGGGCAAAAAGGGTCAGGCCGGTACCGATCGAGTAAGCACCGGTCTTCGATTTGCCCTTGTTGTTATTAAGCAGCGCGTCTGTCACGGCCAACACCCCGACTGGCGACCATACTGCACCGGCCGACTGGTAAACATAAATGTGCTCACCGGCAGTCACCAGCAGATCATCGCTACCATCAGCGTCCCAATCGATCACAAATGGTGCAACCGGGCCCGCAGAGGGGGCCATGGTAAAGGAAAGATTTCCGGCTGCGCTCAGCTGCGGCGCGGCGTCACTGCCAACATTGATGAACTGGACCATCGTCCCGTCACTTGAACCGACGAGCAGATCTTTGTCACCGTCGGCATCAATATCGTAGACCACCGGCGCTGCATCACCGGCCACGATAACCGGAGCGCCACCGACCAGAGTCAGTGAGGTCGAGGTTAGTGCCCCGTTGACAGCAACAAAGAGCGACACGGTGCCATCAGCGCCACCAACCAGCAGATCGGTAACGCGGTCATTATTCCAGTCAACCAATAGCGGACAGGCTCCCGAAATCAGCGGCAGCTCCGCAGCCAGCGGACCAGCAGCGGTAAACTCAAGCTCGCCGTCGACCAGGGCACCAGTGAACAGGTCGATGGCACCATCGGCTGAACCGGCGACCAGGTCAACCACACCATCTGCATTCACATCGGCGATAAAGGGGGCCACCGCACCGTTGAGGACGATCTTCTGGCCATCAGCCGACAACGGGTTGGCCTTCAGATCGGCAGGCATGATGGCCGCGACCAGTTGCGCATAAAAATCGATATTTTCACGCTCACCTATCACCACCTTGCCCACAAACGGCTCGAAGCCCGCCCGCTTCACGACCACGGTTTCGACCCCTGCCGGGACATCGCGCAGTTCTACAGGAGTATTCCCGATGTAGCGACCACTATAAGCGTAGTTGCCGCCGAGATAAACCGCGGCGTCAGGCATATTGGCGCTGAAGCGCAGAACCGTCGTATCGTAGACAAAGTTGCTGGCATCGGCGGCTACCGAAACCAGACCGTGGTTATCGACCGCCAGAGCCCGCCAGAAATAAGTCTGACCGTCCTGCAATGCCAGGTAATCAGTAAATTCGCTGAGCGTGATTGCGTTACCGGTCAGGTCAGCACTGGCGACGAGCTCGGCAAAGGTGGCATCTGCGGCAATCTCTACCCGGTAACTAACCGTGTCGAAGGGGTCGGGATCAACCGCTGTCCCCCAACTCAGGACTGTGGCGCCAGCGGCGATAGTCCCTGCTTCCGGAGCCAGCAGCACCGGCGCGACAGGAGCTTCTTCCTGAGCATTAACGTAGAAGTATTGTTGTGCTGTCCAGTCGGACGCGGCTTCACCGTCAAACGCCCTGACGTGCCAGCCAAACCGCGCATTCTCGGTCAGTTCTGCGGCCACCTGGGCATACGACTCGGTCGCACCGGAAGGCAAGCCAATATAGTCGGCAACGATATCGCCGGCAGAGAAAACCTGGACATCATAAACCAGATCATCGCCATCATTATCGGTGGCATTCAGGTAGTTCAACTGCGGTGTCGCGGTAACAACTTCAACATCGTCCACCGGGCTGACCGGCACCGGCTGTCCCGGCGCGACATTGGCATTGGCCGGATTTTCCGCCCCATCAACCCCGTAAACTTCGATCCGCGCTCCGTCGCAGGTCACAAACAAGCGACCGGTCAGTTTATCGTAAATAATATCGCGCGGCATAGCCATCTGGCCAGGACGATAGCCGGGATTTTTAAACTGTCCGAGGGGGGTGGTCGGCAGACCAAGGAAACGAATGGCGCCGTTGAGAATATCGAGCACATAGGCCCGCCCGGAGGGGTCAAAGGTCATCCCGGAAAAGAACGGTACCGGAGGAGCACCAAAACCGTTGTATCCTCTGATATTGCGAATAAACTGCCCCTCGCGGTTAAACACTTGCACACTGGGGCGAATGGTACGGTACCCGGCGATATCAGAAACGTAAACCTCACCGCTATATTCATTGAACGACAGGGACCATATATTCCGGAACTGGCCGTTGCCATAGCCTTTACTGCCAAAGCGGAACAGATACTCGCCACTGTTCAGGTCGTAGACTTTGACCCCGAAGGTCGCCATATCGGCGACATAAACCCGTTGCGTCAATGGATCGATATCGATCTCCACGGCAAAGGTAAACTCGCCATCTCCCACGCCTAAGGCCGTGATCACCTCACCGCTGTCACCATCAACGATATCAACCTGTTTGCCGCTACCGACAATAATTTTCCGGCCATCGCTGGTGACCGCCAAACTGCTGCCGTAAACCCGCATCTTGTCGTAGTAGCGCAGGAATTTGAGGTACTTGTCGAACTTGGCTACCCGCTTCCGCAACGAATCTACAACGTAAATGTTCCCCGCATCGTCAACATCGATTGCCGAAGGAACTTCTATAACCGAATAATCTAGAAATCTTCCCAGTGGCGTCAGAACCGGACTGGTCGCCGCGCTCGCAGGACTTTGCCATATGGCTCCCACAAACAGTGAAATCACTGCAATCAAGCTAAGAGTGGCCTTTAACGGTTTCATTGAGACGCCTCCTGAATCCTTCGAAAAACTTCCGTATCTATGGTGACAAACAGTAACAGTACATAAACTTTAACCGGTATTCTGCAAACTTGGTACCAACAACACGCAAAGCTTGCAGGAGAGACAGGCTCAACATTGGAAAATATTTAATTTTATCCTTTATACCGTTTTTTTGACGCAGTGCAATTATATTCCTCATAAATTTGACACAATTCCGTCGTAAACGGCACTTGACCATACTTATTCTGCGCTACCCGGGCCACCCTCTCCCCTCACAGATGCCCTTCATCGATATTTACGGAGGAATCCGTCGGAAGGCGAGGCTATATCTTGCAGCGAAAACAATTCAGTCCTTTTGTTCAGCCCGATCCCATGTTAAAAAGACGAAGGGGCCGCCCCCCCCCCCACCGCATCCTGAAAGAGCACACGACGGACTACCAACGAAACGATTGTGACCACATGTCTTCCACCCCCCTTGATACCCTCAAATCGATTTACGGCTACAGTAATTTCCGCGCCTTGCAAGGGGAGATCATCGACACCCTGATCAGCGGCGCCGATGCCTTTGTGCTGATGCCGACCGGCGGT
This sequence comes from Desulfuromonadales bacterium, assembly GCA_029210745.1. Classification (GTDB taxonomy): domain Bacteria; phylum Desulfobacterota; class Desulfuromonadia; order Desulfuromonadales; family JAHYIW01; genus JAHYIW01. The sequence continues at coordinate 15,304 of JARGFI010000042.1, forward strand.
GGCAAATCGCTCTGCTACCAGATTCCGGCGCACCATCGCGACGGCGTGGCGATCGTCGTCTCACCGCTGATTTCGCTGATGAAGGATCAGGTCGATGCGTTACTCGCCAACGGTGTCCGCGCCGCGCAATACAACTCATCCCTCGACGTCGCCACCGCCCGTGCTACCCTTGCCGCACTCCACGCCGGTGAACTCGACCTGCTTTACATCGCCCCCGAACGGCTGTTGAGCGAGGAGTTCATCGCCCGGCTGAAGTCCCTCGATATCGCCCTCTTTGCCATCGACGAGGCGCACTGCGTCTCGCAGTGGGGGCACGATTTCCGGCCGGAATATATTCAGCTCGGACGACTGCGCGAACTCTTCCCCGCCATCCCGCTGATCGCCCTGACCGCCACCGCCGATCCGCAGACCCGCGAGGACATCATCCAGCGCCTCAACCTCGGCCGCGCCCGCCGTTTCATTGCCGGTTTCGACCGGCCCAATATCCGCTACACGGTGATCGACAAGCATCAGCCATTCAACCAGTTGAAGTCCTTTCTCGCCGAGCGGCCCGATGATGCCGGCATCGTCTACGCCCTGAGCCGCAAACGCACCGAAGAGGTTGCCGCCAAGCTCGTTGCCGGTGGCGTCAAGGCCGCGGCCTATCACGCCGGGCTGCCGGACAAACAGCGCCAACGGGTGCAGGAAGAATTTTTGCGCGACGACCTTCAGGTGGTGGTGGCAACGGTCGCCTTTGGCATGGGGATCGACAAGCCGAACGTGCGCTTTGTCGTCCATTACGACATCCCCAAGAATATCGAAAGCTACTATCAGGAGACTGGCCGCGCCGGACGCGACGGCCTCCCCGCCGAGGCGCTGCTCCTTTTTGGTTACGGCGACATCGCGCTGGTGCGCGGGCTGATTGAAAAAGGCGGCAATCCGGAGCAGAACCGAATCGAGCTGCACAAACTCAACGCCATGGTCGGTTACGCCGAACCGCTCACCTGTCGGCGTCGCGCCCTGCTTGGTTATTTCGGTGAAGAGCTAAGTGAGGATTGCGGCAACTGCGATATCTGCCTCAACCCGCCGCAGCGTTTTGACGCCACCGAGGACGCCCGCAAGGCACTCTCCTGCGTCTATCGCGTCGGCCAGCGCTTCGGGATGAACCACGTTATCGACGTGCTGCGCGGTTCCGCCAACCAGCGGATTCTCGATCTGCGCCACGACAAAGTCTCCACCTACGGCATCGGTGCACAACACAGCAAGGATTACTGGAGCAGCCTCTATCGTCAACTGATTCACCTCGGCTACCTGCGCCAGGATGTCGCCAACTTTTCGGTGCTGCAACTCACGGCCAATGCCCGCCCACTGTTGCGCGGCGAACTGAAGCTGGCGCTGGCGCAACCGCGCGTCAAGGTGAAACCGCAGCCGAAGAAGAAAAGTCGCGGAAAGATCGGGGCACTCGACTACAACGAAGAACTTTTTCAGCAGCTCCGCGAACTGCGCAAGACTCTCGCCGACCGCGACGGCGTACCGCCCTACGTCATCTTCGGCGATGCCGCATTGGTGGAAATGGCGGCGTACCTGCCGCGTGAGCCGGAGGCGTTTTTGCGCATCAACGGGGTGGGGAAACGCAAGCTGGAAAAGTTTGGGGAGGATTTCATCAGTGCCATCATCGACTTTGGCAGATCGATGTAGCTCTTTGTTTTGGTTTTTTTCACAAGCCGGATCAACGGCTCCACTGGAAAAGGTTAAACCTGGAAATCGTTTTGCAGTTTAGCCCAGTGACCTTGGAGCTTTTCCTTGTGCGCGGCGTTCATGGGCAGATCTTTTATTGCCTTTGGCCATAAACTGCGTGCCTTCTCCATGGTGTCATCCAGGTGTGGCCTTATGGCACGCCAAGGAATGCCCGCTCGCCTGGCCCACGCCTCAAAGTTTGCATAAGTGACATCATACCATTCCTTCGTCTTGCCCAGATTGAGCGCATAGCGTCTTTCATTTTCGATATAAACGTGGGTGGTGACGATGTCATAGGCAGGGGAAAGTCGCGGCGTGATCTGGTCGGCATAGAGCAAGCTCCAGTTTTTCAGATGCGCATCGCCATTGGCCAACAAAATATTCACCAGCAGACGTCTGGCGAATTGCTGCGCGTCAGCCAGACCATCTCCGGAGAAGTCGTAAAGGATTTTGCCAATCTGTGCATAGCTTGCCGCGTTGTATTTTTCATGCGGGTACTTCACCAATACCTGGGCAAAGTCTTCCATGTGGATTCTTTGCGCGTCGTTGCGGTCAAAGCGCTTTATCGCAAAGGCCAGTTTCTCATCGGGCAAATTGATCGGCGGCAAGTTGTCGAGCTTATCGAGTTCCACCAACTTCATTTCAGGCACATCAATGCCAACCAGAAAGGCCAGAGTCATCGCGGTGAATTCATTGAGCGGAACATCTTTGTGTTTGGTTGACGGTGTTTTGACGATCCAGTCGCCAAGCACATCCCCCCTGGACAGGGTGTAGCGGCCATCTTGTTGTTTCATGGAAAACTTCATCTGGACGCCAGCCAGAGAAAATTTGTTTCCCCGGCCAGTTTTTTCAAATTTAACGACTTTGGCTTTCCCGTGAGCAGAAAAGAGATGCGCCGGAACCTCGTCCAGCCCCATCGGTTCAGCAATCAACGCGCCGGGCAGATCTTTTCCCAAATACGCGAACAGCTGAAACTCGTTATCGACATGCACCTTGAGTCCCTGAGCGATCAACTCCCTTAATGCCCCTTCCGGGAGCAGGTTGGAGAGTGTGGGATGCAATTTATGCTTTTGCTGCCAGGGCTCCGCCAGAAGCTTCCCTGTATGGGGGAATTTGGGGTGGGTTATCAAACTGAAAGTCGGACGGCCTGCATCCGATTTATATTCATCGGCAAAGGTCAATAGATTACGACCGTCCTGAAAACCGGTCAGATAGCCAACCAGCCTGCCGTGCAAGGTGAGCCTGAGGACGTTGACTTCATCTACGCCGTGATGGTTCATGGCTCATCTTCCAGAAGGTCCTGCCAGGGGTCGTCAGGCAGGCTTTTCTTTTCACGGGCTATTATTTGGTCCGGCAATTTTTGCCCAGACTTTTGTTCTGTTTCGACGCTTTCGAGCACAGCGATGACGGCACCCAGCTTTTCTTGAGGGATCAGCATGAGTTCGCCGTTCAGTCCTTTGGCAATCAACTCAAGCGTGTCGAGGCGTGGATTCCCCTTGGCCTCCAGACGCTGGTATTGCTGCCGGGACACGCCGATGCGCATCATCATGTCGCTTTGCTTAAGTCCCAGCGCCTTGCGCCGTTTTTTGAGTTGTTGGAGCAGAAGGGCTGTCATTGTCGTCTCCTGTGTTGCTATTTTTTACACAGGAGACATATTAGTTGCCTTTTGTTACCTTGTCAACATTTGTGCTGCTATTCTGAATAAACCGGAAGAGTGTAACCACTTCGATGCCCCTGAATTACAAATTCCGCGCTCTTCCAACCAGTTCACGAAACAAGGCGCGTTGGCTTGTCAAATAAAGAAGAAATTCGGGATGCCACTGGACGCCAACTAGAAACGTCCGGGACGGATCTTCGATAGCCTGCACGATACCATCGAGATCACGCCCCGTCACGATGAGACCATCTCCGACCCGATCAATCGCCTGATTGTGCAAGCTGTTTATCTGTGAGCGTCCCCGTCCAAAGAGCCTGATCAACAGGCTGTTCTGGGTTTCCGGCTCAGCTGTGACACACAGCGTCTTGAGCGGTAGTACGGTCCAGCGGTTGGATGTTTTCCGGCGCTGCGAGCGCAGCTCCTGGTGCAGTGTTCCACCCCGGCAGACATTCAGCAGTTGCGCGCCTCGGCAGATACCGAGCAAGGGCAGTCCCCGCGCGAGCGCGTCAATAATTACGGTGGTTTCCAGGGTGTCGCGTGCGGTGTCGTAGTTGGGCTCTATTTCAGGTTCAGCCGCATAGAGCACCGGCTCGATGTCGTGCCCACCGGTGACCACCACGCCATCATACGTATGACGATGATGCTCGTCGCCCGGACGCAATTGCAGCGGGTGCCCACCATAGAGGCGCACCGCCAGCGCCACCAGCATCCGGGGACCAAAGGCGTCACGCTCCGGCCCGGTGATGGCGATTACCGGTTTAGCCATTTTTCCTGCACAATGGTGGCCCATTTACCGAACAAGCGTTTCAGTGGACTGTTCAAAAATTCGCGATACGCTTCACTACAGGCTTGCAGGCGCTCTTCATCCGCAGCCAACCGTTCGACCTCCACCCAGTCGTTCCACGCCACATAGAACCCCCAGTCGGCCCTGTCGATTTCACAATCCGGCAGACGGTAATGAAAGGTGGGGCGGGCTTTGATCAGCGCGTCATCCGCCCTGGCGCGCACCCGTTTTTCATCGAGAAACATGAACAACGGAAGCATGTCGAGGGCACGATTGCGAGTTGGATTGTCGGCGAGATAGTCGTCGATCAGGCTCGCGAGATCGGGCCAGTAGTCTGCGGCGAGGATTTTCTTCACATAGTCAACTGGGAAAGGATCGACGTAGCTGGTCACCCGCCGCGAAAGGTCGATATCAGCGCGGACTAACAGCCAGTCATAAAGGCACAGAAAGGCCTTGAGACAGGCGGTGATAAGCCGCGCTTCGTGGCTCGGCAACTCGGGGTTTAATTGCATGCCGAAGGCATTGATGGCGCTGTCCGAAGTGCCCTTGGCACCGGCTTCACGGAGGTGTTCAATAAGCGCTTCGACTTCACCCAACCGCTCCAGTGGCAGCGGTGGACCGATGATCTCCACCGGCACAAGAGCCTCGGCGGCCCAGGCCAGCACTTCTTCAGCCGAGCGACTGATCTCGTCCGCGAAGGTCTGGTTGTCGCGTTTATCGCGGCCCAGCCGCTTGAGCAGGGCATAGTCCAGCTCAACGACCCAGTCACCCGCCGGATCGCCCTGCAGCAGGCGCTCGTAGCGTCCTCCCGACGTGATATCGAGACCGAAAAAGCCCGCTACCTGCTCGGCCAGTGCGTCGAGACTGAGGCCGTTCATTTCGAGTTCGACCCCGACCCGTCGAGGCTTGCCCTCAGCATTTTTCAGCCAGGGCGGCTGCTGTAAATTTTGGTTTTGATGCAACATCTATGACTTCCTTATCTGGAGGCTGTCCAACAATAAGAGCCCGTTGTCCACCCGTCAATAATGACGATGCTTTTTGTTGTAAACTATCAATCCAGCGCCTCAATCTGGTAACCTTCACAAGCGCTGAGGTCGGATCGGCCGCCCTGTGATTGCTGAGAGATCTCACGTAAGGCGGTACGCAGCCCCTCCTCCAGAACCGTATGATAGAACGGCATGGCCAGCAGATCATGGGCGGTCAGGCCGCGCTGAATGGCCAGGGCAAGCAGGTGGACCAGATGCTCGGCAGCAGGGGCGCACATCTCGGCACCAAACAAGCGGGCGTCTTCTCGTGCGGCATAGATGCGCAGCACGCCGTTGTTACGTTGGGCTGTCAGCGCACGGCCTTGCGACGAGAAATCGACGCTGCCGACCAAACATTCCTCCGCGTCCAGACTGGCGAAGCGCTACCCGACTGCGGCGATACCTGGAGATGAAAAGACAATCGACAAGGGCGTACGGCGCTGGAAACACGTCGGCTCATCGGCTAGAGCATTGACGCCTGCGATGTAGCCCTCATCGGCCGCCTCGTGGAGCAGACTGACGTCAGCGTTGGCATCGCCGGCGATGAACACCGGTAGATCGGCAATCTGCATAGTGGTGCGATCGAAAGGTGGCAGACCATGCGAATCGAGCGTCACGCCGAGGGCCTCGAGGCCCAGACTTCCAAGATCAGGCTTGCGACCGATAGCCACGAGCACGTGATCAATGTTGATATCGACCGGGCCAGCCTGTACGCGCACGCCGTTGGTGGTGCCGGATAGCTCGACCTCATGTAATGCGTGGATGGCAAATTCTTCGCTCAGGGATTTGCGCGCGGCCTCGGCTACAACCGGGTCGGAAATCCCCGCGAGTCCGTCACTACTGTCGAATGCATGCACCTCTACCCCGAGTCGCGACAGGGCCTGCGCCATTTCAACACCTATGGCCCCCATGCCGATCACGGCCATCCGCGCTGGCAAGGTTTTCTGCTCAAAAAATGTGTCGGTGGTCAGGAGCCGGTCACCCAGCGCCCGCCAGGAATCAGGCACAACCGGATGGGAGCCAGTGGCGATAATGATACGTCTCGCCGCAAATTGTTGATCACCAACCGCAACCGTATTCGGCCCGAGAAACCTGGCTCGCCCCGCGATACTCCGCTCGCCAAGAGCGTCGATTGATTTGAGTACCCCGGAGACGAAACGATCGTGCAAGGTTCGAACCCGTTGCAGCACGGCCGACACATCAATCGACAAAGCAGAGCTGCCGCGAATGCCGAAATCTTCGAACTTGTACCGTGCATGGTAGGCGTTGGCCGCCTCAATAAGGGCCTTGGAAGGCATGCAGCCAACCCGGTGGTGCCGTAGGGTCCGTCGTTAATCAGCACAAAGCGATCAGTTTTCTTTTTAACCTGGCGCACCGCAGCCAGTCCTGCGGAACCGGCGCCGATGATAACAACATCAACTTGACTGTTCATTATATCCTCTTTGCAAAGCGATCGGGCTCCTTGTCAAGAAACCTTGTCAAGCAATTGAAATCTCAGTCACTGGATTAACACCCACTACCTGCCCGGTTCATGGCGCTTCGGCACAACGCGATGAACGAAGCCGAACGTTGTTACCCATTGCTCACATACTACACTTCAAAGCTCAACCGTTGATTTTCAATGACAACAAAAAAGCCCAAAGCAGAACAATCCCAAGCACACCACGCCCTTGGACAAACAGTCGACGGACAACCACGGTTTACCGCGAACTGTCAAGATAATTATTGATCCCAGATCCACCAGCACATTTTTTATAAGGGGGTTCCGACCCGCCTTGAGCGGTCTGTTCGATTAAAATCTGGTTAA
>JARGFI010000043.1 GCA_029210745.1 Desulfuromonadales bacterium
CCGAGGATGAAGGAGTTTCCTTTATACGCGATCTGTGGCTGTTTGACCAGAAAAAAGATGAAATCGGCAAAGGTAGCGGGGTTTGTGGGTTGGGACGAATTTACCCTGGCAGTTGGCTTGCGCAGGTTGACACTTTGCTGTAACTTTTATAGGCTGCATTCTTATTCGTTGCCTCGGCAAAGATGGCGATGCAAGAGTATCATGAACTGTTGAACTGACGGGGTGACTTTGGCTGATGGCAGAACCAAATCAACGATCCTGATTGTTGATGACGAATCGGTAATTCGTGGCTTGTGCGCACGGGTTTTGAACGGTTTTGATATTTTCGAGGCGGGGGGGGGCGAAGAAGCGCTGACGATTTTTGAGCGCGAACACCCCGATGTTGTGCTTGCCGATATCATGATGCCGAACATGAGTGGACTTGAGCTGTTGCGGGCGATCAAAGCGCAGGCTCCCAATCAAATTGTTGTGCTGATGACCGGTTTTGCGGAAAAGGAGATCATTCTGCAGGCGCTCAAAAGTGGTGCCGATGAGTTCATCAGCAAGCCGATCAATCTCCTTCAGCTGCGTACGGCTATCGACAGTGTCCTGGAAAAGAAGAAACTCAAGGAAGAGCTGCTCGATCTCAAACACAGTGACCATCTCAAGGCGGAGTTTCTCGGGCTGGTCTCCCATAAGCTGAAAACTCCGACCACGGCGATTTACCTCTTTATCCAGAACCTCGCTTCTGGCGCGGTAGTGCCTGAAGGGGAGGCGTATCATGACATCCTCGACCAGATCCTCGATGAGTCCCGTCATCTCGATAATCTGATCAAGGATTTACTTTCCTTCAGTGAAATTATCCTTCATCAGGATGGCCCGAAAATCGAACCGACAGATGTGCATCAGTTGCTGGCCGAGGTGACAGCACCATTCAGGGAAAGGTGCCGCCACAAGGAGATTGACTTCGAAGTGCACCTCCCGGCGACATTGTGGGAGCGCTCTCTCGATTCGCGGCGGATTCATGTGGTGGTGTGGGCGTTGCTCGACAATGCCCTCAAGTTTACTGCGCAGGGTGGCCGGGTGCGTCTTTCCGTTACGGATGGCACTGAACTGGTGATTGAAGTTGCCGACAACGGGGTGGGGATCGACAGTGAAGAGTTGACGAAAATCACGGAAAAATTTTACCAGGTTGATCCCCAGCATACCGGCCAGGTGCGAGGTTTCGGTCTGGGGCTCTACTATGCTCGGCGTTTTGTGCGTGTCCACGGCGGTCGACTGTCATTCACCAGCACGCCCGGGCAGGGTACGACGGTGAAGGTTGCCCTGCCGTAAACAGTTGTAATCCCCCTGTTTGCCTCATTTTTTTCTATATCAATAAAAAAATTATGATATATTAAATGCTTTTCCACTGACTAAAGCAGATGGTCGTAATTATTGTGGCGACAATTCGACAGAGATGGAAACGATGCAGGAATTAATCAATAAAGCCAAGGTGCTGATGGAGGCCCTGCCTTATATCCAGCGCTTCCGCAACCAGACGATCGTTATCAAGTATGGCGGCAACGCCATGGTCGAGGAACACCTCAAGGAGGGGTTCGCCCGCGATGTTATCCTGCTCAAATATATCGGACTTAATCCCGTCATTGTCCACGGGGGTGGTCCCCAGATCGGCAAGGTACTGGCGGCGATGGGGATAACCACCGAATTCGTTCAGGGGATGCGCGTTACCGACGCGGCGACGATGGATGTGGTCGAAATGGTTCTCGGCGGCAAGGTCAATAAAGAAATCGTTGCCAATATCAATCGTCACGGCGGCAGGGCGGTCGGACTGACGGGGAAGGATGGTCATCTGCTGACCGCGCGCAAGCTGGAACTGACGACCATGAACCCCGACACGTTGACCCCCGAGATTATTGATGTCGGGATGGTTGGCGAAGTTGAAACGGTGCGCCCGGAGATTCTCCGTGCGCTGGAAAAGGAAAATTTTATCCCGGTGATCGCGCCGGTTGGCGTCGGTCTCAACGGTGAGACTTACAATATCAACGCCGATCTGGTCGCGGGGCGGGTGGCCGGCGCCCTGAAGGCGGAAAAGCTGATTCTGCTGACCGATATTGAGGGGGTCAAGGGGAAAGACGGCAAGCTGATCTCGACGATCGATATTCGCCGGGTGCCTGATCTGATTAACGATGGCACCATTTCCGGGGGGATGATTCCGAAGGTGAACTGTTGTGTCGATGCCGTCGAAGAGGGGGTGATCAAGACCCATATCATCGACGGGCGGATGGAGCATGCCTGTTTGCTGGAAATTTTTACCGACAAGGGAATCGGTACCGCGATTGCGAGGTTTGACCAATGAGTAGTGCACAGGAATGGATCGACCGCGGGGAACAGGTGATTATGAAAACTTATGGCCGTTACCCGATTGTCCCGGTCAGGGGCGAGGGGTGCCGGTTGTGGGATGCCGACGGCAAGATGTATCTTGATTTTCTTGCCGGGGTGGCGGTGAACAACCTTGGCCATTGCCATCCCAGGGTAGTGCGGGCGATTCAGGAACAGGCGGCGACCCTCATCCATTGTTCCAACTATTATCATATCCCCAACCAGATTGAGCTGGCAGAGCTACTCTGCAATCACTCGTTTGCCGACCAGGCTTTCTTCTGTAATTCGGGAGCGGAAGCGAACGAAGCGGCAATCAAACTGGCGCGCAAGTACAGTCGCGAGACGCGGGGTGAAAACTGTTTTGAAATTATCACCGCCGCCGATTCTTTCCACGGACGGACGATGGCGACGGTGTCAGCCACTGGCCAGGAAAAGGTCCAGCGCTTTTTCGATCCGCTCCTGCACGGTTTCAAACATGTCCCCTTCAACGACATTGCCGCGCTGCGCGCGGCTGTCTCGCCGCTCACCTGTGCGATTCTCCTCGAACCGATTCAGGGGGAGGGGGGGGTCAAGGTGCCCTCGTCCGACTATTTTCGGGCGGTTCGGCACCTGTGTGACGCGCAGGGACTGTTGCTGATCTTCGATGAAGTTCAGACCGGCCTGGGGCGCACCGGCAAGCTCTTTGCCCATGAGCATTTCGGTGTGACTCCGGACATCATGACCCTGGCCAAGGCCCTCGCTGGTGGGGCCCCCATCGGCACCATGCTGGCCACCGCCAAGGTCGCGACGGCCTTTTCGCCGGGAACCCATGGCTCGACCTTCGGCGGCAATCCACTGATGACCGCCGCGGCGCTGGCGGCGCTGCATGCGCTTCTCGACGAAGGGCTGCTGGAGAACGCCAACCGCATGGGCGACTACCTGATGGCGGAGTTGCAGCGGCTCAAAACACGCTACCCGGTGATCACCGAAGTGCGTGGTATCGGGCTGATGGTCGGCATGGGATTGACGATCCCCGCTGGCGAGATCGTCAAGCGGGGGCATGAACGCGGCGTCCTGCTCAACGTTACCCAGGACCGGGTGCTGCGTTTCGTGCCGCCCCTGGTTGTAACCAGGGGGGAAATCGACGAGATGATTGCCATTCTCGACATGATATTGGCTGAAATCCATAGCAGTGAAGTGGGAGAAGAATAGATGAACAAAGATTTTCTGGCCCTGTCCGATTGGTCACGTGACGATCTCGAAAAGATTTTTGAGCTGACCCGCGAATTGAAGGCCATGCAGAAAGCCGGTGAAGCACACCCTCTGCTCAAGGGGAAAACCCTCGGCATGTTGTTTGAGAAGAGCTCGACCCGCACCCGCGTGTCGTTCGAAGTGGGCATGTTTCAACTCGGCGGCCATGCGCTCTTTCTCTCCTCGTCAACCACCCAGATGGGGCGCGGCGAACCGATCAAGGATACCGGGAGGGTGATGTCGCGCTACGTTGACGGCATCATGATCCGCACCTTTTCGCAGGAAGCGGTCGAAGAGCTGGCGCGTTGTTCGACAATTCCGGTGATCAACGGGCTGACCGACATGTATCACCCCTGTCAGCTGATGGCCGACCTTTTCACCGTCAGCGAGCACAAGGCGCACTATCGGGATTTGACCTACTGCTGGATCGGCGACGGTAACAACATGGCTAACAGCTGGATCAACGCGGCGCTGACCTTCGGCTTCGAGCTGCGCGTCGCCACCCCACCGGGGTACGAGCCGGATGCCACGGTGATGGCGCGGGCCGCTGCAGCGGGGGCAAAGGTCACTTATACCAACGATCCGTTCGCAGCGGCGCGTGGTGCCGATGTACTCAATACCGACGTCTGGGCGAGTATGGGGCAGGAGGACGAACAGGCGCAGCGGGTGGAGGCGTTTAGCGGTTTTCAGATCAATGACGAGCTGGTGGCGGTGGCCGCGCCCGATTGCATCGTATTGCACTGTCTGCCGGCACATCGTGATGAGGAGATCACCGACGCGGTAATCGAGGGACCCCATTCGGTAGTCTTTGACGAGGCGGAAAATCGCCTGCATGTGCAGAAGGCGATCATGGCGACGTTGATGAAGTAAAGAGTTTTTTCACCACGAAGAACACGAAGGGCACGAAGAAACCCTGAAAATGAATCGGTTGCTTTTCTTCGTGAGCTCCGTGCTCTGCAGCGAGTCTTGCGAGCGGGTGGTGAATCGAAATCATTAAATTCAACGAAATACAGGAGATAGATCATGAGCAAACACGGGCAAGTTAAAAAAGCGGTGCTCGCCTATTCGGGCGGGCTGGATACCTCAATCATCCTCAAATGGCTGGTCGAGGAATACGGGTGTGAAGTCGTCGCCTACTCGGCTGACCTCGGCCAGGGGGAAGAGCTTGACGGCATTCCGGCCAAAGCCAGGGCAACCGGTGCCAGCAGCTGCCACATCATGGATCTGAAGGAAGAGTTCGCGCGCGATTTCGTTTTCCCGATGTTCCGCGCCAACGCCATTTACGAAGGGCGCTACTTCCTCGGCACTTCCATCGCCCGCCCCTTGATCGCCAAGGCGCAGATGGAGATTGCCAAACAGGAAGGGGCCGACGCGGTCTCCCACGGCGCCACCGGCAAGGGGAACGACCAGGTGCGGTTTGAGATTGCCTACTACCACTTCGACCCGGCAGTCAAGGTCATTGCGCCGTGGCGCGAATGGGATATGAACAGCCGTACCGCGCTCGAAGCCTACGCCAAGCAGCATGGCATCCCGGTGCCGACCAGCAAGAAGTTTCCGTGGAGCTCCGACCGCAACCTGCTGCACATCTCTTTTGAGGGGGACGTGCTGGAGAACCCCTGGGCCGAAGCTCCGGAAGAAATGTACGTGCTGACCACCAAGCCGGAGGAGGCGCCGGATCAGGCCGAGTTTGTCGAGATTGAATTTGAAAAAGGGGATGCGGTTGCGGTGAACGGCGAACGCCTCTCCCCGGCCAAACTCCTTGCCAAACTCAACGAACTTGGTGGCAGGCACGGCATCGGTCGCGTCGATCTGATGGAAAACCGCTTCGTCGGCATGAAGAGCCGTGGCGTCTATGAAACCCCCGGTGGCACCATCCTCGAAGAAGCCCATCGCGGCGTCGAGTCGATCACCATGGATCGCGAGGTCATGCATCTGCGCGATTCGCTGGTTGCCCGCTACGCGGCGATGATCTACAACGGCTTCTGGTTCGCTCCCGAGCGCCGGGTACTCCAGGCACTGATCGATGAATCGCAGCAGACCGTTAATGGCATGGCGCGTGTCAAACTTTACAAAGGTCACTGCCGTCTGGTCGGTCGTGATTCGGCGCATGACTCACTCTTCAACGTCGACTTCGCCACGTTTGAGGCGGACGAGGTGTACAATCAGGCCGACGCCGAAGGATTTATCAAACTCAATGCCCTGCGTCTGCGGATCGCCGCGATTCAGCGGGCAACCAGAAAATAGCGGCTGGCCGACAGCAGGGGAAGAGAAGATCATGAGTAAACTTTGGGGCGGACGATTCACCCAGCCAACGGACAAATTTGTTGAGGAGTTCACGGCCTCGATCGAGTTCGACCAGCGCCTCTGGCGTTACGATATTCAGGGTTCGAAGGTGCATGCCGCGATGCTCGGTCGTCAGGGGATCATTGGCGTTGCCGAGGCTGAGCAGATCAGCGCCGGGCTTGATGCGATCCTGGCCGAGATCGAAGCGGGCAAGGTCGAGTTTACGGTGGCCCTTGAAGACATCCACATGAATGTGGAATCACGTTTGATCGAGCGGATCGGTGCGGTTGGCGGCAAGCTGCACACCGGGCGCAGCCGCAACGATCAGGTGGCGCTTGATATCCGTCTTTACCTGCGTGATGAGATCGATATCATCCTCGGCTATCTGCGCGCACTCGAAGACGCGCTGCTGCAGCAGGCCGAGGCGAACCTCGACATTATCATGCCTGGTTTCACCCACCTGCAGACCGCCCAGCCGATCCTCTACAGCCATCACCTGCTCGCCTACCGGGAGATGATTGCCCGCGATATTTCGCGCCTGCACGATATGCGCGCGCGTTTCAACGTTCTGCCGCTGGGCGCCGGGGCTCTGGCCGGCACCACCTTCCCGATCGATCGTGAGTGGGTCGCGCAGCAGCTCGGTTTTGACGGCGTAACGCGCAATTCCCTCGACAGCGTGTCGGACCGTGACTTCGCCATTGAGTTTTGCAGCGGTGCCAGTCTTTTGATGATGCACCTCTCGCGCCTCGCGGAGGAGTTGATCCTCTGGTCGAGTGCTGACTTCAATTTCATCGAGCTTTCCGACGCCTTCTGCACCGGCAGTTCGATCATGCCACAGAAGAAAAACCCCGACGTGCCGGAACTGGTGCGCGGCAAGACCGGCCGGGTTTACGGCAACCTGATCAGTTTGCTGACGTTGATGAAATCGCTCCCTCTCGCCTACAACAAGGACATGCAAGAGGACAAGGAACCGCTTTTCGATACCATCGACACGGTCAAGGGGAGTCTCAAGGTTTTTGCCGAGATGATCGCGCAGATGCAGGTCAAGGGAGCGAATATGCGCGTGGCCGCTGCACGCGGTTTTTCGACGGCCACCGATGTCGCCGACTACTGTGTGCGCAAAGGGCTGCCGTTCCGCCAGGCTCACGAGGTGGTCGGCAAAACTGTGCGTTACTGTGTGGAGAACGGCAAGGATATCCCGGACCTCAGCCTTGAGGAATTTCGTGCATTTTCGGCACTGATCGATGCAGATATTTATGATTTCATTACTCTTGAGGCCTCCGTTAACGCCCGCTCCGCCACCGGCGGCACCGCACGAGCGGCGGTGGAGCGAGAGCTCGCCCGCGCCCGTGCGCAGCGCAACGGTTAACTGCGTCGTGCGTTTATCCTGGCGGTTGCTGGTGACGCTCGCGGTGGTTGCTCCGCTGTTTTTGGGGTGCGGTAAAAGAGGGCCGTTGCGCCCCCTGGGCGCACCGTTACCGCTGGCACCGACGCAAGTGCAGGTGCTGCAGCACGGCGCGACGCTGGAGCTGAGCTGGAGCGCACCGGGCATGAATGAAGACGGCAGCCCGGCCCAGGTGACTGGCTTCCGTATCTATCGTTTGCCCTTTCTGCCGGGGAGGGAGTGCCCCGAATGTCGCGACGATAAATGGCTGTGGCGGGAGCTTTCCGTCACTGACGGTCGCGACGCTTTTCGTCTCTACGACGATCAGGTTGTTGCCGGGCAAGGGTATCGTTACCGGATCGAGCCGCTGACGGTTGACGGTTTCCCCGGAAGTTCGGCACAGGTGATCCGGGTGGTTGTGGCCGCGCCGCCGCTCCCCTCATCACTTGTTGCGACGGCGGGTCACGCGCTGGTGACCTTGAGCTGGGTTGCCCCGGCGGTCATCCCTGGCGGGGAACTGCTCGGTTACCAGCTGCAACGCGCTGCGGGGGAAGCACCTTTTGCTCCTCAGCCGCTTAACCGCACCCCCCTGATTGAGACCACTTACGAGGATGTCGGCCTGACCAACGGTGTGACCTATCGCTATCGGGTCGGCGCGTTATGGCGCTGGGGAGATGTGGTGGTTGAAAGCGACTGGACAAAGGGCGTCAGCGTGACACCGCAATCGGCATTTCGATGATCGTTTTGACAATGCCCGGCAGGTATGTTACCCATTCCGTTCCGGGTATTAAGTGCAGAATCTGAACACACACATCACAATTTTAATCAGTTATCAGTTATAGATACAGACGCAATTCACCGTTACTGTTTCATCAGCATGAGGAGGAAAGCAATGTTCAGTGGTTCTATGGTTGCCATTGTCACCCCGTTCAATATCCAGGGGCACGTCGATGAGGAAAAGTACCGTCAGCTGATCGAGTTCCAGATTGAGAACGGCACGGATGTTATCGTGCCCTGCGGGACGACCGGTGAATCGGCGACGCTTGACTTTGAAGAGCACGCGCGAGTCATTCAGATTTGCATCGAACAGGTCAACAAGCGGATTCCGGTGATCGCCGGAACCGGGGCAAACTGTACCGCCGAGGCGATTCAACTGTCGCAAAACGCCAAACAGATGGGGGCCGACGGTCTGTTGCTCGTCTGCCCGTATTACAACAAACCCTCGCAGGAGGGGATCTATCAGCACTATAAAAAACTCGCGGAAGAAGTGGCGTTGCCGCAGGTGCTTTATAACGTGCCGGGGCGCACCGGGGTCAATATCACCGCCGCGACCACGATCCGTCTGGCCGAGATCAGCAATATTGTTGCGATTAAGGAGGCGTCCGGTTCGCTGGTGCAGGTCAGCGAGATTCTGGCTGCGGCCGGCGACAAGATCGACGTTATCTCCGGCGACGACTTTCTGACCTTTCCGATGATGGTCTGCGGTGCCAAGGGGGTCATCTCGGTGTCAGCCAACGCGATCCCCGCGCAGGTCAAGGCGATGGTCAGTGCGGTGCAGCAGGGGGATCATGCCACCGCCCGCAACTTGCACCTGTCGCTGCTCGATTTCCACAATGCGATGTTCATCGAGTCGAACCCGGTGCCGGTCAAGACGACTTTAGCTTTGATGGGGAAGATAGCGGCGGATGTGCGTTTGCCGCTGGTCGGGATGGACGACGCGACACTGGAAAAATTGAAGGTCATTCTGAAAAATTACGACCTGATCTAACCCTGTGCCGGGGGTAGACTTCAATCCTGTCCCCGTACTGAAATGAGCTAGATATGATAAAAATAGCAGTTACCGGAGCCGCGGGCCGGATGGGTGCCCGGATTATTACCCTCGCCACCGAGTCCGCCGATTTGCAGGTGGTCGGTGCCGTAGAGATGGCGGGACATGCTCGTTTGGGCGAGGATGCCGGCAGCGTTGCCGGTTGCGGGGTACTGGGCGTTAATATTGTCGATTCCCTCGAAACGGCGCTGGCCGACGCTGACGTGCTGATCGATTTCACCTGGCCGGAAGTCACGCTGAGCAATGCTGCGGTGTGCGAGAAACTTGGCAAGGCGATGATCGTCGGCACCACCGGCATGAATCCCGAACAGCGTCGCGAAATCGAGCGCATCGCACAAACAGTTCCGGTGGTCTTTGCCCCGAACATGAGTGTCGGGGTGAACCTCTGTTTCAAAGTACTCAAGGATATTGCCGCCACCCTTGGCGACGCCTTTGATGTCGAGATTGTCGAGCTGCATCACAACAAGAAAAAGGATTCCCCTTCCGGCACGGCCGTACGCATGGGTGAAATCGTTGCTGATGCCCTCGGACGTGACTATCAGCAGGTTGCCAACTACCACCGCGAAGGGATGTGCGGCGAGCGTAGCGTTGAGGAAATCGGTATGCAGACGGTGCGCGGTGGCGATATCGTCGGCGAGCATACCGTCTACTTTGTCGGCATGGGAGAACGGATTGAACTCACCCACCGGGCGATGAGTCGTGACATGTTCGCGCGCGGCGCGATCCGCGCGGCGGCCTGGCTCGGCGGTAAGCCTGAAGGTCTGTACGATATGCAGGATGTTCTGGGTCTTAAATAAAAGATAAATATCACCACAGAGATCACGAAGGACACGAAGAGAACCCGTTGTTTTCGAAATTCTTCGTGTCCTCCGTGTTCTTCGTGGTGAAAACAATTTTTTGGAGGATTTTTTTGTTATGGCACGGATCAACGATAACTATCTGAAACTCAAGGCCGGTTACCTCTTTCCCGAGATCGGTCGGCGGGTGCGTGAATTCAGCGCCGCCAACCCGACCGCCAAGGTCATCCGGCTCGGTATCGGCGATGTCACCCAGCCGCTCGCACCGGCGGTGCTCAAGGCGTTTCATGCCGCGATCGACGACCTCGGCACCACCGAGAACTTCGCCGGTTATGGCCCGGAGCAGGGTTATGAGTGGCTTTCCCGGACGATCATCGACAAGAGCTACAAACCGCTCGGCGTCGAGCTGAAGAGCTCCGAGATGTTCATCTCCGACGGCTCCAAGTGCGACTGTGCCAATATCCTTGATATCTTCGCGCTGGATAACGTCGTCGCCATCGGTGATCCGGTCTATCCGGTCTACAACGACACCAACGTCATGGTCGGCCGCACCGGTGAGGCGGATGACAAGGGCTACTACCAGGGCGTAGTCTACATGCCGTGCACCGAGGAAAACGGTTTCGTTCCGGCGCTCCCCAAGGAAAAAGTCGACATCATCTACCTCTGCTCGCCGAACAACCCGACCGGCACTGTCGCCACCAAAGAGCAGCTCACGGCCTGGGTCGACTATGCCAACGCCAACGGCTCAATCATCTTTTTCGATGCCGCCTACGAGGCGTTCATTACCACCCCCGGTATCCCGCACTCGATCTACGAGATCGAAGGAGCCAGGCAGTGCGCTATTGAGTTTCGCTCCTTCTCCAAGACGGCTGGTTTTACCGGGGTGCGTTGCGGGCTGGTGGTGATCCCCGAAGAGGTGATGGGCACCACCGCGAACGGCGAGAAGTTCAGCTTCAACAAGCTCTGGAACCGGCGCACTACCACCAAATTCAACGGCACCTCCTACCCGGTCCAGAGGGCCGCTGCGGCGGTCTACAGCGACGCGGGCTGGGCGCAGGTCAAGGCGACCATCGACTATTACATGGATAACGCTCGTATCATTCGTGAAGGGCTGACCGCCGCCGGCATTACCTGTTACGGCGGTGTCGATTCGCCCTACATCTGGCTGAAAACACCGGACGCAATGACCAGCTGGGATTTCTTCGACAAGCTGCTCAACGAGTGCCACGTCGTCGGCACGCCGGGGAGTGGCTTCGGCCCAAGCGGCGAAGGTTACTTCCGTCTCTCCGCGTTCGGCGACAAGGCCAGCGTCGAGACCGCAGTGGCGCGGATTCGTGAGAAGTGGGGGAAGTGATTTGATCTAAAGGCGGCCTCAACGGGCCGTCTTTTTTTCTAGCTTCGTACCTTGACGAAATAATGACAGTAAGGAATATCACGCGCGGCTTGCTGCATGCCGGCATTTATGGTAAGACTCAAATATGAGCAAACAAGATATCCTCGACATAATCCGCCAATTACAGGCAGAAATGGCAAATCGCTACGGCGTTGATCGGATGGGTTTGTTCGGTTCATTCGCGCGTGGTGAAGAGTGTTGCGACAGCGATATTGATATCCTTGTGTCTTTCCGTCGCGATATTGACCTGTTTGAATTCGTTGATCTGAAAGAATATTTGCAAGAACGCCTCGACCATAAAGTTGATCTGGTCATGGAGTCAGCCCTTAAACCCACTATTGGGAAACGTATTCGTGCCGAGGTTGAATATGTTTAAAGGGCGCGATGTCGTCGACTATCTTGCTGATATAGCAGTCGCCATCGATGAGGTTAACGAGTTTACTCTCGGTATGTCCTTTGAAACATTCTCCAACGATAAAAAGACTGTTAACGCCGTGATTCGTAGCCTTGAAGTTGTCGGCGAGGCGAGCAAACATATCCCGATCGATTTTCGCGACGAACATCCCGAAATTCCGTGGAAGCAGATGGCTGGCATGCGTGATGTGCTGATTCATGACTACATGGGTGTTGACCTGATGACGGTCTGGAAGGTTGTCAGAGAACGGTTGCAAGAATTGAAACCGATGATCGCCGCGTTGCATCAATAGGGGGCTTTCGTTGAGGAAGGGTCAAGGTTTTAAACCGCAGGACATGCTCTTTTGATGTGCCCAAACAGTGAAAGGCCCGCATTGATGTGCGGGCCTTCTCTTTTATTTTGTCCTACTTCCCTGTCACGGGTCTGGCCGACCTCCGTAAACCGTCGGCGGGTGTAGCCATCGATAGATTATGTTGTTCTACGATTGGTGGCACCTCCATTCCGGCAAGGGTTGATGTGACAGGTCGCGCGTCCTGTACACCTATTGTACCGCAACACTGTCCGTATTGCACGATCCGCCAAAGAAAAATGTTACACCATGTCCGGTGCATGATGACCTCGACAGGAGGAGCGCATGGGGCCACCATCTTGCAGCAGGTAGCATGCTGTACAGGAATCATGGCCGTGATCAAAAATTCCCTGACTATATTCGGCTGACGCTTTCCCCCTGATCGGGCGGATGCGGAAGCGGTGATTAATAAAATGACTCCTGATAATCGGCGACGGCGTTGTACCACTGCGGTCGCCGTCGCGCCTCTGCGATGGCCCCTTCGACATCGGTAATCAGACGCGCACGATCTTTGGGGTAACTTCCGGCGAGGTTGAGAAAATTGGAGACGTGGTTTGAGCGCAGGATCGTTTTTTCCGGAGCCAATCCGTGGACGATCCGCAATGTTTCCTCCAGAATGCCACCCCGCGTGAGTTGCTGGATTGAGCGGATAAAGTCATCGTTGTGGCGGTGAAAAAGGGTGAGTAACGAAAAGTATTCCGGTGACAGCGCTGTTACCCAGGCGGCAGTTGCAGCAGCATGTTCGCTGCTGCGCTGCTCACCGGCCAGACCGAGGATGGCGGTGACTGACAGTTTGATTCCGGCGCTCCTGACCGTGTGGCAGAGGTCGAGCATGGTGGCGGCGGTAAACCCCTTTTTGATCGCCACCAGAGTCGGGTCATCACCGCTTTCCAGGCCGAAATAGAGGATGCGGAGTTTTTTGCTACGCAACACCTCCAGTTCGGCGACACTTTTGGTGGTCAGGCTGTTCGGCGAGGCGTAGGCCCCGATCCGGTTGAGATGGGGAAAGTTGTTGGCAAGCAGGTCGAGGATCTCTGTCAACCCCGCCTGCGGATAGACCAGTGCATCGCCATCGGCCAGAAAGACCCGCCGGATATGCGCACGGTGTGCGACCGGGATACGCGCAATTTCGGCGGCGATTGCCGCAACCGGGCGAATGCGGAACTGCTTGGACTTGTACATGCCACAGAAGGTGCAGTGGTTCTGCGAGCAGCCGAGAGTGATCTGGAAGATAAGGCTCTGTGCTTCACTCGGGGGGCGAAATAGCGGTTCATCGTAATCGAAGTAGAACATCACCAAACTCCTTAAAGGGCTGAGGGGCGAAGATAACATGACCTGCGCTGTGCTGCAATCGATCGGTGCGCAGCGGCACGAACAGCCCCGCAGCGAGAAAATCGATGTTATTAGATTTTCTTTGCATTTCAGAATAGAACGATGTTAAATTATTTTCGCTGTTAACTTGATGTGGTGAATCCGTGTCGTTCTGAGCAGGTAATTGAGAAGGCCGAAGCACTGCACAGACCGTTGTGGTTGTCCGGTGCTTCTTTTTTAAAAACCTTGCGCAGGAGCAAGGGTGCAGAAGGAGAGATGTAAAATGGCGGAAGGTACAGTGAAGTGGTTCAACGAGTCGAAGGGGTTTGGTTTCATCGAGCAAGATAACGGTCCGGATGTCTTTGTGCATTATTCGGGGATCGGCGGCGATGGCTTTCGTACTTTGAACGAGGGCGAGCGCGTCAATTTTGACGTGACCGAGGGTCCCAAAGGCCCGCAGGCATCGAATGTTATCAAAGGATAAATAACGCCAAGGGCCTGTAAGAAAATAACATAACCATCTTGCATCTCATCTTCCGGCCATCTTCGGTCGCAGCTCAATCACAAAATCCTCGACTTAGCCCCGCTAGGCCTGCGGTTTTGTTCAATCGCTGCAACCAAATCTGACCCAAGTCTGAGCGCAATAATGGCCACCTTATTTTCCGACAGACCCTAAATTCGATCTGAGCAGAAAGCTCCGCAAAATATTGCGGAGCTTTTTATTTGTGCGGTCTATCCTGGCGCGACCGGACCCGCAGCTCCTCGAAAACTTTCAGCCTTTTGCGAGCCTCTGCGGCGAGGATTTCATCGCTGGCGCAATCGAGGGCGTTGAGGAAATACTGGTAGGCTGCGGTGCTGCAACGGGGTTTATAGCTTAATGCCTTCCCCGCGCCCAGGTAGGCCCGATCCACCCCCTGTGCAGTTGGTCGTTCGGCAATAAAGCGGCGAAATAGCGACAGTGCGTGATCGATGTCCCCTTGCTGCAGAAAATAATCACCGATCGCCAGGACGTCCTGCGCGTCGATCGCGCCACGTTCGGCTCGTGAGTTGAGCGAGAAGTAGAGCCCTGCCGCCCAGCGCAGATTGCCCTGTTTGATCTGCCGGGAGATTTCTTCAGAGTCGGCTTTAAGCGGGTTTTCAGTGGGGGGCGATGGCTCCGCCAGCGATGCTGTCTGATAATGATGAGTTTTTCCGTGACGATGATCGATCACCCACGCCAGACCGAGTCCGGCCATAAAGCCGCCGATGTGTGCACCGTGAGCAACTCCGCTGCCGGCGCCGCCATTCCAGACAAAGGGGAGCAGATTGTCGATGAGGAGATAAAATCCGAGGACGATGCGGGCCGGAACCAGCACGGTGGTCATGATCAACGGGAAGAGAAAGACGAATATTTTTACCTGGTTGCGCGGAAACCAGAAAAAATATGCGCCAAGCACTCCGGAAATCGCGCCCGATGCTCCGATCAGCGGAACCGGGGAGTCGAGGACGAACAGGGCGTAAAACAGGGTCGCCGCCACGCCGGCGAGCAAATAGGCGCAAAGGTAACCGAGGTGTCCCAGACGATACTCGATATTATCGCCGAAAATCCACAGAAAGAGCATGTTGCCAACCAGATGCATCCACCCTCCGTGCAGAAAGAGTGAACTCAGCAATGCCGTGGCTGTCGGTTCAGCCGGACGGAAACCGTATTGCAGGACATGCAGGTCGTAAGCACTCAGATTTTGCAATGCCGCGCTGACCGCCTGGGGTGTGTAGGCACCGACCAGTTGCAGATATTCATAAAAGAAAGGGTTGCTGGCGTCCGGAGGTGTTACCGACAGAGGGAGGGTGATGAACAGAAAGACCGCAACATTGATGACAATGAGCAGGATGTTGACAACCGGAACACTGCGTGGATTAGGCATGTCGCCGACAGGTAGAAGCACACTTTTCCTCTAGGGCCGGTAAGAAAAGGGGGAAGCATTGGCCATGATTCAAAAATAGCACAGACCGGAATACAGCTCAATCTTGCATTTTTTCACTGGAGTCGCTATGCTCGTCCAACCCTTCTGAGGAGATCAATAATGTTTCAGATTGTCCCCCGTGGAACGACCACAAACTATCAGGTCGGCAAGCTGGTGTGTGTTGCCCGCAATTATGTCGATCATATCCGCGAACTGAACAATGCATTTCCGGACGAGCCGGTAATGTTCACCAAACCGACAACCAGCATTATTGTTGACGGCGAAAAAATCATTATTCCTCCATATTCGACCGATTGTCACCACGAGGTGGAACTTGCGGTGTTGATCGGTGCAACCGGAAAAGATATTCCTCTGCACCGGGCGTTTCAACATGTGGCGGGGTACGGTGTTGCCCTCGATATGACCCTGCGTGATGTCCAGAGCGTGCTGAAAGCCAAAGGACTCCCGTGGGACAAGGCCAAAGGGTTTGATACCTCCTGTCCTCTATCTTCCTTCGTCGCGGCGGAGGCGGTCGCCGATCCACAGCGGCTGCGCATTGCGTTGCGCGTCAACGGGGCGTTGCGGCAGGATGCCACCACCGCCCTGATGATGCGCGGCATCCCGGAATTAATCGCTGCCGCTTCGGCGATTTTTACGCTGGAAGCGGGGGATATCCTGCTTACCGGAACCCCTGCCGGTGTCGCGGCGGTCAACAGTGGCGATGTGCTTGAGGCGGAGATCGAGCAGGTCGGACGGCTGCGGGTCACGGTTGCCTGAAACAGCCTGGTTGTCCGGATGCATCAGAATAAAAAACGCCCTCGTGTAACGAGGGCGTTTTTTATTGGTGCGAATAATGTGTCCAGAGACCAGCGAATTATTTTTCCAGCAAGACCGCATGTGCCGCCGCGAGGCGGGCGATCGGTACCCTGAACGGCGAGCAGGAAACGTAGTCGAGGCCGATTTGATGGCAGAAAATGACCGACGACGGTTCCCCGCCGTGCTCACCGCAAATGCCGAGCTTGATCCCCGGTCGTCCGGCGCGCCCTTTCTCACACCCCATCTTGACCAGCAGGCCAACCCCTTCCTGATCGATGGCAACGAAGGGGTCGTTCGGGAAAAGGTCTTTCTCGACGTAGAAGGGCAGGAATTTCCCGGCATCATCGCGTGACAGACCGTAGGTGGTCTGGGTCAGGTCGTTGGTGCCAAAGGAGAAGAATTCGGCTTCGGCCGCAATCACGTCGGCGGTCAATGCGGCGCGCGGCAGTTCGATCATTGTTCCGATCAGATACTCAACCTTTACACCGTAGCGGGCGATCACGGCATCCGCGACCTTGATGGCGTTGGCGCGCAGCACCGCCAGTTCACGCACTTCGCTGACCAGCGGAATCATGATCTCGGGGATGATAGCGTATCCTTCGTTTTTGTTCAGTTCGCAGGCGGCTTCCATGATCGCCTGAACCTGCATGTCATAGATTTCCGGGTAGGTGATGGCCAGACGGCAGCCACGGTGGCCGAGCATCGGATTGAATTCGTGCAACGCTTCAACCTTGGCCTTGAGTGTCGCCGCGGGAACGCCGATGTCCTTTGACAGGGCATCAATTTCCTTGTCGGTGTGCGGCAGGAATTCATGTAACGGCGGGTCGAGCAGGCGGATGGTGACCGGCAGACCTTTCATGACCCGGAAGAGTCCGAGGAAATCGCCTTTTTGCATCGGCAGGATTTTTTCGAGGGCTTTCTTGCGCCCTTCAACATCTTCGGCAAGAATCATTTCGCGGACCGCCATGATCCGGTCGCCTTCAAAGAACATATGCTCGGTGCGACACAAGCCGATCCCCTCGGCCCCAAAGTCGCGGGCCACCTGGGCGTCGTTCGGAGTGTCGGCGTTGGTGCGAACCTTCATGGTGCGGATGTTGTCGGCCCAGACCATCAGCTCACCGAATTCACCGGACAGTTCCGGTTGAACGGTGGGGACCTCGCCGCGCATTACTTCGCCGGTCGAACCGTCGAGAGTAATGATCTCGCCCTTTTTGAAAACATCCCCTTTGACCGTGGTAATGGTTTCGTTGCGGTAATCAACTTTAATGTCGCCGCACCCGGCAACACAACATTTCCCCATGCCACGGGCGACGACCGCCGCGTGCGAGGTCATCCCGCCGCGAGCGGTGAGGATGCCCTGGGCGGCGTGCATGCCGTGGATGTCTTCGGGACTGGTTTCGACGCGAACCAGAATAACCTTGCGGTTGAGTTTGGCCTCCGCTTCGGCTTCATCGGCGGTGAAGATGATTGCGCCCGAAGCCGCGCCGGGAGAAGCGGGGAGCCCTTTGGCAACAACGATTTTTTCGGCGGCAGGATCGAGTGACGGATGCAACAATTGATCGAGTTGCTCGGGGGCAACGCGCAGCACCGCCTCATTCTCACTGATCAGCCCTTCCTTGACCATATCGACGGCGATGCGTACTGCAGCCTTGGCGGTGCGCTTGCCATTGCGCGTTTGCAGCATGTAGAGCTTGTGTTTTTCGATTGTAAATTCGATATCCTGCATGTCACGATAGTGTTTTTCAAGGATGTCGCGAATTTTCGCCAACTGCGCGTAGCATTCCGGCAATACGTCTTCCATGGCGGGCAGGTCGCCCGGTTTGTGTTTGGCTTTGTTGATCGGCTGTGGCGTGCGAATCCCCGCCACCACATCCTCGCCCTGCGCATTGACCAGATATTCGCCGTAGAAGTAGTTTTCTCCGGTCGAGGGGTCACGGGTAAAGGCGACGCCGGTCGCGCAATCATCGCCCATGTTGCCGAAAACCATCGACTGGACGTTGACGGCAGTCCCCCATTCGGCCGGAATATTATTCAGCCGCCGGTAGGTGATGGCGCGGGCGTTCATCCAGGAACTGAAAACGGCGCTGATCGCTCCCCACAGCTGCTTTTTGGGATCGTCAGGGAATTCTTTGCCAAGTTCCGCCTTGACCTTGTTTTTGAACAGGGATACCAGTTGCTTGAGGTCTGCGGCGTTGAGGTCCGTGTCCTCTTTGACCCCCTTTTTTTCTTTCATGTCGTGGAGGATATCTTCCAGATCCTCACCGGACATCCCCATGACGACGTTTGAATACATCTGAATAAAACGTCGATAGGAGTCGTAGGCAAAGCGCTCGTCTCCGCTCTGGGCAATCACGCCCTGCACCGTGGTATCGTTAAGACCGAGATTGAGAACGGTATCCATCATTCCCGGCATCGAAGCCCGGGCACCGGAACGCACCGAAACCAGGAGCGGGTTGCTGGCATCACCAAATTTTTTCCCCATCAATTGCTCGACACGCGCCAGATTGGCCTGAACTTCTTCAGTCAGCCCCGCCGGATAATTCCGGTCATTGGCGTAGTATTCGGTGCAAACTTCTGTGGTGAGAGTAAAACCGGCCGGAACCGGCAGGCCGATGGAAGTCATTTCCGCCAGGTTGGCACCTTTGCCCCCGAGCAGATTTTTCATGCGGCCATTACCCTCGGCATGCCCGTCACCAAAGAAATACACATGTTGCTTTGCCATCAAAATCCTCCTTGACACGATGTAGGTTGTTGGGGGAGCAACCTCCCCAATGATAAGTGGTGGTGATCCCTAAACAAAAGAACCGCGCAAGGGGCGCGGTTCGGTTATATGTTATGTTAAATGCTCAAACGAGTGAAGTCGGCAATCTTGGCGAAAAGTCCGGCGACACGGGTCAGCAGCGCCAGCCGGTTGGCCTTGACTTTTTCATCCTCGGCCATGACCATCACCGCCGCAAAGAAGTCATCGACCGGTTCCCTCAATGTGGCGATAGTGCGCAAGGCAGCGGTATAGTCGGCGCTGCGGGTGGCGGTTGCACATCGGTTCTCGACCGCTTCGAGCGCCGTCAGCAGCTTCTGTTCACTCGGTTTTTCAAACAACTTCGGGTTGACCTCGGTGACAACGCCGTCCTTGATAATGTTGACCACCCGCTTAAAGGCGACGGCCAGCGCTTCGAAATCGTCGCGCGTTTTCATCTGCGCCAATGCTTTAACCCGTTTAACCGCATCGGTCACGTCATCGAACGCCGCGCACAATACGGCATCGACAACGTCCTGGGCGTAGCCCTGACCGGTCAGCAGGTTGACGAGGCGCAGGCGGATGAATTCAATGACATCTGCTTGAACTTCAGTCGCTGGCCGGGTCAATTTTGCTGCCAATTGAGCAACGGCACGCGCCACCAGTTCGGGAATTGACAGCGAATAGCCGCGATCAAGAATAATTGAGAGAATGCCGATGGCCGTGCGCCGCAAGGCATAAGGGTCCGCCGATCCGGTCGGGATCAGGCCAACGCCAAAGCAGCCGCACAGGGTGTCGATCTTGTCGGCCAGCGAAACAAACGCCCCGACATTGTCGGAGGGGAGCTCCCCGCCAGCTTCGACCGGCAGGTAGTGTTCGAAGATGGCGCGGGCGACACGCGGATCTTCCCCTTCGAGCAGCGCGTATTCGCGCCCCATGACCCCTTGCAGTTCAGGGAATTCATAGACCATGTTCGATTCAAGATCGCATTTGGCCAGCTCACTGGCACGCTCGGTCAACGCTTTTGCTGCTGGCTCAAAACGTTCAGCCAGCTCGGCGGCAATGGTCTTGAAGCGCAATACCTTTTCAAAGCTGGTGCCGAGCTGACGCTGGTAAACGACATTTTTTAAGGCGTCAAGGCGGTTCGCAAGAGGCGTCTGCTGATCTTTTTCCCAGAAGAACATGGCGTCGGACAGCCGGGGGCGAATGACGCGCTCATTGCCGCGAACGATGACAGCCGGATCGTCAACCTGATTGTTGGCAATGGTGATGAAGCGTGGCAACAGCTTGCCGTCAGCTGCAATCAGGCTGAAATAGCGCTGATGCTCACGCATCGAGGTAATCAGCAGTTCGCGGGGTAATTTAAGAAATTCCGGATCAAAACCACCAGCCAGAGCAACCGGAAATTCGACCAGATTGGTAACCTCGTCGAGGAGCTCCTCATTCTCAAGGAGATGAGCGCCTTCGGCAGCGGCAATCGCTGCGACCTGCTCTTTGATGCGCGCTTTACGGCGGGCGATATCGGCGATGACGAAATGCTTTTCGGCGGCGCTCAGATAGTCGTTGGCGGAGCTGACACAGAACTCCTGCGGTGCCAGAAAGCGGTGCCCGCGCGAGTGGTTGCCGCTGGTCAGGTTGCCGTAAGTGAAGGGCACCACCTCGCCGTCGAACAGGGCGACGATCCAGTGAAGCGGACGAGCGAAGCGGACCTCAAGGTCTTTCCAGCGCATCGACTTGCGAAAGGGCAAGGCGGCGATCATTTTCGGCAGCAGTTCAGGGAGAAGTTCGACGGTCTTGCGCCCCACCTCTTCCTTTTCGGCACAGATATACTCCCCTTTGTCGGTGGTGACGATTTTCAGGTCGGCAACATCAACCCCCTGACCACGGGCGAAGCCGATGGCCGCTTTGGTTGGCTGGCCATCGGCATCGAAGGCAATGTGCCGGGCCGGGCCCATGGCCTCACTGCGACGAGTCGGTTGCTCAATGACCACGGCATCGATGGCGATAGCCAGACGCCGCGGGGTGCCGAAGGTGCGGATGGCGCCGTAGCCGATCTGTGCACTGTCGAATTCCTTGCGTAGCAAACGTTCGAGGTCGGCCAGCGCCACCGGGATGAACCCGGCGGGGATTTCCTCAGCGCCAATTTCCAGAAAAAGTTCCGCGGACATATATTAAAACTCCCAGAGCATAGGGTTTACTTCTTCAATAACGGGAAACCGAGTTTTTCACGTTGGGCAACATACCCCTGAGCACAGAGCCGTGACAGGTTGCGCACCCGACCGATGTAGTTGGCCCGCTCGGTCACCGAAATAGCGCCGCGCGCATCGAGCAGGTTGAAAGCGTGCGAAGCCTTGAGCACAAAGTCGTAGGCGGGGAAGACCAGCTCCAGTTCCGCCAGCCGGGTCGATTCCTTTTCGTACATATCGAAGAGCTGAAAGAGCATCGCGGTGTCGGCTTCCTCGAAATTATATGTTGAGAATTCGACTTCGGTCTGGTGATGCACCGCGCCGTATTTAATGCCGTCAACCCACTCCAGGTCGTAGACGTTATCGACCCCCTGGATATACATGGCGATACGCTCGATGCCGTAGGTGATTTCCCCCGGAATCGGCTTCAGGTCGATGCCGCCGCACTGCTGGAAGTAGGTAAACTGGGTGATTTCCATGCCGTCGAGCCAGACTTCCCAGCCCAGCCCCCAGGCGCCGAGGGTCGGCGATTCCCAGTCGTCTTCGACAAAGCGAATATCGTGTTTCGACGGGTCAATCCCGAAACTTTTGAGTGAATCGAGATAAAGCTCCTGAATGTTCATCGGCGATGGTTTCAAGAGGACTTGAAACTGATAATAATGCTGAAGGCGATTCGGGTTTTCACCGTAGCGACCATCAGTGGGGCGGCGCGAGGGTTCCACATAAGCAACGTTCCACGGTTCCGGGCCGAGTGCCCGTAAAAAAGTCGCGGGGTTGAAGGTTCCGGCACCTTTCTCGATATCGTAAGGTTGCTGAATAATGCACCCCTGTTTGGCCCAGAAATTTTGTAATGAAAGAATCAGCTCCTGAAAGGTCACAAAGCCTCCCTGTGATAAATAAATTTAGTCACGGTAAAAGTGTCGAGCATTCTTGCTAAAAAGTATACTGTATACAATAATCGGGCTGGAATAGCAGGGGGCGACTATAGCTTGCGGGGCTTGTCGCTGTCAAGCCTGAACCCCGGTCTGGGCAGGATAAATTCGTCCCAACCCACAACCCCAGCTACCTTTGCCGATTTCATCTTTTTTCTGGTCAAACAGCCACAGATCGCGTATAAAGGAAACTCCTTCATCCTCGG
>JARGFI010000044.1 GCA_029210745.1 Desulfuromonadales bacterium
CCGGTCGGTTCTCGATTATCTGCGGATGAGTAAAAATTCTTCGGTGCCAAGATCATGTCCGTGTTAGAACAAATTTGTCGTGACCTGACCCCTGTGACTGACTCGACTTAGCCCTGCCAGGCCTGCGGTTTTGTTCAATCGCTGCAACCAAATCTGATCCAAATCTGAGCGCAATGTTGGCCACCTTATTTTCCTACAGGCCCTTACACTTTTTTCAATCCCTGTCGCCACTGTTGCAGCAGTCGGTCGCGCTGTTCCGCCGCCATGCGGGGCAAAAAGTCGTGGTCTTTGTGCCAATTGGCGACAATTTCGTCCTGGTTGCGCCAGAAACCCACGGCCAGCCCTGCCAGCAGCGCCGCACCGAGAGCCGTGGTTTCAAGCATTGCCGGGCGAACCACAGGCAGGTTGAGCAGATCGGTCTGGAGTTGCATCAGCAGGTTGTTGGCGGCGGCACCGCCGTCAACCTTGAGCTGGCGCAGCGGATACCCCCGATCCTCGTCCATGGCGGCGACCAGATCGACGATTTGCAGGGCGATCCCCTCCAGCGTGGCTCGCGCCAGATGGGCGCTGGTCGTGCCCCGGGTCAGGCCATGGATGACGCCGCGCGCGGCGCTGTTCCAGTGCGGCGCGCCGAGTCCGGTCAGGGCCGGAACAAAGACGACGCCGCCGTTGTCCGGAACGCTTGCCGCAAGTGTTTCAACCTCCGCCGAGGAGTCGATAATGCCGAGGCCGTCACGCAGCCATTGCACCGCTGCTCCAGCGATAAAGGCGCTGCCCTCCAAGGCGTAGGTGATGATGTTGTTCAGTTCCCAGGCGACGGTGGTCAACAGACCGTGCCTGCTGACGACGATCTCCTGCCCGGTATTTTCCAGTAAAAAAGCTCCGGTGCCGTAGGTACATTTGGCCTCGCCCGGCTTGAAGCAGGCCTGGCCGAAGAGCGCGGCTTGCTGATCACCCGCCATCCCCGCGACCGGAATGCCGTCCGGCAGCCAATCCAGCCCCTGCGTCATGCCGTAAATTTCGGAATTAGAGCGGATTTCCGGCAGCAGGCGGTGCGGGATGTCGAGGTGGTGGAGCAGCGTGTCATCCCAACACCGTTCACTCAGTTCCATCAGCAGGGTGCGCGAGGCGTTCGAGACATCGGTGACATGATTTTGTCCGCCGGTCAGGCGCCAGACCAGAAAACTGTCGATGGTGCCGAAGGCCAGCTCGCCGCCTTCGGCGGCAGCACGCAGTCCTGGGTGTTGCCGCAACAGCCAGGTCAATTTGGTTCCGGAAAAATAGGGATCGAGGAGTAGCCCGGTTCTGGCGCGGAACTCTTCTTCCAGCCCACGTTCCTTGAGTTCGGCGCAGATTGAGGCGCTGCGCCGACACTGCCAGACGATGGCGTTATGTACTGCTCTGCCGTTGCGGCGTTCCCAGAGGAGGGTTGTTTCGCGTTGATTGGTCATGCCGATGGCGGCAATCAAGGACGGGTCGATGGCTCCGCTGGCCAGGGCGCGTCGCGTCGCGTCGGCAACCGAGGCCCAGATTTCATCCGGATCATGTTCGACCCAGCCCGGTTGCGGAAAGTACTGGGGGAAGTCAACGGTCGCCCGGGCCCGAACGACCATCGCGTGATCAAGCAGCAAGGCGGTACTGCCGGTGGTTCCCTGATCAATTGCCAGAATGAATTTTTCCATGGAATTTAAACCTCCAGTAGATGCAGTTTCAGGGTACCGACATTATGCCTAAACCGTCAAGCCTGGTGGCATGAATGTTGCTTAATTTTTTTATCCCGGTTGTTTTATTGTTACGTGCGGTGCGACTTTATGAGCTGTCGCGATTGTCGCGCGCCTGACTTCTTCTTATGGACGGATATCAAATATGCATCGAAAGCTCCAGAATATATTTTACGAAGTTCGCGACCCGGCTCTCACCTGGGACGATATCGGCGGTTATGCCGATGTCAAGGAAACCCTTAAAGAGATGGTCTGTCTGCCGCTGCAGAAGCCGGAGATGCTCAAGCAACACAATCTCGGTATCCCCGCCGGGGTGATGATGTGGGGACCGCTCGGCACCGGGATCACCATGCTGGCCGAAGCCTGTGCCGCTGAAGCCGGAGTTCCGTTTGTTTACATCTCCGGGCAGGAGATGCTCGGCAAAGGGGCGGAGCTGGTCGAGGCGTTTGACTGCGCGATCCATGAAGCTCCCTGTATCCTCTTTATCTCTGACTGTGAGTGGCTGGCGCCGCGTGCCGGATGCAATTATGAGTGGAGCCCCGGTAATCTGCGGGCGGTGCCGCCGACCTTTGCCGATAAGGCGCTGACTCGGCTTTTCATTGAGCAGGTCGATCGGATCAATCAGGTCGAGGGGGTGATGCTGATCGGTTCGTGTTACCGTATCGATACTGTTGATCAGGCGCTGATCAAGGAGAAAAAACGTTATAACCGGAAGGTTTTTGTCCATCCTCCAAGCGCCGAAGATCGCCTCGGGATGCTCGATATCTACATGGATAAAATGCCGAATCTGGCCGCTGGAATCGACCGGAAACAACTGGCTGAACAGGCGGAAGGTTACGTCGGCTGGGATATTGAAAGCCTCTGCAAGCGGGCAACGGTCAATGCGATCAAGAGCGATTCTGCCATTGTTACCGCAGCGCACTTTGAGCGGGCGTTGCGTGAGGTGCGACAGTTTCTGACCCCTGACATGACGGCAAAATATTACGCAATTCGGGAAACAGATTGCCCTCATCATTATGAGTTTTAAACTCCCTGAAAGGTTCACGATACCTTTGCCGCCGCCCGACGTTTTTATCGCGATTCGCAACGAGCACGGCCACTACTGCCCGATGAGTACCTGCGGTGGACGGATGGGGTGGGCCGCCCGCAAAAGGCTTGAAGCGGCGGGGATCAGTGGCCGGTTGATGGCGCTGGTTTATGCGCGAAGCTGTGCGCTTGACGGCATTGTCCAGACGACCGGTTGTGATGAAGCGACCGGAACGTTGCGGCTGTTGCCGGGCGGCCAGCAACGTCTCGATTTGCGCACTGAGAGCGGTGCGGGGATCAGCGTGCAGTTGACCGCCGCGGCCTTGCGGCGCAGCGGAGCATACCGGCAGGCGCGCGCCATGCTGGAGTCGCAACGTGCGGCGTTGTCGGCCACCGAGTTACGACAACGCGAAGCGGCGCTGGCGGTGCAGCTCGATATTCTGCTCGATGAACTGCGCACCTGTCCTGACGAAGAACTGATGATGATGACAGAATTGACCGCTGCGGTGAAAGGATAACTGCTTGCCGACGAGTCTTTGGGAACAGTTTTTTGGTGTCATCTGGCTGGAAATCAGCCGGATGTGGTGGTTTTTCCTGCTGTCGATCCTGCTGGTGGGTTTGATCAAGGGGTACAAGCTGGATCTGCGGATTCGCAAAGTGGTCAATCGCGCGGGAATTTTTGCGGTTTTTATCGCGGTTGCGGTCGGCATGGTGTCGCCCCTCTGCGCTTGCGGTATCCTGCCGGTGGTGATTTCTCTGGCGATGATGGGAACGCCGTTGCCGCCGCTGCTGGCGATCCTGGTGACTTCGCCGATTATGGGGCCGGATGCCTTTGTCCTGACCTGGCGCGGGCTGGGACTGGACTGGGCACTGCTCAAACTTGGTGGTGCCGCGGCGCTGGGGATCAGTGCCGGGCTGGTGACACACTGGCTGGTCAGGCAAGGCTTTCTGGCGGGAGATCTACTGCGGTTGAAACCTGTTTACAAGGAGGATGGAACCCTCGCCCCGGCTGCGGATATCGGCGCCGCGTCCGGTATTCATGTTAAGCGGATGCAGGTTGTGCCGCGCTCCAGTCGCTGCCGCTTTATCTTTGATCGGACGTTGGATGCGGGGCTGTTCGTCGGCAAATATCTGCTGCTGGCGATCATCCTCGAAGCGGCGTTGGTAACGTTCGTGCCGGTCGACTGGATAACCGTGCTGATCGGACGCAACAATCTCTTCTCGGTGCTGCTGGCAAGTTTTATCGGACTGCCGCTGCCGACCAACCAGATTACGATTATTCCGATTCTGGCGGGCTTGCTGGACATGGGGATTGATCGGGGGGCGGCCTACACCTTACTGATGGCCGGCCCGGTGTCGAGTATCCCGGCAATCATTGCCTTAAGCGGCATGTTTCGGTTGCGGGTGGTGATGACCTTCGTGGTGAGCGGGGTGAGCGGGGCGGTTCTGCTCGGGTGGGGATTGCAGCTCTGGAGTTGATGAGCCTCTGCCTGCGTTACCGTTTCCCGGTGACGATTTTTTGTCATTATTCGACGGCCTGTTTTTTGCATCAAACTACAGGACAGATGTATCAGGTTGATCGTCGGTTGGTAAGTAAAGATGCTGACTGTCGGTGGTAGTAAATGCGCTGTCTACGGCGTGTTGCAAGCTTTTTGAGTGGTGTTGACATCGTCGCCTGTTCTGCTAGAGTTTGGCTGATGTGTCATCTTAAACAGTCATTTATCTTTGGCGAGTATAAGTTGTTTGGCGAAGTTAATCGGTGAAAAGGAGAGGTCCTATGCGTAGAAAGATTGTGCAATCGATAGCGATTATGGCGGCTTTGCTGCTCAGCGCCGGCGGAGCTTTGGCGGGCGAATTCAGCGATGTGTCGGTGGCGGCAGGGGTTGCCGACGACGGTCTGGGCAAGGGCGTCGCTTTTGCTGATATCAACAACGACGGCCTGGTCGATCTGTATGTCTCAAACAAGGGGGGGGCAAACAAGCTCCTTCTGAATAAAGGCGATGGCCGTTTTGAGGATGTTACGGCCACGGCCGGCGCCGGGATTGATCATCCCGGGTTCACCATGGGCAGCGTCTTTGGCGACTATAACAACGATGGTTTTATCGATCTTTACCTGGCGACCGGCGGTCGTTATGAAATCGAGGCGAACCGTCTGCTGAAAAATAACGGCAACGGCACCTTCACTGACGTGACAGCGCAGGCGGGGGTTGGTGCGAAGGTGTTTACCTATGCGGCATCCTTTGCTGATTATGACAATGATGGTGATCTCGATATCTATTGTGCCAACTACGGTGTTGGCGCGAAAAATGTTCTTTACCGCAATAACGGCAACGAGACCTTTACTGACGTGAGTGATCTTGCCGGAGTCGGCGATCCGTCGTGGAGCTGGATGGGGGTTTGGGCCGACGTGAACAACGACAATTTTGTCGACCTCTACGTGGTCAACGGACGCTATCCGGTCGGTGAGCCGAACAAGCTGTATCTCAATAATGGCAACGGTACCTTCAAGGATGTCAGTCAGCAGGCCGGTGTGGCAGACCCCCACTGGGGGCTTGGCGCGGCGTTTGCCGATATCGACAACAACGGCACGCTCGATCTTTTCGTGTCGAACTATGTTGGTTCCAATAAACTTTATCTGAACGACGGCAAGGGCACGTTTACCGAAGCGACGGAGAAGATTGCCGGTAAGCACGAGGGCTGGGGAAAAGGCCCTACCTTTGGCGATGTTGACCACGACGGCGATCTGGACCTTTACGAAGGGGACTGCAAGCTGGCCAACCAGCTCTATATCAACGATGGCAAAGGCAACTTCACCAACGTGGCTGACCAGCAGCCGCAGTTGCAGTGCGAAACCGTACGTACCAAGGGCACGGCATTTGCCGATGTTGACAACGATGGCGACCTCGACCTTTATGTGATCAACTGGGGGGCCGAGAACAAGCTTTATATCAACGATCAGAACGATAACAACTGGTTGAAGATTAAACTGAGCGGCACCACCTCCAGCCGCGACGCCTACGGCAGCAAGGTCAGTGTCTATGAGGCGGGACAGAGCAAGCTGACTGCAATGCGTGAACTGCGTTCCGCCAGTGGCTTCTGTGCCCAGTCACCGCAGCAATTGCACTTCGGCCTCAATGCGGCCAAGACCTACGACGTTGTTGCCGTTTTCCCGAGTGGCATCGAAGCGCGGGTTGAAAATGTCAAGACCGGCCAGTTGCTGGAAATCATTGAGCCTGCCCTGAGCAAGCCGAACATGCTTTCGCAGGCCATCAAGTAACCATCCCTTCCATTCCACCGATTAGAGCGGGTCGCAGTTGCGACCCGCTTTTTGGTTCAGGGAAAGTGATCAACCGATTTGACTATTATTGGCCACTCAAACGTCAATTGGAATGAATCATGCTAGCCACAGAGCCAATGAAAAATATCGCCATTATCTCCATAGTGTTCGTATTGTGCTCCTGTGCTCTGGTCGCCAGGGTGCCGAAGGGGGCCGTTGTTGCCGGTAAGCTCACCAGCGCCTCCCGCAGCGCGGCGGCCTCTGTCGATGCCTACCCTGCTGATGTTACGACCTTGCGCGGGCTCCCGCCGTACCGGGTGGCGACCGCCACCGACGGTACTTTTCGGTTGCATCTCCCGCCGGGGGATTACTATCTGCTGGCGCGCGGAGAAGAGTCTTTTGCCTATTATGGCCGCAATCCGATAACCGTCCCCGCCGCAGGGATAACCGAACTGAATGTCGGTCTGGTTTCGACTTGGCGTGATGTTATCCTTCCGCTTGAACCGTTCGCGACCACCGGAGTGGCGGGGGTGGTCACTCATCAGGGGGCGCCGCTGGCCGGGGCGATGGTTTTTGTTTATACCGATCTGACCAGTCAGCTCAAGGGCATGGGGTATCAGATTGTCGGCCCGACCGATGCAGAAGGTTATTTTGAAGCAGAACTTCCCCCCGGTACTTATTATCTGCTGGTTCGTTTGCGGCGCGGTGCGCAGCAGCTCGGACCGTTGCGCGCCGGTGATCTCTACGGCTATTATGCCGACAATCCATTGACTGTTCATGCCGATCAGGTCGCTCGGATCGGCATCGCACTGCTTGAAGTTCCGGACAAGGTCGAGCGCTATGCGGAACACCTCTTCGGCGACACTTCATTGCAGGGGCACATTGTTGATGTTGCAGGCAATCCGGTGGCGGGGATGCGGGCGATACTTTACGATAACGCACAAATGCTTAATCGCCCGCTCTTTGTGTCGCAGCCGACCGGGGCTGACGGGCGGTTCATCTTATCCTTTCCTCACGGCGGCACCTATTATCTGGCCGCTCGCAATACCCTCGGCGGGGCACCCGGCCCGGGTGATCTCTATGGCGTTTATGAGGGTAGCCCCGACCATTCCCTGTTGATCGACAAGGGTCAAACCCGCACTGACATCCGTCTGGTGGTGGAGGAGATGTGGTAGTGCGGCTGCTTGGTATCGTCATGACTTTACTGCTGAGTGGCTGTCTCTTTGCCGGTACGCACTCCCCTCAAGTAACGCATTTTAAATCATTGACGCTGACCCATGATGCGATCTGGAGTGGTTCGATCATTATCGACGGAACGGTCAAGGTCGCAAAAGGGGCTACGCTGACCATTCGCCCCGGAACCGATATCGCTTTCGTCCGCCGCGATGTGAATCGCGATGGCCTCGGTGATGCGGTGCTGGTGGTGGAGGGGGAGCTCCAGGCGATCGGAACATCCGCTCGCCCGATTCTTTTTCACAGTGCCGAGGCGGATCCACAACCGGGCGACTGGCTCGAATTACGGGTCGATTTTTCGCGCAAGGTCGAGTTGCGCTACTGTGAAATTCGTGATTCCGCCTACACCCTGCACGCACATTTCACCCGCGGGATTGTTGCGGACTGCACCATTCACTTCAATATTGATGGTTCGCGGTTGGGGCAGGCCAGCTTTGTTCTGCGCAATAATCTGATTGAAAACAACCTTGGCAAGGGGGTTAATTTTCGTAACTCGACGGTGACTCTGGAGCGCAATATCATTCGTTACAATGGCACTGGAATCTTCCTCTTTGAAACGGATCGTGCGTATACGATTCGAGACAACAACTTGTACGACAATCGATGGAATTTTCGTCTCGGTGATTTTTTTGCCAATGATGTGGCGCTGAGTGGCAATTGGTGGGGAGACGCTGACCCGCAGCGTGCTGTCGCCACAATTTTTGATCGTCGTCAGGATCCCGCGATCGGCACCGTGACGTTGTCTCCGCTGCCCGCGTGGGTGCCCGGCAGCGGGCCACGTGACCGGTTGACATTCGAGCCGCGATGGACGGTGGAAACCGGCGGGTTTATCGATGCCCCACCGGCCATTGCCGCCGCCACGGTTTTTGCGGCCAGCTGGGATGGCAGCCTTCAGGCGCTGGATCTGGCGGGGCAGCGGCGCTGGCGGATTGACAGCGGTGAGGTGATCGATGCGCCATTGGCGGTCACTGAGAAGCGGATCTATCTGCACAACTGGGGACGCGAGGTCCAGGGTCGCGAGCGCGACAGCGGAGCACTGCTCTGGTCCTTTAGCTATCCGCAATCGGTGGCGGACGATCATCGTCAGGGGGGGGTGGTGCTGGCTGGTGACCTGCTGCTGGTTCCGGCGTGGAACGGGACCCTCTACGCGCTGCACGCCGACAGCGGCGCGTTGCTCTGGCAATACGCTGCCGGGCAACCGCTACGGGCGACGCCGATCGTTGCCGCAGAGCGTATTTATCTCACGTCCGGAACGGGACGGCTGGTGGTTCTCGATCTTGAAGGCAAGGAAGTCTGGGCTGCCGCGCTCGCCGCACCGCTCCTCAGTTCCCCGTTGCTGAGCGCAGCGGGGCCGCTGGTGGTCGATCGCGCGGGAACGGTCACCGCCTTCACCTTCACCGGTGAGCGCCGCTGGTCACGAGCGCTCGGCGAAGCATGCTACTATGCTGCGCCGGTCGCTGACGATCGCGCCATTTATGTTGCCACCGCCGCAGGTGGTTTGTGGAAACTTGACTCCGCCGACGGCACAACGATCTGGCGCAGCACGTTGGGTGGACCGGCATATGCGACGCCGCTGCTCAGTGGACGGCGCCTGTTTCTGGGGCTTAACGATGGTCGCCTGCTGGCCGTCAATGCTGACAGTGGCGATGCAATAACGACGTTGTTGATTGGCGCGCCGGTTCAGAGTATTCCACTGCTGCACGACCGCCAGCTCTTTTTCGGGGCACGTGACCATCGCTTGCACAGCGTACGGATCAACGAATCACCATGACAAATACACGCAACATGACTGCCCCGAGCCGAAAAACCTGTTGGGGGCTTTTTTCCCTGTGTCTTGCCACCCTGATGTACGAACTGATTCTGACACGGATCTTTTCGGTGCTGATGTGGTACCATTTTGCTTCCATGGCGATCTCTCTGGCGCTCTTTGGTCTCGGCACGGCGGCGCTGGTCGTGTACCTGCTGCCGCGCTATTTTCCGACTTCGAAAGCCAACCTGCTGGCAGCGCGTTGCGCAGTGCTGTTCGGCCTCTGCGTCGCCTTTTTTTTCGGCCTTTTTTACCTCTTTCACTGGTCACCGCAATTCGGCTTCAAGGTTTTGTCCTTTTTTCATCAGCCCTTTTATCAACCGTTTCAGCAAGGATTTTACGATAAAGGGGTGCCCGGGGAGCTGCTGCTGGTCCTTGCCGCCCTCTACCTGCTGACCGCCTTGCCTTTTTTCTTCAGCGGACTGGCGGTGACCTTGTTGTTGTCGCGCTACGTGGAGCATATCAACCGCCTCTACTGCTGGGACCTGCTCGGTGCCGGGACCGGCTGTCTGCTGATTATCTTGTTGTTGAAGCTGGTCGGCGGGGTGACGGCGTTGCCGTTGATAGCAACGATCGGCCTGCTGGCCGCCGCCCTGCTGACCCCCACAGGGGGGGGACGCATGCCGCGCGTGGTTCTTGGCGGCCTGCTCTGTACCTTTTTGCTGTTGGCCGCAGGTAACTACTGGACCGGTTTTGCCGATATCCGTTTCGTGCGCGGGCGCTACGAACCGAATCTGCTCTGGAGTTCGTGGAACTCCTTTTCACGGGTTGCGGTCTATCCGTCACAGAGTCAGGAGATGGGGCAGGCGTGGGGGCTGTCACGGACCTATCGCGGACCGGTTCCCGAGCAGCTCGGCATGGTGGTGGATGATACCGGCTACACCACCATGTATCGCTGGAACGGTGATGAGGGGCTCGATTTTTTCCGCAATAACGTTATTGCCCTGCCGTATACCCTCAAGGAACATGCTCGCGGCCTGGTCATCGGTCCGGGGGGAGGGAAAGATGTTCTGGCGGCGCTGAGCATGGGTGCCGCTCACGTCACGGCGGTCGAAGTCAACCCGCTGATCGTCCAGGCGGTTAACGAGGAATTCGGGGCCTTCACCGGACAGTTGTATCAACGTCCCGAAGTTCGGGTGGTGATCGACGAAGGACGGAGTTTCATCCGCCGCTCTGCACAGCGCTACGATGTGATTCAGGCCTCGGCGGTCTTCGGACGGATGGCCCCGGCAGCGGGGGCCTTTACCTTGTCAGAAAACAATCTCTATACGCTGGAAGCCTTTCACGACTACTGGGATCATCTGACCGATGACGGAATTCTGACTATTTCGCGGTTTATTTTTGAGCGGGAATCGTTGCGCCTGGTCTCCCTCGGGCTGGCATTGCTGAACGATCTCGGTGTTGCTGACCCGGCGCAACATATCGCTGTGATCAAGGAGCGGGGACTGGCCAACTTCATGCTCAAGCGTTCACCCTTTACCGTTGCCGACATCGCGCGACTCAAAGAGGAGGCGCGCGACAAGGCATTCCAGATTGTGCTCTTGCCGGGGCAGACTGCGGGGGATGGGCCTTTCTGGGAACTCCTCTCGTCAAACGGCAGCGAGGCATTCTATCGCGATTTTCCGTTTAATGTGCGCCCGACCGACGACAATAATCCATTTTTCTATTATATGTATAAACCGGTCGATTTTATTCGACTTTTCACCTTTCCGGAGCAAAGCAATTTTGAAGACCGGGCGGTGCTGATCCTGCGTAACCTGCTGCTGGTGGTGACGGTGCTGGTCGCCCTCTTTATCGTCGCGCCGCTGTGGTTGACCCGCCGTGGCGACCTGGCGCGTAGCGGTATGGCGCCGATCGGTTACTTTGCCTGTCTCGGTCTCGGCTTTATGTTGATCGAGATCGGTTTGCTGCGACGCTTTATCCTTTTTCTGGGGCCACCGATCTATTCACTGGCGGTGATTCTTTTTTCATTACTGATCTTTTCCGGTCTCGGCAGTTTGCTTGCCGGGCGGATAACGCGCGGTTGTGAGCGACAGATCCTGCCGCGCATTCTCTTGGCACTGGTTTTGCTCTTCAACCTGTATATCTTTGCTTTGTCGCCGGTCCTTGAAACGTTGATGGGCAGCACCATTCTCTGGCGTTGCCTGATCGCAACCCTGTTGCTTGCTCCGCTCGGCTTGCTGCTCGGTATGCCGCTGCCGCTGGGGATGCGTCTCTTTCACGGAAACGATGCGACCGGTGTGCCGTGGAGCTGGGGGATCAACAGTGCAACCAGTGTCCTTGGCGCTATTCTGGCGGTGGTGATGGCGATGAACTTCGGTTTTAATGTCACATTGCTCGCCGGTGAAACAGTTTATCTGCTGGCTCTGGGCCTGGTGCTGCTGGTCAGGCCGACGCTGACGACGGAATCTTCATGACCCGGTTATCCCGATTTTTCACTTTAATCTGTGGCCCTATACTGCTGCTTGCCGCCTGTACCCCTTCCGGCGAAAGCGGCTTGAGCGGGACACTGTTGTTTGCTGACCAGCCATTGTCCGGCGCCCAGGTTGAAATCTATCTCAAGGCGGAAAAGGATCGCTCGACCCAGCCGTTTGCGGTCACCACGACCGATGACCGTGGGCGCTTCCGGTTGACACTTCCCAGCGGGAATTACTTTCTGATCGGCAAACTGCGCCACTATGACCAGTCCGGGCGGACGCGCATGTTGATGGCGGAGTGTCCGGCCAATCCGCTCACGGTGACCGACGGTTTGCGGGAGATTGCTCCGTTCAGTTTGCGGGAGATGGGGCGTGACGGTCAGCTGGTCGCTGATCCCGACACCGGGGTGAGCGGACGGGTCACCCTTGCCGGGCAGGGGCTCAAGAATGCCTACGTTTATGTTTACAGTGAGGATGCCGCCGGGATGATGGGACCGTCTTTCGGGGATGCGGTATTGACCGATAGCGCCGGCCGCTTTGACATTCCGCTGCCGGCCGGAAAGTTTTTTCTTGCCGCGCGCAAGCGTGCCGATGGGGCGCGCATGGGGGAGCCGCAGGCGGGGGATTACAACGGGATTTACGTCGACAACCCGGTGCGTCTGGAACGCGGCGAGACCCGCGATATCGGGGATTTGGAACTGAAAGTCGTCAGCGTCACCCAGCGTGCTGCGCGCCTCGGCCAGGGAAAGTTCGCGGCGACCGGAACCGCGCTCAGCGGGCGCATGGTTGACAGCGATGGCGCGCCGGTGGCGGGTGTTTATGTGTTTGCCTATCTTGACAGCCGGATGGTCGGGAAGCCGACCTATATCTCGGCACCAACCGGCGGGGATGGCCACTTCACACTTCATCTCGGGAGCGGCGGCACCTATTATATCGGCGCCCGCAGCACCTTTGGCGGGCCGCTGGAACCGGGGGAATGGGTAGGAACCTACGATCAGCGCCCTGATCATGGCGTCGCGGTGGCCGATGGAAAAACTACCGTCCTTGGTGAGCTGACCGTTCGTGAGGTATGGTAATGTCTCGCCCCCTGCTTTTGTTGATCTTGCTGTTGCTGTTGCTGCCGCTCCCCGCTGCGGCGCTGACGATTTCGACCGATACAACCTGGCGCGGCGAACGGAACCTGCACGAGATGGTTCGCGTTGCCCCGGAAGTGACGTTGACAATTGCACCGGACAGCGTCGTTCATTTTTCCGGTGGCGGGCTGGAGGTTGCCGGTGTGCTGCGGATTGAGCGGAGCCGGATCGACGGTTCGGGGTGGAGCGGGATCGAGTTGAAAAATTGTGATCAGCGCACCGTATTGCGTGACAGCGTAATCAGCGGAGCACGCACCGCTGTGCTGATCGGTGGCGGAGCGCCGCACCTGGAACGACTGATCCTGACCGACAATGACGTCGGCGTTGAAGTCCGGCGCAAGAGTGCCGCGCTGATCACGGCCTGTGTCTTTGAAAAAAATCGCAAAGTTGGGCTGTTCGTTAAAGATGAGGCGATTCCGGTGGTTGAAGGTTGTCGCTTCAGTGCGAACGGCAAATACGGTGCCTATATTTACCGGGCCGTTCCGCAGCGCTTTGTTGGGAATCAGTTTGCGGGGAACCCGACCGGGCTGATGATTGCCTACTACGGCAGCGATGCGCAGATCAGCGCTAACCATTTTACGGCCAACGGGGTGGCGATCGAGATTGATCGTGCGGCCCGCCCGGTGGTGCGGGGGAATCGACTGACCGGTAACGAAACCGGGATTCGCCTGTACCGACGCTCCGACGCACAGATCAGCGGCAACCTGCTGGCGCGTAACCGGATTGCAATTTCGGTTGCTTATTCTTCTTACCCGGAGATCAGCACCAACGATTTTATTGCCAACCAGAAGGCGTTGGTCCTGGAATATCAGTCTTCGCTCTGGGAGCGCGAGCGAGGCAGTTCCGAGCGCCAGAGTGTCGCGAATCAACAAGGTGCCTTCGGGCGTAAAGCGGGGACGCCGGTCAGCGAAACGGAGCGCCGACCACGTTTACTGGACGGCAAGGTGCGGGCGATGAATAACTGGTGGGGTGCACAGGGGACTGCCGAATTGGCGCGTAGTGGCGCGCAGGGCAACCCTTCGTTCATCGATGACGGCCGTGACACCCCGACTTTCGTCGAGGGGGGGAAGGACTATCCCCTGGATATCGTTGTTTTTACCCCCTGGCGGACGCAGGCTGCGACCACTTTGCAGGAGTAATTGCTTGAAATTGTTAATTTTTTTCATCATTTTTTCAGGGCTGACGCAGCCGCTGTGGGCGGCGAGCGGCGTTAAGGGGCGTGCGGCCTGGCGCGGTGAACTGGTTCCCGGGGTCAGTGTGCGTGCTTATCGCGCGGTAGCCGACATCGCTCTGGGCAAGGAGGTCGGTCGCGCCGAAACAACGGCACTCGACGGCACCTATCAGCTCGATTTGCCGCCCGGTGAATATTTCCTGACCGCTCGCGATTACCCCGCTGCTCCGCAACCGGGGGATCACTTCTGTTATTACAGCGGCAGTCCGGTTCGGGTTGTGGCGGGGCGTTACACCAACGTCGGCTTCAACCTGATTCGCGTACCGCAAGAGGCTCCGCCAAAACCGGGGGCACGCTCCGCGATTGAAGGGGAAATCACCTTCCAGGGGGAGCCGCTCGAAAAGGTTTATCTCTACGTTTATAACGCCCCGGAAAATGGTTTCAAGGGCCCGGGTTATCTGGTTCACCCGGTTGAAAAGGGGACTTTTCGCTTGCGTCTGCCGCCCGGTGACTACTATCTGCTGGCGCGTAAACGGCTCAAGGGCGGACGCTACGGCCCGATTGAAATCGGCGATTATTTTAATTACTATTATGGCAACCCGGTGCGCATCAAGGCGGGGGAAGTGCATGATATCCATATCGAGACGATCACCCGCTTGTCAATGCTCGAAGCCGACGACCCGGTGCCGTTCCATGGTGTGCGCGGGGTGGTTCACGGTGGGGGCAAAGAGCCGGTCGCGGGGATCTATGTCTTCGCCTACGCGACGGCGACGATGACCGGCACGCCTGATTATTTTTCCGCGCCAACCGGTGCCGATGGCCGGTTTGAACTGCCGCTTCCCGGTGACGGCCCCTACCACCTGCTGGCCCGGCAGGAATTCGGCGGACCTGCCACGAACGAATTTTACGGACGGTTGGCGGGGCCCGGTCTTCGCTTTGATGCGCAAACAACGACCCATGAGGTGACGATTAATGTGGAACAGCTTGAGTCGCGCTAATCTGGTTGGGGGTGTGTTGCTGGTGCTGGTGCTGGTGCTGCTCCCGGTGCTTGCCGTTGCCGCCGCGCCGCAGACATTGACGGGGAAAACCGTCTGGCGTGAGCAGGTGCAGCTCACCGCGAGTGTTATCGTTCCGGTCGATGCAGAGTTGCTTGTCGCACCGGGCACAACGGTTGTGGTGACCGACCCCAACGTGAAAATTACCGTGCAGGGACTGTTGCGAATTGATGGCCGCAGCACCCGGCCCGTCGTATTCCAGACTCCGCCGGGATGGCTGGGGATCGATTTTTACGGGCGTGGCAAGGTGCCCCATGTTGTGACGTATGCCGAGTTTTCCTCTGCAAAGGTAGCACTATCGACGATCGAAACAGAACTGCTGATTCGCAACTGCCGTTTTCACGACTGCGAAACGGCGGTTAAATTGCTGCGCGAGACCAAAACCCTGATTGAGGATTGTACCTTTACGGATAACAACATCGGGGTTGACGTTGAAATGAAATCGCGGCCGACAATTCGCCACAATCGTTTCAGCGGACACCGCAAGGCCGCGATCATTGCATCGCATGGCAGTTTCGGGCCGATCAGCGGCAATACCTTTGAAAAGAATGAACAGGCGATCGGCCTGATGCAGAAATACACCGACGAGCTTAGTGACAACCGGTTTATTGACAACAAGGTCGGCATCTATTGCAACCAGACCCAGAGTACGCCGTTGATCACGCGCAATTATTTTTCCGGCAACGAAAATGCGCTGGTTAATTTTTCTTTCTCTTATCCGGTGGTCGAAAACTGCACATTCATTGCCAATCAGACCGCAGTGCGTAATGACCAGTTCGGTTCTCCCGCAATGACTCGCAACCTGTTTCGTGACAATCGTCTGGCGGTTTATAACTATCGCAAGGCGAATCCGACGCTGAAACAAAATCTCTTCGAAAAGAATGAGGTCGTTCTTTTCTGCGATTATTCATCGTATCCGCAGGTGAAAGATAACCATTTTATCCGCAATCGTCTGGTGGTTGAACTCGGTATTTTCCAGA
Source organism: Desulfuromonadales bacterium (assembly GCA_029210745.1). Lineage (GTDB taxonomy): Bacteria > Desulfobacterota > Desulfuromonadia > Desulfuromonadales > JAHYIW01 > JAHYIW01. Next base: position 15,821 of record JARGFI010000044.1, read on the forward strand.
GTGCCGACTGGGAAAAACGTTCCGGGTCAAAGGGGATCGTTATGGAGCAGGCGCAGGCGCGGCGCACCCAGAACCCTCTGCTCGCCAAGGCCCCGACCGAATTCAACGATTACGTTGATGTCAGCGGCAACTGGTGGGGGGACGACACCGCGCAGTTGGCCGCCGTGGGCGACGGTAACAGCGCGCTGTTCTTCGACCGTCATGACAAACCGACCGTCACTTACGAAGGATTCGGGCAGGAGAGTTACGTGCTTGATATTGTGCGTTTTCGTCCCTGGCTAAAGAAACCGCTGGCGGAAATCGGCCCGCGAGGTAAATGATGCGTATCCCGGCGATGGTTATTTTTTTGTACGTCCTGATGACTTTGCCGAGCGCTACGGCCAGTGTGGCCGGTGCGGCCAACAGCGGGATCATCGAAGGGCGGGTGATCAAGGGGGATGAGCCGGTCGCGGGAATGATGGTGGCCGCCTATGGTACCCTTGATTACAGTGCCAGGCCGCTCGCGACGACCCTCAGCGGCGCAGACGGCAGCTATCGTCTGGAATTGCCTGCGGGTGTTTATGCCGTGTACGGTCGCCTGGCCGCTGCCGGGCTGTTTGCTTTCTGCGGAAGAAATCCGGTCACGGTGACAGAACAGGCTTCCACCTGGGCGGGATTGCAGGCGGTGACGACCCGACCGGCAACCAGCCAATCGTATGCTGATCCCTACAGTGCGGCGATCGAAGGGCAGGTCCTGGCGGAGGGCAAGCCGTTGGCCGATGCGTACGTCTACCTCTACCTTGACGTGGCGGATGATCTCAAGGGACAGGGTTACCGCCGGTCACCGCCGACCGGGAAAGACGGCTTCTTCGCTTTTGATGGTCTGCCGGAAAGTGATTATTTTCTCGTCGCCCGCAAACGGTCGGCGGGGGGGCAGGTCGGACCCGTCCTGGAAGGCGACTGGTCAGCCATCTATACCGCAAATCCACTCACCGCCCTGGCGGGGAAGACGGCGGTTGTCACCTTGTGCGCCATTCGCAAGACCCGTGCGGCGGCGGGGAGTGAAACGTTCAGCCGCCCCGGCGGCGCGCTGGTGAAAGGGCGGGTGCTCGACAGTGCCGGAGATCCGGCGGTCGGGGTCCATGTCTTCGCCTATACCGAGCGGGTGATCGGGCACAAACGTCCGGCGGCGTTGAGCGCACCACTCGGCGCTGACGGGATGTTTGTGCTGAGTCTGCCCGAAGCTGGAAGATACTATCTCGGTGCCCGCGAAGAGTACGGCGATTCACCGTTGCCGGGAGAACGGTTCGGCATGTACGATAAGAGTGCCGACCACGGTCTTGAGGTTAGCGCAGGCGCTGTCATTGACAATATCACCATTGTCGTCGAGCCTGTCCGGCTCGATTGAAAAGGAGAGAAACTTGAACGAGAAGAAAAAACCGGAAGTCAAGGAAGTCAAAATAGACATCCAGCTCGATGAAGAGATCGCCCAGGGGGTCTATGCCAATCTGGCGATGGTCAATCACAGCGATGCGGAGTTTACCCTTGACTTTATCTTTGTGCAGCCGCAGGCGCCCCGCGCCAAGGTCCGTTCGCGGGTGATTTCATCCCCGGCACATATCAAACGGCTGTTGCTGGTCTTGCAGGACAGTGTCGCCAAATACGAGCAGCAGTTCGGCACCATCAACCTCAATCACCAGGTCGCTGCACCGGAGGTTGAAGGTTATCACTAGTGAAGAGCCGGTTTTCTCTTGTTGCTCTCGTTTGCGCTGCACCGCTGTTGCTTGGTAGCTGTCTGGGGGTGCGTCCGCAGCTGATCGATGAAGATTTGACGATTGACAGCGCCGTCGTCTGGGCGGGGGAGATTCTTGTCCGGGGCGTGGTCACGGTCAAAAAGAGCGGCAGTTTGACCCTCCTGCCCGGCACGCGGATACGTTTTGAACGCTTCGATCGGGACGGCGATGGCATCGGAGACGGGGAGATTATGGTCGAAGGGGAATTGACCGCTGTCGGTACGGAGGCCGCGCCGATTGTCCTCACCAGCGCTGAGCCAAATCCGCAACCGGCCGACTGGAAATATCTCTATCTCGACTTTGCACGTAAAGGGGAGGTTGCTCATCTGCTCTCCGAATATGCCTACAGCGGGATTCAGATCCACTTTTGTGCCGCCCGGGTGGTCGATTCAGTCTTTCGTTACAATGTCGACGGGGTGCGATTTTCAACCGTCAAGCTGGAACTGTCCGGCAATCGTATCTATGAGAACACTCACGGTTTGCGCTATGAAGAACGCCGGGGAACGGCGCAGATTCATCACAACGATATCCGTGATAACGAGATCGGCATCTTTGTCGTAACGCGCGCCGAGGACAGAACCGTGATCGAACAGAACAACATCGTTGGCAGTCGTCGTTATGCGGTCAAAATGGGGTTGAATCAACACGCTGACATCAGTCTGCCGCGCAACTGGTGGGGAACCACCGACCCCGCCCTGGTTGCCGCATCAATTTTTGACCGACGCAGCGATCGTGCGTTGGGACAGGTTCATACCCCCGAGCCGCTGGGCGCGGAAGTCGCCGTGCACCCTGAGGGCCGGTAAGAAAATAACAGATTATCAGCAAGGAGGTTCGCTGATGGGTTACATCAGAACAGCGGGAAAAATTATTGTGACAGGATGGGTTCTGCTTACCCTTCTGTCGGCGAGTGCGTGGAGCTGTGTTGGCAAGACGTTGGTGATCGGCGCCAGCGGAACGCCCCAGCAGGAGATCCTGGCCGAGATGTTGGGCCTGCTGATCAGTGAGCGTACCGGAACGACGGTCAAGGTCGTCAGCTATCCGTCGCCCGTCGATACCCATCAGGCGCTGCTGAAGGCCGATATCGATCTGTACGTTGAGTACACCGGTGTTGGTCAGGTGACGATTCTCGGACGCGCACCGCTGGCGGACGCCGCTGCTCTCTATCAGGCGGTCAAGTCGACCTACAATCAGGAGTTGAATCTGATCTGGCTTAAACCCCTCGGATTTGAGGCCAGGGGGGTCGTACCGGAGGGTGTTTCCGCCCAGGCAGCACCGGTCGTCCGTAAAGATACCTTGAAGAAGTTTCCGGCGCTGGCGCGTCTGATCGACAAGCTTGGCGGTGCCATTGATGCCGAGGCGATGGCGGGGCTGGAAAGAGCGGCGACCGCTACGACGCCGCGCGAGGCAGCCCGAAAGTTTTTGCAGGCAGGGCGTTTTATCTGAATTGAGCCCGGTGTTGATATCTGGCAGACCTCCGGGTAAAGGAAAGAACCATGCTTGATCGTCGTGAGTTTATTCGTCAGTCGTTACGCGCGGCATTGTTGACCACCGTGGGCGGTGCGGTGCCGATTCTGGTGCTCCCCTCCCGGCCGGTATTTGCAGCGGAAGGGTCGCTGCTGGCGGTACGCACCGGGAAGAATATCGAACAGCTGGTGATCGATACCCTGGCGGCGCTCGGCGGGATGGAGAAATACGTCAAGCGCGGCGAGACGGTGGTGGTCAAACCGAATATCGGCTGGGACCGGACCCCGGAGCTGGCGGCGAACACCTCCCCCGAACTGGTTGCCACGCTGGTCACGGCCTGTCTCGAAGCGGGGGCGAAAAGTGTGCGGGTGTTTGACCGTACCTGCAACGATCCACGGCGCTGTTATGCCCAGAGCGGCATCGCCGCAGCGGTTGAAGCACTGCGCTCCGAGCGGGTGACGGTTGAATACATGGATCGTCGTGCCTACCAGAAACTGGTGATCAAAGATGGTCAGGAACTGCGTGAATGGGAGTTCTATCAGCCCGCGCTGGAAGCTGATCGACTGATCAATGTGCCGATCGCCAAACATCACTCGATTTCGAAACTGACCCTCGGGATGAAAAATATTATGGGGGTGATTGGCGGCAATCGCGGCGTCCTGCATCGCAATATCGCCGAGGCGCTGTGTGATATCAATCAGGTCGTGCAGTCTGATCTGACCGTCATCGATGCCACCCGGATTCTGGTGGCGAATGGTCCGCAAGGCGGACGTCCGGAGGATGTCCGGCAACTCGACACGCTGATCGCGTCCCCTGACATTGTCGCGGCCGACAGCTACGCGGCAACCCTCTTTGGCTTTCAGCCGCACGAAATTCCGACCCTTGCCGCTGCCGCCAGGCGTGGTCTGGGGGTGACCGCCCTCGACCGAATGCGCCGCGTCTGATGCTACGTGTCAGCCGTTTGCGCCGCTTGCGGCAACTATCGCAAAGCATCTGTCTGGCCCTCTTTGTCTGGCTGTTCTGGCAGACCGAATATCGCGGACTCGATGAACTCCCCTATCCGGTCAGTCTCCTCTTTCGTCTTGATCCGCTTGCCGCGCTGGCAGATCTGCTGGCGCCGGGCGGTTTTGGCTGGGCATTGCTGTGGCCTGCGCTGCTGCTGGTACTTCTGACCATCCTGCTGGGGCGGTTTTTCTGTGGCTGGGTCTGCCCGCTTGGTGCCACCCTCGACGGGTGTCGGACGCAGCTGTCGGCGTCTGACTATGCCGTCGATTATCGCTGGCGACGGGTCAAATATCTGTTGTTGATCGGCCTGCTCGGTGCGGCATTCTTCGGTGTCCAGCTCCTCGGTCTCTTTGATCCATTGGCGATCTTTTTGCGGACGCTGACGCTGGCACTCTACCCGGCTTTCAACCTGATCCTGAACGCCCTGTTCGATCTCACCTACGCCCATCCGGTGCCTCTTGTTGGTGACGCGGTCAATCGATCTTACCCGTTTTTTCGTGATCACCTGATGGCCTTTTATCAGCCCTATTATCAACTGGGAGTCTTTACCCTGCTGGTCTTTGTGGCGATTTTGCTGCTGGAAAAAATTGAGCGCCGGTTCTGGTGCAAAAACCTTTGTCCGCTCGGCGCGCTGCTCGGACTATGTAGTGGCCATGCCCTGTTGCGCCGAATACCCGCGGGAGCCTGTAACGACTGCAAGGTGTGCAACGGTTCCTGTCGCATGTCCGCGGCGAATGAGTCGGGGCAGCACAGCAGCGAATGTGTGCTGTGTCTCGATTGCCTCGATTACTGCCCCCATGAGCGCGTCGACTTTGCGTTCCGGCAACCCTCCGGACGGCGGCCGGGGGTCGATCTGACCCGGCGCGGGGTCGTGGCCTCGCTCGCTGCCGGAGCTCTGTTTGCTCCGGTGGTGCGTGCCACCCCGGCAGCGGTCAAGCTCGATTCCTATCTCTTGCGCCCTCCGGGAGCGGCGGCGGAAATGGAATTTTTACAGCGCTGTATCCGCTGCGGCGAGTGCATGCGCGTCTGTATCGGCGGCGCCCTCCATCCCGCCCTCGGTCAGGCGGGCCCGGTCGGTCTGTGGACACCGCTTTTGATCCCGCGCATCGGTTACTGTGAATATAATTGCACCCTCTGTGGCCAGGTCTGCCCCACCGGTGCGATCAAACTGCTGGCGCTGGAGAAAAAACGCAAGACGGTGATCGGCCTGGCGGTCTTCGACAAAAACCGTTGCCTGCCTTTTGCGAAAAAAGAGGAATGCCTCGTCTGCGAAGAACATTGCCCGACCGGCGAAAAGGCGATTGTTTTCGAAGAACAGGAGCTGATGGTTAATGGTGAAGCGCGCCGCATCAAAATTCCTCGCGTGGTCGATAAGCTCTGTATCGGTTGCGGGATTTGCGAGACCAAATGCCCGGTGGAGGGGACGAGTGCGATTCGGGTGATTAATGAAGGGGAAAGTCGTCGACAGAGAAATGTTGCGGTGACAGAAAGCAGTTACGGTTGAGCTGCTCTTGATGGGGATGAATAAAAGTGGCGGTCATCAAAGGTGACCGCCACTTTTATTCTGATTGACCTTGACGCATCAGGATTGGATGGCTAAGCCATTAACCTTGAGCTGACCAGTGACCATGCAGGTTGCAGAACTCACGCGCCGTAACTTTGCTCGCCTTGATCTGAAAGGTGGCGGTCGGTGCATCGCCCGGTTTCAGGAACTGGGTGTAAGCCTTGCCGTCCGCCAGCAGCTCAATCCACTCGATGTAATGTTCCTCCTGCATCGGGTGCGCGACACTCCCGATGGTGACCTTGTAACCGTCAGCCGTTTTTTCGATCACCGGGACATGTTTTTCGAGGGTGTAAAAAAGATTGTGTAAATGGCCATTCAAGGGTACACCGGGACCCCACTCTTTCAAGGAGCTTACATGG
>JARGFI010000045.1 GCA_029210745.1 Desulfuromonadales bacterium
AATGACGCTGTAGGAGTCGCCTTCAGGCGCGATGATTCGCGGCTAAAGCCGCTCCTACAGAAGAGCTGAACAGTTACTTAGATTTTTTGTGTCAATGCAGATCAGAGACCGAGCTGTTTGAAGAAGTCATTCCCCTTGTCATCGACCAGAATGTAGGCCGGGAAGTTGACAACATCGATCTTCCAAACAGCTTCCATCCCCAGTTCCGGGAAATCGATACATTCGACCTTCTTGATATTTTCATCGGCGAGTAAAGCCGCCGGTCCGCCGATTGAACCGAGATAAAATCCGCCAAACTTTTTGCAGGCATCGGTAACTTGCTGACTGCGGTTGCCTTTGGCAATCATGACCATTGACCCGCCGTTCTCCTGTAACAGTCCGACGTAAGAATCCATGCGTCCGGCTGTGGTGGGGCCGAAAGAGCCGGAAGGCCGACCGGCGGGGGTTTTTGCTGGTCCGGCGTAGTAGATTGGATGTTTTTTCAGGTAATCAGGGAGCGGTTTCCCACTGTCAAGGATTTCCTTGAATTTGGCGTGAGCGATATCGCGACCGACGACGATGGTGCCGTTGAGGAGCAGGGCATCGCCGCACTTGAGAGTGGTCAATTCAGCCAGAATTTTTTCCATCGGCTGATCAAGATCGAGTTTGATGCCATGTTCGTGCTTCGCCATGCGGTACTGCTCCGGCAGCAGACGGCCCGGATCACGATCCATTTCTTCGACAAAAAGGCCATCCTGGGTGATTTTGGCCTTGACATTGCGATCCGCCGAGCAAGAAACAGCCATCCCGACCGGGCACGATGCACCGTGGCGCGGCAGCCGGACGACCCGCACATCGTGAGCAAAATATTTGCCGCCGAACTGGGCACCGATGCCAAGTTTCTGAGCTGCTGTGAGCAGTTTCTTCTCCAGTTCGATATCGCGGAACGCCTGACCATGGTCATTCCCCGCGGTCGGCAATTCATCAAGATATTTGGCGGTGGCAAGCTTCACCGTTTTCATGCAGGCGTCTGCCGAAGTGCCACCGATAACAAAGGCGACGTGATACGGTGGGCAGGCGGCCGTGCCGAGAGTTTTCATCTTTGCGACGAGGAATTCTTCGAGCTTCTCCGGGGTGAGCAGGGCCTTGGTTTCCTGATAAAGCATGGTTTTGTTGGCGCTGCCGCCCCCCTTTGCCACGAACAGGAATTTATAAGCGTCACCTTCCGTTGCATAAAGGTCGATCTGTGCAGGGAGGTTGGTCCCGGTGTTTTTCTCTTTGTACATGTCCAGCGCGACGGTTTGGCTGTAACGCAGGTTTTCTTCGGTGTAGGTTTTGTAGACACCCAGAGAAAGTTTTTCCGCGTCATTGGCACCAGTGAAAACGTTTTGACCTTTCTTGGCGATAATCGTTGCGGTGCCGGTGTCCTGACAGGTCGGCAGTTCAAATTTGGCTGCGACCATGGCGTTACGCAAAAAGGCCAACGCAACCCCCTTGTCGTTGCGCGAGGCTTCAGGGTCGGTCAGGATTTTGCCGACCATATCATTATGCTCGGCGCGCAGCAGGAAGGAAACGTCCTTCATCGCTGTATTTGCCAGGACCGTCAAGGCTTCAGGGTCAACCTTGAGGATCTGCTGACCGTCAAAGTTAACGGTTTTGACGTATTTTTCGGAGCCCTCGATTTTGTAGTAGGTGGTGTTTTCCTTGCCCAGCGGGTAGGGATCCTGGTAATAAAATTCGGGTGTCGCCATAGTCTCTCTCCTTTTGCAATATGTGATTGCCAATCGCGTGATGCGAAACAAATATCAAAACGCGGCCATTATAGAGAACCTGTATACATTTGTCGATACCCATGATAAAACGAACCTCTGTTTTTACAAATAGTGACGGACTGGATGGCCTTTTATCATGCGTGAAATGGTTAAAAAGATTCTGACCTCGAAAGTTTATGAAGCGGCGGTTGAGACCCCGCTCGATTTTGCGCCGAATCTTTCGCGCCAGTCGGGCTGCCAGGTCTTCCTCAAACGCGAAGATTTACAGCCGGTTTTTTCATTCAAATTGCGGGGAGCTTACAACAAGATTGCCCATTTGTCCGCCGCTGAACTGGCTAACGGGGTCATCGCCGCATCCGCCGGGAACCACGCTCAGGGGGTTGCTTTTGCCGCTCGCCAACTGGGGGCCAAGGCTCTTATCGTCATGCCGGTGACCACTCCGGAGATCAAGGTCGCGGCGGTTCGCGCGCTTGATGCCGAGGTTGTCCTGTGCGGAGAAAGCTACTCTGCCGCCGCCGAACATTGTCAGCAACTGATGGCGGTTAACGGGATGACGTATATCCATCCCTTTGACGACCCGCTGGTGATTGCCGGTCAGGGAACCGTCGGTGATGAATTACTGCGCCAGACAGCGGGGAAAATGGATGCGGTTTTCATTCCGGTCGGGGGCGGTGGTTTGATTGCCGGCATGGCCGTAATTCTCAAGACCTTGCGTCCGGAGATCAAGATCATCGGTGTCGAACCGACCGACAGCGATGCCATGGCACGCTCTCTTGCCGCAGGTCGCCGCATAAAGCTTGATCGTGTCGGTATCTTTGCCGACGGTGTTGCTGTCCGTGAGGTTGGCAAGCAGACCTTTGCGCTGTGCAAAGAATTTGTCGATGAAATTATTCTGGTCGATACGGACGAGATTTGCAGCGCGATCAAGTCGATTTACCAGTCGACGCGTTCCATCGTTGAACCATCGGGGGCGCTGGGTGTTGCTGGTCTGAAAAAGTATGTTCAGCGCGAGGGGCTTACGAATCAGACCCTGGTTGCCGTCAATTCCGGCGCGAATATGAATTTTGAACGGTTGCGCTATGTTGCGGAACGAACCTTGATCGGCGAACGTCAAGAAGCCCTTTTTGCCGTGTCGATTCCTGAAGAGTCCGGTTCGTTGCGCCGGTTTTGTGCCGAGGTACTCAATGATCACAATATCACCGAATTCAACTATCGACTGGCTGATCGGGACAAGGCGCATATCTTTGTCGGCATCTCATTAAAAAAAGAACAGGAGCGGGAACTTTTTTCGCAGTTATTAACCAAAAACGGTTTCGCGAACCTTGATCTGACCGAGAATGAGTTGGCCAAGACCCATATTCGTTACATGGTGGGGGGGCGTTCACCGGTCGCCGCGCGTGAACATCTTTTTCGTTTCTGGTTCCCGGAATGCCCTGGGGCATTAACCTGTTTTCTTGACAAGATGGGTGAGTCGTGGAATATTTCGCTCTTTCATTATCGCACGCAAGGGGGCGATTATGGCCGGGTATTGATCGGTCTCGAAATTCCGGCCGGTGATGAAGACGCCATGCAGACCTTTCTGGACCAGCTGGGGTATCACTATATTTCCGAGTCGGATAATCCCGCATACTCCTTGTTTCTCTGACTATTGCCCGACGCTTTAACCTGAATAATAACTGGAGCAGAGCATGACTGAACTTGATCTGGCGCTTGATGCGCTGCGCAATGATGTCGATAATACCGAAAATCAGGGGAAATTTTACACCCTGTTTCTGAATACCAACTTTTATGTCCCGTCGATCAGTGATGAGGTGCCGGTTGCCGGGAGCGACGTGAACCGAGAAATTGCAATGCCGCTGATTGTCGATGCCGACGGGATCGATTATCTGATGCTGTTCGATACGGAAGAGAGGCTGGAGACATGGGCCGAGCAAAAGGTGCCGTTTCTGCGTGCGCCGGGCCATCATCTGGTCAATTCCACACCGGACAACTTCTATTGGGCGATGAATTACACGACCGACTACGGTAAGCAGTTTGTCCCGGACGAAATCGCCTGGCTGAAACGGATGATCAGTGAGCAGCGGGCTGAAGAACCTGGCGCGTAATGTTGTGATCGACATCCGTCCGATGGACGAGACGGATCTTGCCGCCGTACTGGTGGTCGATGCGGCTGGTTCGTCCCCCCCCTGGAGTGCGGCGCAATTGCGCAGCGAGTTGGCCAATCCGGTGGCGTCGATGGATCTGGCGCTGATCGGGGGCGCGGTTGCCGGTTATCTCTGCGCGTGGCTGGTCGCTGGTGAACTTGAGATTCACAATCTTGTCACCGCCCCCGCCTGCCGACGGCGCGGCGTGGCGTGGCATCTGCTCGATCATCGTTTGCGAATGGCACGTCAGCAGGGGCTGGAGCGCGTGCTGCTGGAGGTGCGTGTCGGCAATATCGCGGCGATTACCCTGTATCGTGCTTACGGTTTTGTCGATTGCGGAGTACGGCGCGGGTATTATTCCGATGGGGAAGACGCCCTGTTGATGGAGATGACTGTCGGGCCGCTGAACCGGTGATTTTTATCACGCAGCACACGGAGCATACGAAGGAGAACCTTGGGTGATGAAAAACTATAAAACCAGAATTCTGTCCAATCAGGAGATTGCTCCCGATTATTATCGGATGAAGATTCTTGCTCCTGGTTTTGGTCAGCACGCCAGGCCGGGGCAATTTGTCATGTTTCGGGTGCAACGCTCGATGCCACCGTTACTGCGGCGTCCGTTCGGGGTTTTCCGCACCGGGTTTCTTCCGGCGGATTGTGACGGGATGCCAGAGAAGGAATATCTGGAAATCCTCTACAAGGTGGTCGGTCACGGCACGGCGATCATGCGTGAGCTGCACAGCGGAGACGCGGTCGAGGTGCTGGGGCCGCTGGGGCGCGGTTTCGAACCGGGCGATCCGCAACGCGAGAAAATTCTGGTCGGTGGCGGGATCGGTCTGGTGCCACTCTTTATGCTGGCGGAGGATCGGGTCAAAGAGTCACCGGTGCGGCTGCTGATGGGGGGTCGTACCCGTGATGATATCCTCGTCGTCACCGAGTTTGAACGGTTGGGGGTGGAAACCTACGTTTCGACCGATGACGGCAGTCTTGGCGAAGAGGGTTTTGTCACCCAGATGCTGGAACGCAAACTGCGCAAATATCCTGATGCTGAAGTCTACTGCTGCGGTCCGCTGCCGATGATCAGCGCGGTCAATACCATCTGTGCCGCGCAGAACGTGCCGCTGCAAGTGTCTCTCGAAGCGTTGATGGCCTGCGGCGTGGGGGCCTGTCTCGGCTGCGTCGTGAAAGGCGCCGGGCACACGGAAGAGCATCCGCGGTATCTCTGTACCTGCAAGGCAGGGCCGGTCTTTCATGCCGCAGAGCTGGACTGGCACGCCCTCGGGACGCCAGCCGCAGATAGTTGTGAGGGGTGTAAATCATGAGTAATGGAACGATGCACAAGCAACCGAATCTTGCGGTCGAAATCGCCGGAATCAAATTACGCAATCCGGTGATGCCTGCTTCAGGCACTTTTGGTTATGGCGAAGAGTACACCCCTTATCTGGATGTGGAGACGATCGGTGCGATCGTCACCAAGGGACTGTCGCTGAAACCGAAAGCGGGGAATCCGACACCGCGGATCGCCGAGACGGTCAGCGGGATGATCAACGCCATCGGGCTGCAAAATATCGGCATTGATGCCTTCATCACCGACAAGACCGAGTTTTTGCGCCGCGTCAACACTCCGGTGATCGTCAATTTTTTCGGGAATACCCGTGAGGAATACGGTGAAGTGGCCAGACGCCTGGCCGACGTCCCTGACGTTGCGGGGGTGGAGTTGAATATCTCCTGTCCCAACGTTAAACAGGGGGGGATCGTTTTCGGGACCGACCCGGCGGCGGCGGCGGGGGTCGTGTCATTGGTCCGCAAGAATCTTGGCAGTAAACCGCTGATTGTTAAATTAACGCCAAACGTGACCGATATTACCGTCATTGCCCGGGCCGCCGAGGAGGCGGGGGCTGACGCCATCAGCTGCATCAACACCCTGACCGGCATGGCGATCGATGTCAAGACCCGGAAACCGCGCATCGCCAACCGCATTGGCGGTCTCTCCGGTCCGGCGATTCGCCCGGTGGCGGTGCGGATGGTGCATCAGGTGGTGCAGGCGGTCAAGATTCCGGTGATCGGGATTGGCGGCATCATGACGGCGATGGACGCCCTCGAATTCCTGATTGTCGGGGCGACAGCGGTGCAGGTTGGTACGGCGAACTTTATTGATCCGGGGGTGATGGCGGATATCGTCGCCGGAATTGAACGGTTTTGTCGCGAAGAAGGCATTGCCGATATCCACGAGCTAATCGGCAGCTTGCGCTGACGGCCGGTCTGACTGATGCGCAAACACTTCCTGACAATTATTTCCCATCTTGTCCTGCTCTTTGGTTGGGCGATTGCAATCGCCTGGTTATCGCTTGTGAATCCTCCCGCCGTTGATTACGGCGTTCTCAGCTGGGATAAACTGCATCATGCTGCCGCCTATGGAGGGCTGATGCTGCTGGCGTTGATCAGTCTTCGTGACTGGCGCACGTTGAATGCAATAAACTGTGTCCTCAGCTGGTTCGCTGTGGTTGCTTACGGTGGTTTGCTGGAAATCGCGCAACTGACCTTGACGTCCACCCGTACCGCCGAATGGTGGGATCTCTTTGCCGATGGGGTCGGGGTGAGCGTGGTTCTGCTGCTGGTGATCTATGCGGAAAAGCGTTCATGGATCAGCTAAGTTGGGACGAAGAAAAGCTTTTTTCACGGCTTGCAGCGGGGGCGACCGCGCTGTCTGTCAACAATCGTTTGGCGCGGTGGCTGGCGACGCGTTACGACGAACAGATGAAAGCTGCCGGGATGACGGCGTGGACGACGCCATCATTAATGCCGGTGTCGGTCTGGCTGGAAAATTCGTTGGCGGTGCTCGGTGAAGATTGGCGACTGCTGAATGATCGTCAGGCTGTCCAGCTGTGGGAACGGATTATCAATGCGGAATCGGCCAATAGTTTGCTCCAGCTGTCCACTACCGCGAAAATGGCTTATGATGCCGGTCAGCTGGCGGAGGAATACCAGCTTGATTTCACGGCGCAACAGTTAAATGAAGATCATCTCACCTGGTTGCGTTGGCGTAAAAATTATACTCAATCTTTGCAAAACGGAAACTGGTACGACCGGTCCACTGCCTGGCAACGGGTACTGGCCGCAATAAGTGCCGGGCAGATGCCGTTACCAAACGAGCTGTTACTGATTGGTTTTGATCAACTGAGTCCGCATCTGCTCAGGCTGAGCGAAGTCGGTGCAGCGGCGGGGTGTCGAGTGCAAGCAATGCCTCCGAGGTGTGCGCCGCAGGGACAATTGTGGCGTGTTCCCTGTGTTGACACTGACGATGAAGTGCGGACTGCGGCGCGCTGGACCCGCCAACTGCTCGACGACGGGGCTACGAATATCGGCATTGTTGTGCCGAATCTGCAATCGAGTCGTACCCAAATCGAACGCATTTTTCGCGCCGAACTTGATCCCCCCAGCCTGCTGACCCCGGCCCACGATCCTCATGGTTTCAACCTTTCTCTTGGGCGCCCACTGGCCGAGCAGGGGGTGATTGCGGCGGCTCTCGAAATATTGCAACTGGAACGTGATCTGCCGATCGAGAATATTTCGCGGTTGTTGCGTTCTCCCTATTTCAGCCGTGGTCACGAGCTGACCAGCCGTGCCCAGCTTGATGGTAATCTGCGCGGGCTACGACGTGCCCGCCTCAGCTTTGCTGCGGTTGTGCGCCTGGCGCAAAAAAATCAGGGGCGATGGCGTTACAGTCATGCACCAGAGCTGGCCAGGCGCGGCAAGGAACTGCTTGATTTTATCACCACCCGCGAGCGGCATTTGCCCGGTGACTGGATCAATCCACTCCTCCATGCCCTCGATCAGGCGGGTTGGCCCGGCAGTCGCGGATTCGATTCAAGCGAATATCAGGCATTATCCGCCTGGCGCGACACATTGCTTCCGTCGTTGGCGGCGCTCGATATCGTCAGCGAACCGCTTGATCGTCACGGTGTCGTTACCTTGTTGCGGCGCCTGGCGCAGGAAACCCTTTTCCAGCCCGAGGGTTCATCCGCTGCGGTGCAGGTTCTCGGCCTGCTGGAGGTCGCAGGACTCTATTTCGATCATCTCTGGGTGATGGGGATGACCGACAGTGCGCTGCCTGAAGCGGCACGGCCGAATCCTTTTTTACCGGTCGCACTGCAACGTCATTTTCATCTGCCACACGCCGACCCTGAGCAAGAACGGATTTTTGCCCGGCAAATCATGCAACGCCTTTTTGCTGCCGCGCCGCAGGTCATACTCAGTCATCCCCAGCGCGAAGGGGCTCTTGAGTTGCGCCCCAGCCCGTTGATCGCCGCACTCCCCGAGCATACTCCGCAACGTGCCGCAAGTCATGACCCCGCTACGCAATTTTTCACCAAGCAGCCGCAGTTTGATCTTTTTCTTGATGCGCAGGGGGCGGTGCTCCCTGCCGGGCAACGAACTTTTGGCGGGACGGCAATTCTTAAAGATCAGGCACTTTGTCCGTTTCGGGCCTATGCGCGACACCGGCTTTATACCCACGATTTTGAACGCCCTGAAATTGGTCTGGATGCGTTGCAGCGAGGGAGCCTTGTCCACGCCTGCCTCGAAGAAGTGTGGCGACAGTTAGGTGATTCAGCGTCGTTGCAGGCGATGAGTGATGCCGCAATCGATACGCTGGTTGTCGCCGCCGTGGCCGCCGGGGTGCAAAATGAACTCGCCCGTATGCCTGAAAAACCCGGTGCCAGGCTGTTGGAGGTGGAGTGCCGCCGACTCGAAAAGTTGATCGGACGCTGGTTACGTGAGGTGGAGCGTCAGCGCCCCGAGTTCCAGGTGGTGGCGGTCGAACAAATGCAGACCGAGCAGGTGGGGGCGTTGATGTTTCAGGTAAAGATTGACCGGATTGATCGCCTGGCTGACGGACGAAAATTTATTATCGATTACAAAACCGGTCAGGTGCGCGTCGCTGACCTGATCGGCGATCGATTGCTTGAACCACAGTTGCCGATTTATGCCCTGAATATTTCCCCTCATGAGCTGGCGGGGATTGCCTTTGGCATCCTCCGCAGTGACGATTTGCGTTTTGTCGGTATCGCCGCACACAGCAATCTGGTTCCGGGCGTGAGCGGCGTGGAGAAGTCACGTATTGCCGCAGACGAAGGGCTTGGCAGCTGGATGGAATTGACCGCAGCGTGGCGGATTCGCCTCGAAGCCCTGGCTGCCGATTTCTGCTCGGGGGGCGCTGCGGTGGCTCCGGTCAGCGCGGCGCAGGCCTGTCGTTATTGTGATTTGAGTGGCTTCTGCCGCATCGACGAACAAGGCGGCGGCAACTTTGAGGAGGCTCTATGACCGCCTCGTCCATGTTGCCGGATGGTGCGGCGCGTTACGCAGCGCTCAATGTGCAGGAGTCATTCATTGTCCAGGCCCCTGCCGGATCAGGGAAGACCGAGTTGCTGATTCAGCGGATTCTTGCGCTGCTGGCCATTGTGCAGCGTCCCGAGGAGATTCTGGCGATCACTTTTACCCGCAAGGCGGCGGCGGAGATGCACGGTCGATTGCTGGCGGCACTGGAGGGTGCGCGCGGCCCTCGTCCGGACAGCGCCCACGCACAAAAAACCTGGGAACTGGCGACTGCGGCTCTCGCCCGTGATGCGGCACAGGGCTGGCGCTTAAACGACAATCCGGCCCGCTTGCAGATTCGCACGATTGATGGTTTTAACAGCTGGTTGCTGCGCCGGATGCCGTGGGTGACGCGTTGTGGCGGGATGCCGGAGCTGGTCGAGAACCCCGATCCGCTCTACCGTCTGGCAGCGGAACGAACGCTGGCACGGATTGAGTCGGGACGCGGTGCCGACGCCGTTGCCCTGCTCGCCGCGCATGTCGATAATCGCCTGAACCGGTTACGTGATCTGCTCGTTGATATGTTGCGTCGTCGTGATCAGTGGTTGCGGCATTTGGGGAGCGAACCGGATCGGCGCGAACGGTTTGAAGCGACGTTGACCGTTCTGCTCGAAGATGATTTGCGGCGTGTGGATGAAGCCTTTCCGGTCGCCTGCCGTGATGAACTGGTGGCGTTAGCCGGTTACGCGGCGGCGCATCTGGAATCGTTTGCCGATCACCCCCTGCGAGACATAAATACGTTTCCTGCCGCAGTGGTCGCAAAGATCACCGTGTGGCAAGCGTTGGCGTCGTTACTGCTGACCGGCAGTGGCACGTTGCGCAAAACAGTCAACAAAGGGGTGGGGTTTCCGAGCGGAGCGGGGCAGGCTCAGGAGATGAAGGGGCGGATGCTGGCCCTGCTCAATACGCTGGCCGATTGTCCGGAGCTGATCAGGCACCTTGACCAGATCCGTCAGTTGCCCGTCACTGCGGCCTATCCTGACAATCAGTGGGAAACGTTGCAGGCGTTGCTGGAACTTCTGCCGTTGGCGGTTGCCGAACTGTGGCTGGTATTTCGTGAACACGGCACGGTCGATTTTTCCGAAATTGCGTTGCGCGCCGCAGATGCTCTGGAGAGTGATAGCACCCCCACCGATCTGCTCCTTAAACTCGACGCGACCGTTGAGCATATTCTGGTCGATGAATTTCAGGACACGTCGTTTTTGCAATACCGGTTGCTTGAGCTGCTCACTTCGGGGTGGCAGCGCGGGGACGGGCGCACCTTGTTTCTGGTCGGGGATCCGATGCAGTCGATCTACCGGTTTCGCGAGGCTGAGGTTGGTCTTTTCCTCCGCTCCTGGGAACAGGGCGCAGGTACCGTGTCGTTGCAGCCGTTACGCCTGACTGCAAATTTCCGCTCGGACGGGAAACTGGTGGCGTGGTTTAATCAGACCTTCCCCTCGATTTTACCGTCGCGCAACGATCAGTTACGCGGTGCCGTTCCTTATTCCGCCGCTGCTGCCATGCGCGATAGCGGTGTGGCAGTCGAATTTGATCTGTTTGCCGAAGGGGATGACGACGTGGAGGGGCGCACTATTGCCGCGCTGGTCAAAGATACCCTGCGGGAACATCCACACGATGATATTGCCGTGCTGGTCCGGTCGCGCAGTCACCTGCGCCGGATTTTTCCCGCGTTACGCGCTGCGGGGCTCCTCTGTCAGGCTCACGATATCGACCCGCTGGAGGAACGGCCGGTCGCCCGCGATTTACGTGCACTGCTGCGCATAATAGTGCAACCGGCCGATCGACTCAGTGCGCTGACGGTCTTGCGCGCTCCGTGGTGCGGTTTAACGTTGACCGATCTGGATATCCTCTGCGCCGATGACAAGCAAGCGGCGTTGCGTGAGCTGACCACCGATCTGGTGCGCATGTCGCGATTGTCCGTTGACGGGTACCAACGCTTGTCGCGGGTCATGACCATTATTGAAGAGGGGAGTGCACAACGGGGCCGGGTTGGCTTGCGGCGATTGGTCGAAAGTTGCTGGCTGCGTCTTGGTGGCCCAGCCTGCTACACCCAGACCGATCTCAATGACGCTGAACAGATTCTGCGCCTGATCGACAGGTGTGAACAGGGCGGAGATCTGCTGTCGCTGGCCGAATTCGATGAACGGCTCACCGGTCTTTTCGCCGGGGTCGACACCGCTGCCGATGCCCGCTTGCACATCATGACGATTCATAAGGCAAAAGGCCTGGAATTTTCGACGGTGATCATCCCCGGCTGCGGTCGCCGTGCAGCTGCCGACCAAAAACCGTTATTGCGCTGGCTCGAACATCCACAACAGGGGTTGCTGCTTGCGCCATTTGCGGCGCATGATGCACAGACCGAAGACCCGATTTTTCGCATGATCGGACGTCTGGAAAAGGACAAACAGGACTTCGAGACGGGCCGTCTTCTTTACGTTGCCGCGACGCGCGCACGTCAGCGCCTGATCTTTACCGGTTCGGTCCGAGCGACCGGCGATGGCACACCCTGTGCGGATAACGGGTCATTTCTGGAAAAGCTTCTGCCCCATATTCCAGCCTCTGTCTTATCGCGGACGGCGGATATCGGCTTGGCGACCGCCGAGGGTACGCTCTCTCAACCGTTGCGGCGTTTGCCCCTCACCTGGCAACCGCCGTCCCTCGTTGCCGCCCATTTTCCTCCCCACGCCGGTGCGCAGACGGCTTCCGCGCGGGTTGCTGAAGAGGACAGCCAGACCGCTATTGTCCGCGATTTCAAGGTCGAGACAGGACGTCTGGCGGGGACGCTGGTGCACCGTTATCTGGAACGCATGGCAAAGACGAGGGAGGATCTGCGTCACGGTGTTGAGCACGACATTCTCGCCCGTCAGCTCGCCAACCTGGGGGTTCCGCGCCAGTTCCTTGCCGCACAGACCGACGTGGTTGCAACGGCACTGGCGACCTGTTTGTCGTCGGCCCGCGGACGCTGGATCCTCGCTGATCATCCGTCGGCAAGGTGTGAGTGGGCGCTGTCCGGTATTATTGCAGGAGAATTGGTCCATGCGGTGATCGATCGTTCGTTTGTCGCCGACGGGGTGCGCTGGATCATTGATTACAAGGTTACTGCTTTGCAGAATTCATCGCGCGATGCGTTTCTGGCTGCGGAACTGGTCAAATATCGTGATCAATTAAGCCGCTACGCTGAACTGATGCGTTCGTTCTGTCCTGACCTTCCGGTGCGTACGGCGCTCTATTTCCCGCTCTGTGACGGCTGGATCGAGCTGGATTGACCCCGGTCGGTCCAAAGCGGTGCCAAAGCGGTGTCTTGCCGCACGGTGGTCAGGAACAACGGGGTTACTGCGGGGGAGATGCGAGCGGTTCGGTGGTCGGTGGCGGCGTATAAGGACGGCAGGGCAAATCCATTTTAATGATCTGACCGTGCTTGGCGATGAAAATCTCGGGAATCGGTCGACTTGGCATAAAATCCTTGCCCGAACAGGTGATGCGGTAATTTTTGTTGTATGCCAGTCCGGGAATGAACGCGGGGAGGGAATATTCAATTGCATCGATTTCGCAAGTCAGGTGGTTTTCAAGCTCCTGATCTTGTTCCCCGCGTTTGCCATTGTTATCTTTATCGTAATAGGCACGCAAGATCAGCAGGCCATTTTCGGTAGGCATGGGCGGGGTTGTGCCGATCAATACGTCAACGATCGTATCTTTTGGCTTTTCCGGATCGGTTCTTATCTCGACGCTGCGTTCTTCTGGAGGTTGCGCTGCCAGCAGCAGGGGGAGAGACAGACAAATCGCAAGCAAAACAGCAACTATAGGTATGATATGTTTCATGTCGCAATTATACGTCGGATTATTCTTTAATAAAAGAAATTTCCGTTAAATTTATCTGATCATTTGCACTCTCGGCAGTATTTATCGCGAACAATTGCCTTGACACTCCCAAGCCTATTTGTTATCTATACCGACGCTTAAGTCATTGCAAAATGGCTCCGTCGCCAAGTGGTAAGGCAGAGGTCTGCAACACCTTTATCACCAGTTCGAATCTGGTCGGAGCCTCCATTTAAGAGCCAGTCGATATTTTTTTCGACTGGCTCTTTGTGATTTCCGCAACAGTGTGGATGATATGTGATAAAATTTGTCATAAATACACATAGCGGAGGACATCATGCGAATGGTACGCTGTGTTGAATGTGGAATTGAATACCCTGCTGAAGAATTGCTTCAGCGGGATCCAGACAGACAAACGGTTTGTGAAGATTGTTCAGGGCTGCTCACCAATGAGGATCTGTGCTGCGGTTATGACGAAACTGGCTGACCGGTGCCTGATCATTTGACAGCAAGACTGCGGCAGGCGTATTTTACAGCCTCCGGTATTCAGTGTTCGTTGGAGGTCATAAATTATGCTGCCACAGTACGCGAAGATTTATCAGGCGACGCTCGCCAAGTGGGGCGAGGAAGCCCAGTACGATCAGGCGATTGAAGAGTGCGCCGAGTTGATTGCCGGGATCAAACATCTGAAAAGGAAACGCATCAGCGAAGAGGTCGTCATTGACGAGCTGGCCGATGTCGCGCTGATGGTCGGTCAGTTGACCTGGATGCTCGGTGCGGATAAAGTTGAACAGGCGATTGAACGTAAGCTGCAAAAGTTGAACTTTTTGCTGAAAGAGTCATGACGTAAAAAGCCCCGCATCCGGATGCGGGGCTTTTTGCTTTTTCAGCCGTATTCAGCTTGCCGCCGTCAGCGCCTGATCAAGATCGGCAAGAATATCGTCGATATCCTCGATGCCGACCGACACCCGGACGAAGTCGGGACTGACCCCGGCGGACAACTGCTCCGCTTCACTCAACTGGGAGTGGGTGGTGGTCGCCGGGTGGATGACGAGGGTTTTGGCGTCACCGATGTTGGCCAGGTGACTGCAAAGCTTGACACTGTCGATAAACTTCGCACCCGCTGTTGCGCCCCCTTTAATGCCGAAACCGAGAATCGCTCCCGGACCTTTGGAAAGATATTTTTGCGCCCGTTTAAAATCGGGATGATTGGGGAGTCCGGGATAGTTGACCCACGATACTTGCGGATGGTTATTCAGAAACTCGGCGACTTTCTGGGCGTTTTCACAATGACGCGGCATCCGCACATGCAGCGTCTCCAGCCCCTGCACGATCTGGAAAGAATTGAACGGCGAGATACACGGTCCCATGTCACGCAGCAGGGTCAAACGCATTTTGAGGATGTAGGCAAGATTGCCGAGGGCTTCGTGATAGACCAGCCCGTGATAGCTCGGGTCAGGGGTGGTGTACTCAGGGAAACGTCCGCTTGACCAATCGAAAGAACCCCCGTCAACGACGGCACCACCGATGCTGGTGCCGTGGCCGCCGATAAATTTCGTCAGGGAATAACAGACAATATCCGCGCCATGCTCCAGCGGTTTGAAAAGTACCGGGGTGGCGACAGTGTTATCAACGATAAAAGGGAGTTTGTGCGCGTGGGCAATCTCGGCAATGGCCTCAAAATCATCAATATTGTTCTTGGGATTACCGATCGTTTCGGTGAACACCGCTTTGGTCTGAGCGTCGATCGCTGCGGCGATATTCGCCGGGTCCGAGCTGTCGACAAAATGGACGTCGATCCCCATCCGCTTGAAGGTGTGGTGAAACAGATTGTAGGTGCCGCCGTAGAGTGAATTGGTCGAAACGATATTATCCCCGGCGCGGGCAATGTTGAGGATTGCCAGGGTAATTGCCGCTGACCCGGAGGCGAGCGCCAGCGCGCCGACACCGCCATCGAGTTCTGCCAGGCGTTTTTCAAGAACATCAGTGGTCGGGTTCATTAATCGGGTGTAGATGTTCCCCATTTCCTTGAGGGCAAAGAGGTTGGCGGCATGCTCCGAAGAGTTGAAGACATAAGAAGATGTCTGATAAATCGGTAGCGCGCGTGAACCGGTGGTTGGATCGGGAACTTGTCCGGCGTGCAAAGCTTTGGTGCCAAGACCCTTAAACAGTGTTTCACTCATAAGAATACTCCTTTGGCTGTGGTGTTTGAATATATTAATATCACTGAAAATATCAAGAAATATTTAATATTTAAAATCATATAACATAAGTACCATCAAGAATAATGAAAGCTTATACCATTTTTTTTACTAATAAATCTACCGGTCTTTGTTGTTGTCCATTATAATCGAAAATCGCCTGCGAAACACCCCTTCAAATATCGTGGCGACAAAAAGATGTTTACGCTTTGGTTATCGGACACGTTTTTTTGTTGCAAAGGGCAGGTGCTTTTGTTATAAAAACGACGCTTTCGCCGAAGTGGTGGAATTGGTAGACACGCTAGGTTCAGGGTCTAGTGCTCGTTTGGGCGTGGGAGTTCGAGTCTCCCCTTCGGCACCAAATGAAACAAGGGGTTAGGTCTTTAAGACCTGGCCCCTTTTTTTTGGTTTTTGTAGGCTCTGTCAGAAGTTGAGACGTGACCCTTCTCGTGTTCCTTTTTGGTTTTTGTAGGCTCTGTCAGAAGTTGAGACGTGACCCTTCTCGTGTTCCTATACCAGGAATCGACCAGCAGGGTCACGATGCGATCGACGAAGAGGCCCTTGGCCACTCGGAGCAAGGTTTTGGCCGCGACCAGTTTGCCGCTGTTACCTGTGCTTCTGGATAACCGGGAAAGTATCGGCAACGCCAAGGAACGCCATCCCTGCGGTAACACCAGAGCCAAGGTGACCCAGTTCTGTCCCCGGACATAAAGGGGACGATTGACCTTACATCCATGCTGATGGTGGATGCGTGACTCAGGTGCTTTGCGTGAACAGCGAAAGACGACCGTATCGTCGATGGCGACATAACAGCGCGAACGTTCTGTTCGTTGCAAAGCGAGCCGGGCCGTTTGCAATCCAAGCGCAACCCATGACCAGCGGCCCTTCTGCAGCCATTTAAAATAACTGGTCCAGTGGCACCGGGGTTTGATCGCCAACCAGGCTTCAGTGACAAAACCATTTTGGGTGAGCATCGCACCAAACAGCAGTTCCAGAAAGGTTGGAACCGAACGTTTTGGCAGCGCCTGCGCCAGAAATGTGATAGCGTCGTACAGGGACTGGGGGATACGACTATATCCCTTGGTATCCATAGCGGCCTCCGGAAGAAAGGGTGAAACTTTCTTCTAGAGGCCGCGCCTTCAAAGCTTTCTAAATTCAATTCGCTTTGAAGGCGCGGCCACACAGGGTGGTCGCTGTGTCAACACTTTTTTTCAACTTCGACAAATTTTCAAAGATCACGAAAGTCTAAACTTCAGATTACAAAGATACTGGTACATTACGTTAAGTCAATCTTGAGCCACGTTGACGAATTTATTAACTTATGTAAATTGTTGTATTTAAGTTAACACTGTCCAAGTAACTCATAGAGCATTGAAAGCCTTTTCTCAATGCTTTTGGAAAACGAGCAAAGAGTTTGGTCACATGCTATATTTCCGCATGGACAATTTTATGGAGAGTTAATTGCGACTTCTCTTTTATTCACTGCCTTGTGATCCCCCGGTGGTGAGGTGAACGAATATGTTATTACGAATTTGGTTAGCGTTAATTGTTGTGGTTGGCGGCTACATCCTGACGTTATGGTTCAATATAAATAGCTACACCAATATGGCTTATGACGCACGTAAAAACGAGCTACAGCACATCGTTAATCTTGCAAAAAATACCATAAAACCTCTTCTTGAACAGCAAAATGCAGGGCTTCTTAGCAAAGAAGAGTCAATGCGCGAGGGCATAGACATTCTTAACAGAATGACCTTCCTTGACAGTTATGGGAATAACTATATTTTCATGACTACTTATGATGGAATAATGCAGGTAATTCCATTTGAACCGGAAAGACAGGGGGTCAGTCAATGGAACTTACAGGATATCAACGGAAAATTCTTAATTCGAGAATTAGTAAAATTGGCAAGGAGTGCTGAGGCTGAAGGGTTTTTAGACTACTATTACCTCCCTCCGGGCAGAGATGTCGCACAAAAAAAAATATCTTATGTTATCGGGATTCCAGAGTGGAGCGCATATCTTGGGACCGGGATGTACACAGGGGATCTAGAGCGTTATAACCAAAAAAATATATCTACTATTATTCTAATAACAGTATCAACCATAGTCCTTATTATGCTTTCTAATCTGATACTTTTGAGGCCTCTTTATTTGTGCCACAGGCAATTGCGAGTGCTATTTAAAAATATAAGGAAAAATCCAGATACGCCCCCCGAGGTGAATTTGTCGGATTTCAGTGTAAATTCAGAAGGTGGAAGACTCTTAATCAGTTTCAAGTCTATGATTGAAGAGGTCTGTAACAGTAGACATGAACTAAAAGTTAGTAAAGAGCGCTTTGATTCAATACTGGAGGCGACAAATGACGGTATTTGGGACTGGGATATTGTGACCAATGCCATCTATTTTTCGCCAAGATGGCAGGCAATGCTGGGTTATCAAGATGATGAGGGTCATGTCAGTTTCTCATCTTGGCGCAAATTGATACATTCCGATGATGTTGAGGAGGTTCTTGTTGACCTGCAGGCGTTCTTAGAGGGCTTTGAGCAGAGCTATAGTAGAACGTTTCGTATAATGCACAAAAATGGTGACTATCGATGGATTTTATCGCGGGGCCATGTTCTGCGGGATGAAAGCGGCAACGGTTATCGGATGATTGGCGCAGATACGGATATTACCGAGCAGCGGCATGCGGCCGCTACGTTAGAACTTCAACGCAATGAATTGGCGCACATTTCACGAGTTGCCGTCATGGGGGAACTGACCGCAGCCATCGCTCACGAGATCAATCAACCACTTGCCGCGATTGGAGCCAACGCTCGTGCAGCCGTGCGATTTCTTTCGTTCGACGAACCGAATTTGAGCAGAGTACATGAAATCCTCTCGGATATTGTTTTCGATAATAAACGGGCCGCGGAAGTTATCCGTCGCCTTCGGATATTGTTGATTAAAGGGAAAGTTGAAGTCTCTCTATTTGACCTCAATAGCACGTTCAACGGGGCTATTGACATTATTTCCGGGGTCGCTCAATCTCGCAATATCAAGCTGGAAAAAGAATTTTCCACTGAGCTACCCAACCTTTTGGGAGATAGTATCCAGATACAGCAAATTTTGGTGAATCTCTTGTTGAATGCCATTGATGCCCTTGGTTCTGATGGTGGGGAGGTGAGAGTGAAAACCTTGAAACGAGACGATAGCAATGTCATCGCTTCGGTCTCCGATACGGGATCTACCATCTCCAAAGGCGACCTTGAACAGATATTTGAGCCTTTCTATTCAACCAAAAAAAATGGAATGGGGATGGGGCTGTCTATCTGTCGCACAATAGCTGAAGCGCACGGTGGCGAGATTGTTGTAGAGTGCAACGATCCATGGAACGTTACTTTTGCAGTTATCCTTCCAATAACGGGTGAGACCACGAAATGAGTAATGATGCTCCCATCATTCATATTGTAGACGATGACTCTTCGGTCGGGTTGTCGATCGCACGGTTGCTGGAGTCCGTAGGTTATCGCGCAACCTTCTTCCCCTCTGGCCAGGAATATCTGACCTCGGTTGAATGTGGTCTGGCGTCATGTGTTATTCTTGACATGCGCATGCCTCAGATGAGTGGCCTGCAACTGCAAGAAGAACTGTTACGCCGCTACCCGGAAATAGCGATAGTCTTCCTCTCCGGTTACGGGACCGTCCCCATGACTGTCAATGCCATTCGAGCAGGTGCGGTCGATTGCATGGAGAAACCCTTCTCAGAACATCAATTACTGGAAAGTGTCAACTTGGCCATTGCCAAACACAAATTGTGCTGCAACAAACTACATGAGCAGATCGAGTTGAAAAATCGCCTTAAATCACTTACATCACGTGAACGCGAAGTGTTTGCTCTCGTTGTTCAGGGTAAGCCAAATAAGAAAATCGGTGCTGAACTTTTTATCAGTGAAAAAACGGTTAAGATTCACAGGGGAAGGGTCATGGAGAAAATGTGCGCCGATTCCCTGCCTGCTCTCGTAAGAATTGCAGACATCTTAGCTCCCTCTGTTTGATCCTCAAGGCTACCTCCCGGCACCCTAATATCTGCGAATTTTCTGTTTTTTAATAAGACCTAAGTCCTACAAAAATAGACTATTGGCCTGATAGACAGCCTCTCATCGTTTGCGTAGACTCATAACAAAATTGATCCTACTACTGGTAATGAGAGTTGAAACCCAGAATGAAGATCTATTTTGCGGCATGAAATCCTGAGATTAGAAACAAGGCACTCAAATTTATTCAAAAGGAGACACTATGAAAAACGTGTACAAGATTTTCCTCATTTGCTTAATTCTAACCCCTACACTGGCTATGGCCGAACTCCCTGTCGTCAAATTAATTGCTACCGGCGGTACAATCGCAATGAAGATAGACCCGGTAAAAAATGCCCCAGTTCCAGCAATTTCAGGTGATGATCTGATCTCTACAGTTCCGGAGATTGCAAGTCTGGCAAAAATTGAAGTTGAGAATTTATCTAATATTCCTTCAGACTACATGACGCCAGATAGTTGGATCGGACTGCAAAAAGCAGTCGTCGCGACTTTGGCGCGACCGGAAGTGGCTGGTGTCATCGTTTCTCATGGCACCGACACTCTTGAGGAATCAGCCTACTTTTTGGATTTGACCGTCGCTAGTGATAAGCCAATTGTTCTGATTGGCGCCCAACGCAATGCTTCTGAAAAGGATTTTGATGGGCCGCGAAACCTCTTCAACGCAGCCCGCATCTGTGTAACACCTGAGGCAACAGGAAAAGGTGCGATGATCGCCATGAACAACCAGATCAACGCCGCACGGGAAGTGGTCAAAACACATACTTCTGATGTCGAAACCTTCAAATCTGGTGACTATGGATTTATTGGCAGCGCTGATCACGACAGAGTCATTTTCTATCGCACCCCGACTCGTAGACAACACATCCCACTGCTACAAGACAAGCTTCCTGCGGTAGAAATTATTTCTATGTATGCCGGGGCTGATGGCGCAATGATAACTGCTGCCGTTGCTGCTGGGGCAAAAGGCGTTGTTGTCCAGGCATTGGGCTGGGGTAATGTAAACAAACCGATGTTTGCTGCCATCAAGAATGCAATCGCCAAAGGGACAAGCGTTGTTATCTCAACCAGAGTTCCTAATGGCCGTGTTTTACCTGTTTATGGGTTTGAAGGTGGTGGCAAGACTCTGCAGCAGGCAGGCGCAATATTTGCTGACAATCTTTCTCCACAAAAAGCAAGAATATTGCTAATGCTAGCACTTCAAACAACCAACAAGGCTGAAGACATCCAGAAACTTTTTGATAAATAATTTGGCCGATAGTTTCTACGTAAGTATTCATAACAAAAAGAAACCTCCTAGCAGCCTGTCGGACTTGAACACCGGAATCAAGTGTTGAGGGTTAAGTCCGATGGTTATTAATCATTGATATCATTTTTGGCCGAGGAATCGCGGTGGATCTGTTTATGTGCGTTTTGTTAGCGTCTATCTGATCGTAAAAA
The DNA here is from genome assembly GCA_029210745.1 of Desulfuromonadales bacterium. GTDB lineage: Bacteria > Desulfobacterota > Desulfuromonadia > Desulfuromonadales > JAHYIW01 > JAHYIW01. The sequence continues at coordinate 20,805 of JARGFI010000045.1, forward strand.
ATGATGTTTTGGCTGTTTTATGCAGCCCAAACATGCATTCGCTTCAAGTTCCAAGCCATGCAGACCAGATTCCACTCTCCGCGGACGGATTCCACCCCACGGAGCAGGAATTGTCTGAAGCCCATAATGGCTTTGATGATTCCGAAGATGAGAGTAAACACGATAACTGAGGGAGGTGTGAACGCTATAAATGAGGGTATTCGATCAAGTTAAACGCTGGACATACTCCCACGTAAAGTGAGGGGGAATCTGCTCACGCTAAATGAAGAAAGAACTCCGCCGGCAACAGGTTTCGTTGTCGGCGGAGTTCTCGTTAGAGTTGATTTTTTCTGTCAGGTGGTGACACCTCGCCAAAGGGCAATGAAAGTTGCCCGGGCAGCGCGTTGACTGAGGGCTTTTTTCTGACCATTGGTTTTTCATTCAGGTGCCAGCGGATGACCAGCACGGTGATCTGCACGCAACGAATGGTCATTGGCATCACCTCTTATCGGAGCGCCGAGCCGTCGGTGTTGGCGTAAACAGTTCCAGGTAGGAAGTTCATAGAGGGTGTAAAAAAGATTGTGTAAATGGCCATTCAAGAAGTTCATAAAGGGTCAGGTCTCAACTCCTGACATAACTCAGCTCTGCCTCCAGCCACTCAAACAATTCCCTCACATTAAAAGGTGCCTGCTCCCCTTTTTCTCTGTCACCTACCTATGTTTCTTGCCCAACATGTCAAGAGTTGAGACCTGACCCCTTTATTCTCCTCTTAAAAGGTGCCTGCTCCCCTTTTTCTCTGTCACCTACCTAGAGCCCGTCCCATTCAAAGCAAACACCCTATCCATCCCG
>JARGFI010000046.1 GCA_029210745.1 Desulfuromonadales bacterium
TCGTTTTCAAGGCTGTCGGCAAAGGCGTCCATGGTGGCCCCCATCTGGCCGATTTCATCGGAGCGATTGAGGTTGAGCCGGGTGCCGAGATGCCCTTTTTCCAATTCCTGAATCATGTGCACAACAGTCCCGAGCGGTTGAGAAATGCTGCGCGCAAAGAAGAAGGCAAAGACCGCCCCGACCAGGATGCTGATCGCGCTGAAGATCCACATCAGGTTTTTCGCAAAGGCAGAACGGCCATCGATTTCAGCAACGACATCGCGCTTCATCCCCTTTTCGAATTCAAGGATTTCCTCCGCCAAAACCAGCAAGGCATCGGCAGCACCCTTGATGACCGGCTGCAGTTTGGTAATGCGCTCCATTTCCTTGACGAGCAGATCAAAGGTCGCGACATAAATTTTGATCTGCTCGTTGACGGCACGTTTGTTTCCTTGTTCAAGGGACTGGTTGCTGGAAACCAGCGCGGTCAGCTCGGCAGCCGTGGCGTGCAGACTATCGATATATTTAGGATCAAGACGCAGCAGGTAGTCTTTTTCATGCTTGCGCATCGTCAAATAAAGAACTTCCGCGCCGGCAAGATCATTCTCCTTGAGAATCGCTTCAACGGCGTGGGCGGCATTGCGAAACGTGCCTTCGACCCCCTCTGTTTCCGTCAGGCCGCGGCGCTGATAGGCATCAACAATCTCGTCAAAATTCGACTTATAGGTATTCAGGTAAGATAAAGCCGAGGACACTTTGACCAGCATCTCCTGGACCGGACTACTTTGTTTAATAAATTCAATATTACTTCGCGTTGTTTCTATTTCCTTGTACAGCAAATCAACATATTTCATGTCCCTGCGCGCAAAAAAATCCTTTTCATGGCGCCTCATTTGGAGAATATTCGTCTCGATGACCTCTGCGCGGATCATCCCCTCCCATTCCTCCGCGACATCCACTTGATATCCGGTGGTGACACTGTTCAGCTGAACGATGCCGACGATACTGACCAGCAAAAGCATCAGCAGAACCAAACCAAACCCCAAACCTAATTTTGCACCAATTTTCATGACAACGTCTCCTGTTCAGAAATGTGAAATAAAGCTGCGTTTTTCTGTGAAACCCGAAGCAAAAAGGATACAACAAATTTTTTGTCGGGCAAAATGAACTACCCCGCAGCTTGCTGCGCGAGTTAGACCCAACTTTTGATTAACGGATACAAAAAAACGGCCAATAGAATATTTTTTTTGTGTGACAAAGAGCATCAGGAAGAAACTAATTGAGCATTGCGATACAGGTTTAGCAATGAACGTTCCAGATATTGATTTATCGGATTTAAATTATCTAACAGTGTGATTCGTGTGACGTAACCTGCTGACTTATGGTGACAATCTCCTGTGTAATTTTCCATTCAGGCGTTCAAGAACAAGCGCAGCGTGTTAGCGGAAAGTAATAATTTCAGCGTGTTACGGCTATCTGGCTCATCTGCACTGTCACAGTTATGTGCCGTCGGTGTGACATATGTGCTGATCGGGATATTGATGAATGCTTGACCGGGTCGGTGATTTGGGCGATATTCAGAAAAAATTCGAAAGGTGAACCGATCATGCTTAAACATCTGGTGTTTTTTAAATTTAATGACACGGTCAGTGAAAGCGACATTTGCGACCTGCAACAAAGTCTCAGTGCCCTGCCTGGCGTTATCGAGGAAATTCACGCGTTTGAAGTCGGGCGGGATATCGTCCGTTCCGAGCGCTCGTACGATCTGGCGCTGGTTTCAGCTTTTGCCGACCGCGACGCCTTGCATCGTTATCAGCTTCATCCCGCCCATCAGGCTGTCATCGTCAAAGTCAAGCAGCTGTGCAGCAGCGTCGTCGCGGTTGACTACGCGTGCTGAGGCGGCTTTCTGCGGGACAAATGGCGGTATGACAATCCTTCTGGTCGATGAATCGAAATTTTTTCTGACCATTGAAGCGCAAATGCTCAAGAATACTCCGTGCCAGCTGATTGAGGCGGGAGGGGTGGAAGAGATGTTTGCGGTTTGTCGGCAGCAGCGACCGGAACTGATCTATCTCGCGGCAAGCCTCACTGCGGTTGACGGGATTGAAGGATGCCGACGGCTGAAGGCTAATACGCAGCTGCGGTCGATTCCGGTCGTGCTGATTTGCGAACCCGGCAATCCGGAGCAGCTGGCGGCGGCACAGGCGGCCGGGTGTGACGCCACTCTGGCCAAACCCCTTGACCGGAACAGTTTTCTCGATGTCGGCAGTCGTTTTGTCGCACAGATTCGTGAGCCGCGCCGGTCTTGTCTCTTTGAGGTTGACTATCGTTGGCGTGATTTACATCTGCGCGGAAAATGTCTTGATATTAACAGCGGTGGATTATTTTTGCAGGGGCCGGATGCAGTTACGGCAGGAGACATGCTCAGCATCGAATTTTCATTACCGAAAGACGGCGGCGCCCCGATTGGCTGTTCGGCGCAGGTGGCCTGGGTTAATCTGCGCGAAAAACCGTTAAAAGCACACTATCCTCTTGGTTTCGGTATAAAATTCACAAACATAACGCCGCACGATATGAAGCGTATCAGTGCTTTCCTGAAAGGGTGATACGCCGTTGTTGCCATCTAATTCTTTTTTGCGAGTGCATCTTACTTGATTCCCGGCAAGAATTTAATAGAAATAGTGACGATGGCGAATCAGTCGGCTGAGGCTTTCGGAACACATGATTTTTGCGTTGAGACAACCAACGCGCTGGCAGATGCCGACACATTCAGAAAAATCCGCCTTGCGGCTGGTAAAGATCGCGACCAGATCCGCCCCGCAGGAGCAGGTGTCATAGACAGGCAGCGGTTCCAGGCAGGTCGGACAGCAGATTTTGATCAGTTCGTCGGCAACATAATTGAAGTTGAAAAAAGTACGACTCAGATCACCAATGACCGGACTGAGCGTCAGTTGTCCCTTCGACAGGCTGCTGACAAGTTTAAGTGAAATCCCCTTGTAATCACCGAATTTTGATAGATCATCGATCAGGCTGTGTTTATTGTGACAGAAACACTCGGTGATCACGCGCGGTTCCGGAGCACCCTTTTTCCCGGTTTTTTTCACCGGTTCACCAGTTTTGTCGCTACTCTTTTTCAGTAATGCCATCGCTCACAGTCTCCTCTTGACGCCTCAAACAGAACGTGAAACTTTCCTTTGCAGGATAACATGATCCGCCGCTAATGCCTAGAAAATTCTTAAATATTGCGATGTTACAAAAAATAATTTTACTCGGAATAAAACCGAGGAAGGCTGATGACAGCTCCTGTGATCAAACGGGTTTTTGGATGGGTGCGGAAACTGGACAGTTCAGTTTCCGGCACAGCAGTGATTGGGTCAACAGTCCGGCGATTTTTTTGTCCTGATCGAGCACAACGAGGTGACGAAACTCCTCACGAGCCATCAGCTCAACCGCCTCGCGTGGAGATGCGGTTGTGGCAATGGTGGTCACCGGGATGCTCATGATGTCATCAACCCGCGTCGACCATAATTCCGGTTTTTCGGTCACCAGCCAAACCAGATCACGCTCGGTAATGATGCCCAACGGCTCGTTGTTTTTCTGAATAACAACGCAACTGAAATCATGCTCTGCCATTTCGTGCAGAACGCGCATGACGGAGGTGCCACGCTCAACAGTATAGACTGTTTTCGTCATAACCTTACTGACCGTGTCTGTCCCGAAGAAACAATCGTCATTAAAAACTACTTTAAGCAGGTCCGTCAACGTCAGCATGCCAATCACATGGCAACCGTCGTCGGAGACGACGAGGTGACGAATTTTATTATTACGCATGATTGCCAGAGCATCGCCCGGTGCCCGGTGTTGTTCAATGGTCAACACCGGTTGACCCATCAGGTCTCGCACCTCAAGCTTGCGTCCCGCAAGGATTTTGTCAGCGGCACGCAGGATATCTCGCTCGGTCAGGATCCCCACCGGAGTTTCGCTCAAAAAAACGGGTACACAACTGATTTTTTCATCACGCATCAGTTTGAGGACGTCGAAAATCGGCGCATCGGGGACGACACCGCGAATATTGGTCGACAACAATTCATGGATTTGATGATGTGGCATTTTGCAAAAAATTCCCGGGAAATTAGGGGCGACAATGTTTATATAACAACGTTTTATTATTTGCCGTGTATAGTTCAGAATTATGGCCGAGTCAACAAAAAATATCACAAACTACTCATGGGTGATTTTTTGTAACAATTATGGTTTTTTAGAACTTGAATTCAACTGTCACTTACAATAAATTACCCTGCAAGTTGCTTTGTCAAATCATTACACTATCCCTTTTTATCAGGGGGATCTTATGCAGCGAGCCAGATTTATTCGTCACGATGGACAAGAGATATTCGTGCTCGATTGCAGTGTTTCGAGCCGCACGACATTGAGCAGATTATTGACGAATGTGCCCGCCAGGTGAGAGCGCGCTCGGAACAATTTGTGTTGACGATGACGATCGCCGGGGGCGCATCGTTTGACGGCAAAACCATTGAACGCATGAAAGAGTTGACAAAAGGGAATGCGCCCTACGTCAGAGCGGCAGCGGTGGTCGGCATTACCGGCCTGTACCGGGTGGTGCTCAATGCCGTGGTGATGTTCAGTCAGCGGAAGTTTCACCTCTGCGACTCTGTCGAGGAAGCAAAGGCCTATTTGACCAGCCAGTAAATTCCGGGCAATGAAAAGCGTTGCCACCCCCCACCCAAAAATGGAGTTTTAGCACCAGAGAAGGCGCGAGACAAAAGGACAAGTCCTATCTCCGCCCGAAGCACGGTTCGCAATCAGCCCTTCCCTCGGGGCCGCGCCGCCCCTTTTTCCCCTCTTTCATCTTCGGTCGTAATTTTTTCGCCAGATCACGTTGTTCCGGAGTCAGGAGCGCATTAAGTGCGTGGCGGGTGCGGGCATGTGACACCATCAGCTCAATCCGTTGTTGCGCTTTTTCTGCGGCAACGGCACGGATTGCCTCTTCGTCGAAGATATCACCTTCGGTCAGAGCGCGCAATTTGTCCCGGTTTGCCGCCAGCTGTCGGCGGATATCGCGATTCGCATCCCGTTCCTTTGCAACAATCTGTTCAACCTCGGCACGTTGTGCATCAGTCAGATCCAGAGCCTCGGCGAGGCGTTCAAAACGCTGACCGGGGCCACGATCATTAAAGTTTTCGTCATCGATCGGCCTGTCGTAACCATCTGCACCGTGTTCAGCAGAATCGGCCTGAGCGGGGGACAGCGGCGCAAAAGCCAAAAAACTGAACGCAACAACGATCAATAACGCGGACCAGGGACGTACCAAAAAACGCTTGTTCATGTGAAGTCTCCTTTTGGCTTCGGGGATTGTTTATTTCTGTGTCATCAGCATACCCTGCCGCGGGGAAAATTGCTGTAAAGTTGCCGACCATAAGTGTAAAGTTTTGTTAAGCTGAAACCGTCCCCTTTACGTTTCTTTACCGCACTTTCTGGCCAGATCGGTTAGTATGGGGAGCAACCGGAGAAGGTAAAATGCTCAACAATCTACTGATAATCGATGACGATCACGAGCTCTGCGGCCTGTTGCGCGACTATCTGAGCGCCGAAGGGTTCAGCGTTGACGCATGCCACAGCGGTCCCCACGGTGTACGTCAGGCGCTGGAAAAATCATATGCGTTGATTATTCTCGATGTGATGTTGCCGGAACTGAACGGTTTTGACATGTTGCGGCGCATTCGCGAGACATTGCACGTTCCGGTATTGATGCTCACCGCGCGCGGTGATGATATTGATCGCATTGTCGGACTGGAACTCGGTGCCGACGACTATCTGGCAAAACCGTTCAATCCTCGTGAACTGTTGGCCCGGATTCGTGCCATCCAGCGGCGGGCGGCGGGTGGCACGCCCCTTTTGTCCCCGACGCAACTATTAATCGTTGACGACATCCATCTGGATCGCGCCACCCGCACGGTTCGGCGCAACCAACTTGAACTGTCACTCACCTCCGTTGAATTTGATCTCCTTGGCGAGTTGCTGGAGCACGCCGGAACGGTAGTTACACGGGAGATGTTGACACGCAAAGTTCTCGGTCGTGAGCTGAATCCCTTTGATCGCAGCGTCGATGTTCACGTCAGCAGCTTGCGCAAAAAACTCGCTCGTCACGCCGACGGCAGAGAACGTATCCAGGCGATTCGCGGCAGCGGTTATCAATACACCCGCAGCCATAAAACGCTCCCGGATCAGCCGTAAAAGTCCTCCTCATGCGCTCACTCTTTCTGAAAATATTCCTTTATTTCTGGCTGGCGATGACCCTGATCGGGGCAATCGGTATCTTGATCGCCCTTAACAGTACCCCCAATGCCGCGCTTAATTACCGGAAAGAGCAATTGTCGTCTGCCGGACAGACCTTGATCGACAGCTATAAGGCAGAGGGAGTCAAAGCCCTTCACGATCAGCATCGGCGGGCGCGCGAGGAAAATCTGCCGCGCATGCTGCTGCTCAGTCGGGAGGGAAAAAGTCTGCTTCCCGGACGAGCCCTGCCGCGCCACTTAGAGCAACTCGCCAGCAGAGCCATTGACCAGGAAGGCCCGGTGACCGATCGGGGACCGAGGGGAGCATGGGTTGTCATGCCGCTGGACAATTATCTGCTGGCCGCAGAACTCCCGCGCCGATCACGACTTGAGCACCTGCTCAACCCCCGGCGGTTGGGCATACGCTTGTTGATTGCTTTTCTGGTCGCAGGCGGCGTCTGCTGGATGCTGGCGCGCTCGCTGACTGCACCATTAAGACGCTTGCGCGAGGCAACCAGAGAGATCGCTGCCGGGCAGTTGCAAACCCGCGTTGCCCCGGAGCTGAGAAAATGGGGGGGGGAAACCGGTGACCTGGCGATCGATTTCGATCACATGACCGAGCGCGTCGCAACACTGCTCAACAATCAGCAACGATTGTTGCGTGACATTTCGCATGAACTCCGTTCCCCCCTGGCGCGCCTCAACGTCGCCCTCGAACTGGCCCGTCGGCAAACCGGGGAGCTGGCGATTGCGCCACTGAACCGGATCGAACTTGAAGCGGAACGCCTCAACATCATGATCGGACAACTGCTCACCCTGACGCAACTGGAAAGCGGTCAGGGGATCAGTCGGACAGAACCGGTGGCACTCGACATTCTGCTCAGTGAAATCGTTGCCGACGCGGCTTTCGAAGGACAGCACCTGACGCTCGATTGCAAAGCAGAACCGGCAACCGTCAACGGTTCGCTGGAGCTCCTCAGGCAAGCACTGGAGAATATCGTGCGCAATGCTCTGCACCATGCCCCGGCGGGCAGTGAAGTGACAGTGCAACTGAAAGTCCGGCAAACGGATATCCACATCAGCATTCGCGATCAGGGTCCTGGTGTTCCCCCCGCCGCCCTGGGGCGACTTTTTGATCCATTCTATCGGGTTGAGGAGGATCGCGCCCGACGCAGTGGTGGCAGCGGTATCGGCCTGGCGATCACGGAGCGCGCCGTAAAACTTCACGGCGGAAGCGTGACCGCGGAAAACATCCCCGGTGGGGGTTTTGAGGTGGTCGTCCTTCTTCCCCGTGCCTGACAATTGATCGGGTTTGCAAGGTAATTCCTTCGCGTATCAGCCTCCTTGACGGAGCACAAATTGTTGGCTTTTGCCCGGCAAAAGATGATTATTAAGGTCTTGAATGTTCGCTGTGGAGATGATATAAGGAACGTTCAATAATTCATCCATAAGGAGACCAGCATGCTGGGCCCGCAATCTTCATTCGTCATGTATGACGAAGAGCTCCAAAGAATAAATATTGTCATTGAACGGTTGTTACGTGAAGCAAACGCCAAGGTTATTTTTCTGGTCGACAAGAACGGCCAGATGATTTCCGGTGTGGGTGAAACTGAACACCTCGACACCACCAGCCTGGCTTCTTTGACTGCAGGAAATATCGCGGCGACCGGGGGACTGGCAAAACTGATTGGTGAAAAGGAATTCTCGATCCTCTTTCATGAAGGAGAAAAAGACAATCTCCATATTTCGATCGTTGCACAGCGAGTGATTCTTGTCGTCATTTTTGATCAGCGCAGCTCACTCGGGCTGGTTCGTTTGCGGGTCCGCAAAGCAAGTGATGAATTGACCACGATTTTTGAAGATCTTGCTAAAAAGACTGCGGAAATTCAGGCATCTGGCGGGCACAACAGCCCCTTTGCCGAAATCACTGACGACGATATCGACAGTCTTTTCAGTTGACGGGGTAGAGCATGTCTTTCATCAATTACGCCTCACGCGAAATCAATTGCAAGATTGTTTATTACGGTCCTGGTCTGTGCGGTAAAACAACCAACCTTCAGCACGTCTACCAAATGACCGATCCGGATGCCAAGGGGAAGATGATTTCTCTCGCAACCGAGACCGAACGGACCCTGTTCTTTGATTTCTTGCCGTTGGCGCTCGGTGAAATCCGTGGATTTAAAACCCGATTTCACCTCTACACTGTTCCTGGTCAGGTTTTTTACGACGCTTCGCGAAAACTGATCCTCAAGGGTGTTGACGGAGTTGTTTTCGTTGCCGATGCCCAGGAAGAGCGACTTGACGCCAATATCGAGAGCATGGAAAACCTCAAGGTCAATCTCGAGGAGCAGGGGTATCAGCTTGAGAACCTGCCGTTCGTCATTCAATACAACAAATACGATCTGCCCAACGTCACACCTATCGAAGAATTACGCGAACTGCTTAACCCAAACGGTGTTCCCGAATTCAAAGGGTGTGCAGTGACGGGCGAAGGGGTATTTGAAACGCTCAAGGAAGTTGCCAAACTGATTCTGATGGAACTTAAAAAAGGCGGCTGAAAAGGCTTGACACCGCAAGGTGAATCCCCTATATTCCCTCCCTGTAAAATCTATTCCCTGATAGCTCAGTCGGTAGAGCAGCGGACTGTTAATCCGCGTGTCGTTGGTTCGAGTCCAACTCGGGGAGCCAATTAAATCAAGGGGTTACGGTGTCATAGCTGTAACCCCTTTTTATTGGCTTTGCTCGGGCGTAACAACGTTAGTAACAACTTTTGAATTTCTGCCCTGCATTTTCCCTCCCCGCGTGCCTTTTTGGCACTCCGCAAAACCCCCTTCCGGTCAAAAAAAACGACCCACATCGTGAGAAGTGAACTGTCTTTGTGTGCGGGGTGAAAATATCAGATTATGCTTGGTCGTGGACCTTTGCCAAAAATGAACTTTTCGTGCTCGGTGACCTTTGCGGTGGCTCGGAGTGCCTCGGTGTCGTTTCGCAACGCGGCAAGCGCTGCTCCGCACTTCTCCTCAAGTCGGTTGTTTTTGACGGTCGATACGTAGCCGTCAGGAAGTGCCTCCGCCAAGTCTCCGATCTGCGCACCATCCCCGTCGCTTCGACCGTGGTCACCTTGAAGGCACAGATGCTCGTCTGAGCGCTGATCGACTGGCGACAGTTTATCCCGGCCCGGCAGAGGGTTGATCCGGACAGCGCGGCGTTCCTCCGGTCGAAAACAACGTGACATGGCCATGATTTCGGTAAAGGGGCATTCTTTGCCGACGCGCTGAAACACCAGCACATCGAAAAAGGGTTCGCCAGCGGAAGACAGAGGGCATCAGTTCTTGCGCCGTTTTGCATCCCAATAATGCGGTTCTATCTCGCTATTGAAGCGCTCGACAAATTCATCAAGTTGTTCTTCCGTCAGGGCAACGCCGCCGCCCGGCAGGTCAACGTAAGGATCGCGATGGGCAATCAAACGATCAAACATCATCCAGGCAGTTGCGACATCCCGATGACAAAAGGAAATCAAACGGGTAACGACGTCCTGGTCGTGGGAAGATTGCATCGTCATAATCACACCTCTTTCTCCAACCACCTGAACAACAGTTAATCATAAAATCTCTTTAATTCAAGCTCGGCGGCGAGAAAAGGCGGGGCAGGGGATAAGGGGTGTGCGTGGCGTTAAAGAAATCTCCGGCAGACGTGATGACGAAGCTATTCCATCCCCAGTTCAAAGTTGAACCGGGAGGTTTGCGGAACCGGTCGATCGTGACGGTAGGCGTCAAGGATTTTTTTGGCGCCGGGAGAAAATGGGCCGAGATGCCCGAGTTCAATGACAAAACGTTGGCAACCGAGGGCGCGCAATTGTCCCAGGTGGCCGAGCAGCGAGAAATCAACCTCCGGGCGGACGATCGTCAATCCTTGACGAACGGTAACCTGATACCCTTCTCCCCGGTCAGACAGCAGTGGTTGGCCGGCATTTTTACGCGGCACGGGAATCCGGGAAGTCAACAGCGGGACATTTCCATAGACGGTTATCTCCGCATTCAGTTCCAGCGGTCGGTTTAACAGCTCGGTGATATTTTCACGATCATCTTCCAGATACAGGGTGACATCGACCAGCCCCAGTTCACGCCAGGCTGCGGCGGACTGGCTGTTGAGCGTAAACAGACGATAACCACCGGCGAGACGCAGCCCGTGTAATTCTGCAAAGAGCGGAAAGTGGCCGAGATTATTCAGCCGAAAACGGCGAAAACCACGGGCATGAAGGTCCGCCACCAGTCCCCGGCATTCATCCCAGCGTTCTCCAGTGAGGATAAATGGAATATCCCAGATGATCCTGTTTTCGCTCCCCCGCCGCCAGCGTCCGGCTTTATCCAGTTCATGGACATTTGCTGTAGTCAGCGGCAGCAAAACTTCGTCCACGGCAAGATCAGCGAGAATTCGCAAATCCTGTGCCCGTTCGATAGCCACGACCAACGCAGCATCGCCTCGTTGCCAGCCATGTGCAAAGGGGAGTAACGCCGCTCTCGCCTGCTCCCGGCGGCGGCAACCCAGCCCCTCCCGGCAGTTTTTCACCAGCGTGTCGAGCTCGGCGTAAAAGTCCCGCCGGATCTCATTCAGCCGACTGAGGGGCGCGATCACCGTCGGCAGCTCCTCTGTCGTCAAACACTCCAGGGTCCAGGGGTGTGTGCCGGTTTTTGCGAAGACTTTGGATAAAATTTCCACCGTCAGCGGGCTTTCCGCGGCCGGAACAGTGGCGAGCGGATATTCGCGTTCCAGAGCAACCCCCGGCAATTCCGCTGCCAAATGCAGCCGTTCACCGTGCAACAGGGCATTTAACTTCAGTCTTAACGGAACCGTTCCTGCTGCGGCAAGCTGTCGGCGGCAGGCCGCATCACTCAGCGTAAATGCCTCCCGTGAGGAGACTTTAAAAACGGCATCCCCAACCTTGAACTTGTCACCAAAGGGAGAGGGGACACTGACGATTGATTGGGTGGCGGCGGTGGCGACGGAACGTTTGCCGGACTGGATCTGCTTCACAGTGAACGCTGTCCCCGCCTGATCAGATCGCGGCTGTACGCGAATCCGGTCGCCAACCTGGAGGATGTCACGCGTTTTGAACTGAATCGTTTTGCCGTTTACACCGGCGACATCGCCGAGATAGCGCCCGGTTGCTCCCTTGACTTGTGGCACGACGATATCGCGTCCTTCACCGTCGGGCAAAAATCCTTTGGTTGGCGGACGGCCGAACGAATCACGCAACTGCCCTTTGGCGCGGGTGAGTTCTGCGTTACGGTCAGCGGGCCGGGCATCAAGAACCCGGCGATAAGCTCCGACAACATTATAAACGTATTCGGCACTCTTCATCCGCCCTTCAATCTTGAGACTGCAAATCCCGGCGTTTGTCAATTCAGGAAGCAGGTCAATGACGGAAAGATCGTTGGGGGAGAAATAGTAGCCGTCACGTTGACGATCACGATAACGGCGCCTGCACGGCTGCGTGCAGCGCCCCCGATTACCGCTTTTGCCGCCGAGCCAGGAAGAAAAGAAACATTGACCGGAAAAGGAGAAACAGAGCGCCCCGTGAACAAAGTGTTCCAGTTCCAACGTTGTGGCCGCGCGGATCGCCGTAATTTCAGCGAGACTCAGTTCGCGCGCCAACACGCCGCGCGTGAATTTCATCTCTTCGAGCATCCGCACCCCGGCGATATTGTGGATTGTCAGCTGGGTTGAGGCGTGCAATTCAAGTTCCGGGAAATAGTCACGGGCCAGACGCCAGACCGCGAGATCCTGAAGAATCACCGCATCAGCACCAAGCTCCACAAGGGTGGCAAGGGTATCGATCAGTTGCGGGAGTTCGCGCTCCTTGACCAGAGTGTTGAGGGTAACATAAACTTTCCGCTGCCGACGGTGAGCATAATTCAGCATTCCACCAAGATCAGTAAAATTGATATTCTTGGCTTTGGCGCGTGCGGAGAAGTCCTTCAGTCCACAATACACGGCGTCCGCACCAGCTTCCAGCGCTGCAAAAAAAGCTTCCAGACTCCCGGCAGGGGCGAGTAATTCGGGTTTATTTTTTGTTAAAGAAGCCAAGTCTTACCTATCTTCCCGATTTTTCGTTGTCGCAGGGGCTAAACCAGCAGCCCCCGATCGGCAAAACTGACATAGGTGCCGCTGCCGATAATGATATGGTCGAGAACGCGAACGCCCATTAATTCCCCCGCCTGGCGCAGGCGGGTGGTGATTTCGATATCTTCGCGGCTTGGCGTCGGGTCTCCCGACGGGTGATTATGGACCAGCAGGATGGCTGCCGCCGATTCGCGCACAGCCGGAGCGAACACTTCGCGTGGATGCACAATGCTGGCATTCAGGCTCCCTTGTGAAATATGAACTTCGCGAATAACGCGATTTTTGCTGTCAAGCAACAGGGTGTAGAACGATTCCTGTCGTGCCTCACGCACGATCTCGTGGTAGTGGTGGAAAACTTCTGCCGAGCTGGAAAACCGCGCGCCGGGTTGTAACGGGGCAGAAGCGAACCGCCGCGCTAACTGAAAAACGGCCAGCAATTCCGCTGCTTTAGCCGGGCCAATACCGCGCATCTTGCACAAATCACCGGAACTGGCCTGACCCAAACCTCTCAATGAGCCGAATTGATGGAGCAGCTGGCGGGCCAGATCCAGAGCGCTGTTGCCACTTACGGCATCACCGGTGCGCAGGATCAACGCCAGCAATTCTGCTTCACTAAGGGTGTTTGCACCAAAGCGGAGCAACTTTTCCCGTGGGCGTTCATTCTCCGGCCAGTCCTTGATTCCACGCATGGGCCCCCTCCTGTTGGATGTTGCAGACACGATTTTGACGGCGATTGTAGCACAATCACCGGCTCCCCCGGACAAAAAAACACGAGGGCCGATCTTATGACCGGCCCTCGTGAAACGGATGATTAAAACAAAATTATTTGCCCCGAGGTTGAACCGGCTTCTTCCAGAAAACCCCCATCACCTCGCTATCGCGAGGATTGATGACCGCGCCAAAACGGAGCATCTTTTTCTCAATCTCCGCCCAGTTATCACCTCTGGAGATCGCCGCATCGATGCGCTCGCGTGGATGACATCTGACGCAGCGCTCGGCAACCACCGCATCAAACTCGGTCCGGCTTGGTTCAGCGGCGATCACGGGAAAAACAAACAACACACTCAACACTACGCTCCACAACAACCGGTATTTCATAGTTCCTTACTCCCTGACAAAGGTATCAATATCTGTTTCGTGGACCATCCCCATCATGCGGGCATATTCCGATTCGATAATTGCGTAATGGTTGCGGGTTTCTTTTGCCATGCGATCAAAGATCTGTCGCACTCCAGGATCGACAATGTGGGAAGCGGTAAATTCCAGCTGCCTGGCCAGATCCTCCTCTTCACACAGTGCCAGTTCCATGGCGCGTCGTTCATGAACATCTTGATCAAGCACTTTTTCCAGTTCTTCATGGATCACCAGCCTGGCCGAGGGTGCGGAGATAAATTCATCGAAAGTCCCCAGCTCGCCCCCCGCGCAAAGATGAAAAAAACTTGCGGCATGTTCGCGCTCCTCCCGGGCAAGGGTCGAAAAGACCTTCTTGGCGCCGGGATCGGTGACAATTTGCGTCGCCCGAAGGTAAAAATCCATCACATTCTTTTCGGTCTGTGCCGCTTTTACAAGCGCCGCCTGCATAGTGAATTCTTGTGGCATAGTATTCTCCTTTTCATAAAATTTCAGTGGCTGTCAATGTGCAGATCATTCCAACTTGTTTCCAATTCTACCAGATTATTGCGAAAAAAGAACCAAATATAACATTTTTAGTCACCTATCCCAGCAACAACTTGGCGGCGAAAACCAGTACTGTTACACTCACCACGCGCTGAATCCAGGCGTGCCCTTTGCTCACCGACAAGTGCGTACCAAGCCAGCCACCGAATGAATTGCCGACCGCCAGCGACAGGCCGAGAGAGTAATCGACCTGACCATGCACAACGAAAACAACCAGTGCAATACTGGTAAAAGCAAAGATCACGATGACCTTGATCGCATTGATTTCGACCAGATCGAGGCCATGTACCAAAAGGCCGGAGATAATCAGAAAGCCGACTCCGGCCTGTACAAAACCGCCATAAATGCCGACCCCGAAGAAAGTCACAAAGAGGACCGTGTAGCGCAGCGGGGTCAGCTCGTGAGCGATGGTTCTCCAGCGCTTCATCGGATCAAACGTCGTCAGGAGCAGCACTCCGATCATAATGACACCCAGCACTTGACGGAACAGCTCATCACTGATATCGACCGCCAGCCGGGCTCCAATGTAGCTGCCGACCAACGCCGGAAAAGTGCACCACAGCGCCAGACGGAGTGGGAACACCCCGCGGCGGCGAAAGGTGTTGATCGCAAAAATATTTTGACAAAAGATTGCAATCCGATTGGTCCCGTTGGCGGTTGCCCCCGGCAGACCGAGAAAAATCAGCATCGGAAGTGTCAACAGCGAGCCACCCCCGGCGATCACGTTGAGACATCCGGCCACTGCGCCGACGGCCATCAGCAGCGGTGCCTGCCATAACAGGGCCGACGTCACGGCGCGTTCTCGCCGAGGAGCGAGGTTACCACCACCCCGGCCATCGTCAGTCCGAAGATCGGCGGAACCCAGGAAGAACTGCCGAGAATCACGCGTCGATCAGCGCAATTCCAGACCTGTTCTTCCCGGTTGGGACAGACACAATCCGTGCCACAGGCGGCAGGTTCGCTGCCCAGGGGACGGAATTCTTCGGTCGAATAGACGACCTGGACGCCCGACTCAATCCCGCGCTTGCGCAGTTCACGGCGCATGATGCGCGCCAGGCGACAGCGGGTGGTGTCCGCCAGATCAGCAACCTTGATCGCCGTCGGATCAAACTTGTTGGCCGCTCCCATCGAGGCAATGATCGGTAAGTCGCGTCCCTTGCAGGTCGCAATCAGGTGGAGTTTGGCCGTGATGTGATCGATGCAGTCGAGCACATAATCAAATCGTTGATGCAATAATTCCGCCGCGGTTTCGGCGGAATAAAACGCTTTGCGCGCAACGACATTGATCGCCGGGTTAATTTCCCGACACCGTTCCGCCATGACCTCGACCTTGGCGCGACCGATCGTGGTGTACAAGGCATGAATCTGCCGATTGATGTTGGTGATGCAGATGTCATCGAAATCGACCAGTTGCACGTTGCCGATCCCGGCGCGGGCCAGCGCCTCGACGGCGTAACTGCCAACGCCGCCAATACCGAAAACCGCCACCGAGGCTGCCTGTAATTGCGCCAGCCCCTCTTTGCCGGTCAAGAGACGCATCCGTGACAAACTGTGTTGATCGGTCATCCAGCTTTCTCCACTTCAGTGCTCAAGGTGTAAAACGCGGCGGGCATTGGCTGTTGTCGTCCGCGCGGTCTGCGCCAGGCTCCAGTCACGCAGTGCCGCCAGTCGCGCCGCAATCAGCGGCAGATATTCCGGGCGATTCGGGGCTCCACGATGGGGATGGGGCGCGAGATCGGGCGCATCGGTTTCAAGCACCAGCGCTTCATCCGGCACAATTTCAACCACTGTTGCAACCCGCCGGGCGTTCGGCCAGGTCAACACTCCGCCGATGCCGAGGGCAAAACCGAGCTTGATCAATTGCCGTGCGCTTTCGATGCTGCCGCTAAAGGCATGCATGATTCCCCCGACCCGCTCGGCCCCTTCCTCCGTCAAAATTTCGATGATCCGGCCGCTGCGGTGTCGACAGTGAATCAGAACCGGCAGTCGCAAGTTGATCGCCAACCGCAGTTGCACACGAAAAACCTCTTCCTGCAACGCGGTTGACGTCGTGGCTTCGGCGTCAAGACCGATCTCTCCGACCGCAATCGTTTGCGGTCGTTGCAACAACTCCGTCAGGCGGTGTTCAAGCGCCGGGCTCCATTCCGCTGCCGCCTGGGGATGCAGCCCAAAAGCGGGGGATACATCACGGTGTTGGCGTGCCAGAGCAGCAAGCTCTGCCCAGCGGGAAGCCGTTACCCCAGGCACGACAAACCGCCCGGTTCCTGCAGCACGAGCCGCTGCCAGGTCACCTTGACAGCGGTCAAGATGGACATGCGTATCAATGAAGTTCAGCGGATCCATAATCCTTTTGATGCTGGCACAAAAAGCTCCTGTTGTGAATTGATTTCGGATCAGGAGAAGGTAAAAGTCAAACCACACCAGCCGCTTACTGTTCATAAGTTTTTTCGCGAAGGCTCTCGAAGCGGCATGGTTTATCGGTTTATTCAGACTTCCCGGCTGTTCCCGGAGTTTTCTCCATCAACGCTTCAATCAACAGTCCCAGCGGAATTGCCAGCGCGACGGTTAATAATGACCGGGCCAACGAGAAGCGCCAGCCGAGAAAGCTGCTTTCCAGCGGAATCATCTGCAACTTGACGGCGTAGGTCGAGAGAACCGTCGTGATCACTGCCCAGCGTGCACCCGCCTTGCGGATCGCTTGTAACAACGGAAAGATCAGATACGGGGGGCCGATCAGGATCATTCCGCAAAAAGCCGAAAGCAACAGCGCCATCCAGCCGCTGTCCGTACCGAGCAGACGCGCCACAGCGTCCTTGCTGATCCAGACCTGAAGCAGGCCGATCAGGCCGATCACCGCGACAATGATCAGCGCCACCGACAGCAGCAACGTCCCCCCCGAGGTCAGGGCGCGCAGCGCTCGCTGCGGAGCGTACAGCAATGCGCCCAGATAGAGGATACCGGTCAGTATCGGCAGCCAGTGGGCGCGCGCCCAGGCACCAAGGGTCAGTGCCGGGCGCTGGCTGCCCCGCTTCATATCACCATCCCGATCAGCCAACCGATCAGCAACGCGGTCAGAAAAGTCAGGCCGTTGCGCAGCAGGGCATAGCGGACGCCAAAGATGGTGATCTCGAACGGCAAAGAAATGAGGCCGACCGAAACCCAGGCGACAATAAAGGCCGCAACCGCTGCCGGCAGGGCTCCCGCATTCAGCAAAGACCCGGCCAGGGGGAATGCCGCGACCGGCGGTCCCATGGCAATAGCGCCGAGACCGCCGCCGATCAATACCGAGTGCCAGCCGCCGGTGGCGCCGAGTTGCTCCTCGATCAACGTCTGGGGAACAAATTCCTGGAGCAGCCCGACCAGCGCGAAGATCGCCAGCAACAAAGGGAGCAATTTTACCAGTGCGGTCGCTCCGGTGCGCAGGCTGGAGACGGTTTTGTCAGGAGATTTACGCCAGCAGACCAGATAGATCGCGCCGATCAGCAGCAGGTAGATGAGACCGAGTTTCGTCATGACGATTCCGTCCAGACAGATGATTTTCTTCGGACGGTAGCTTAGCAGGGTTTAGAACAAAAGCAATAGACTGAAGGGGAAAGATTCCGGTCGCCTTCAGCTGGCGGGCGACCGGAATGCGGATTTTCCTGCACGATGGTAATTGCATTTGCTAAAACTATGTTTTATAATCCCGTCGAAAGTAAAATACTCCCATTGTTCACGTTGCGGATTTGCCCGGCGTGCGGAGGTTTATATGCTGAAAATTATTCAACGGAGGATGTCCGCAAAAATTTTTATCGCCCTGATTTTTGTCCTGGCGATCATTATGGCGGTTTTCTCTTACCTGATCGTGCAACGGCGCGCGCAGGCACTTGAAAAGGAACTGCTGGTCAAGGCCAGTTCGATGGCGATGGTCGGTGCAAAGGGGCTGGAAGGTTATCTGGAATCGTTTCTGGAGACAGACCAGTTGACCACCGAGGAGCTGTTCGATACCAACTATCGAAAAATAGAAAGTGGTCCGTTGGCCAATGCCGACCCCCCCAAATTTTCAACCGACTATGACCAATGGTTCGACACGACCATTCTGCCTTTTGAAGACACTTTTGTCGAAAAAGATTCGATGGTTGTTTTCGCGGTCCTGGTCGACGTCAACGGTTATCTGCCAACGCACAACACCCGATATTCGCAGCCATTGACGGGCGACAAAAAGAAGGATGTTGTCGGCAATCGCACCAAGCGGATATTCAATGACCCGGTCGGGTTGAAAGCGGCGCGTTACGACAACAAAGATGGTAACGGCTACCTGCTGCAAATCTATCAGCGTGATACCGGTGAAAAAAATGTGGGATGTTTCCGCGCCGGTCTATGTTCGTGGCCAGCACTGGGGGGCGTTCCGCATCGGGTTCTCAATGCAGCAAACCGAACTGGCGATCGACGCCCTGCGCGATGATATTGCCTTGACCATGCTCGCCATGCTGCTCATCGCCGCGCTGACGATTTACCTGGTGGTCGCGCAATTTACCCGCCCGCTCAAACGGCTGACAGTGGTTGCCGACAAGTTCGCCGCCGGACAGTTCGGTGAGACCATCGAGATTTCATCGCTTGACGAGGTTGGTCAGCTGTCACGATCGTTCAACCAGATGACGCAGGTCATTGTCAGAAACCTTGAGGGGGAAATCGAAAAGAGCAATCGTCTTTTCGAGCGCGTCAAGGAGGCGATTCAGCAACTCTCCTCGGGGGCGAACGAGATGATGGCGATTTCGACGCAGCAGGCTTCCGGCGCGACAGAACAGTCCAGTGCCGTGCAGCAGGCAACAACAACCTCCGAAGAAATCGCGATTACCGCCAAGCAGGTCGCCGACAATGCTCTGCGCGTTGAAACGCTGGCGGAACAGACCTCCTCCGTCAGTCTCAACGGAACGGTGGCGACGGAAAATGCCATTGACGGCATGAACCAGCTTAAACATCAGGTACAGGCAATCGCCACAGCGATGCTGCAGCTCGGTGAAAACTCCCAGAAAATCGGTGGCATCGTCGACATTATTGATGAGATTTCCGATCAGACCAATCTGCTGTCACTGAATGCGGCGATCGAAGCTGCCGGAGCCGGGGAAGCAGGCAAGCGCTTCTCCATCGTCGCCAACGAAGTTAAACGTCTGGCGGAACGCACCGCCGACGCGACAACCCAGATCAAAGAACTGATCGAACAAATCCAGAAAGCAACGAACGCGACCATCATGTTGACCGAAGACGGCACCAAGGGTGTCGATCAGGCCAGCAACCTGGTAACAAATGTTGCCGAGGAACTGGCGCGGATCACCCAGATGGTCCACGATACCGCCAGCGCGGCAAGTGAAATCAAGCTGTCCACCCAGCAGCAGACCACCGCCTGTGAGCAGATGTCGGAAACGATTTTTGAGGTGCGTGACGTCGCGACCCAAGTGGCCACCGGAGCACAGGAAACTGAGCGGGCAACAAACGAGTTGCTCCAGTTGGCTGAGTCGTTACGCGACCTGATGGAGACCGATATCCAGGACAAAGGGAAGGTCGCCGCTGTCGGCGGGGCCCAAGTCATGCAGCGGATTCTTGAGCAAGCGATCGATTCAGGGCGGTTCCGGATCGAAGATCTGTTCGATGAAGACTATCAGCCGATTCCGCATACCGATCCGCAAAAGTATCACACCCGTTACGACACATTTCTCGATAAGATGATTCAGGATATTGAGGATGCCTACCTGAAGGATGACCATGTGGTCTTCGCCGCCCTGGTTGATCGCAACGGTTATCTGCCGACCCACAATTCAAAATACACGCAGCCGTTGACTGGCGACCGCGCCAAAGATGTGTTGGCAAACCGGACCAAACGGATCTTTAACGATCCGGTCGGAATCAGGGCGGCACAAAATGAGGAGGAGATCCTCACCCAGGTTTATAACCGCGATACCGGAGAAAAAATGTGGGATATCTCCGCCCCGGTCTATGTCAAGGGACGACATTGGGGCGGGTTCCGCATCGGTTATTCGATGGACTGATCGGTTGATTGAAAATCAAAAAAAAGAGCGGGCTGTACAGCCCGCTCTTTTTTTCTGCTCAAACCCGGGGAAGACATCAATGCCAACTTAACTTTGATCCTGCTGTATTTGTTGGTCGGCCTCTTTTTACTGGACATTTATAACTTTTCTGGTTATATATACCGTATGCAGCAACATCAACCTTATGGAGGCCTTTTCATGTCATATTCCTTCCGCTCCCTGCACGCAATTCTGCTTTTCGGCACACTCCTCTTTGCCCTGACCACACCGGTCAGTGCCGCGCAACCCCAGGTTTTATTTGATCAGGGGCACGGGCAAATGTTCACTATTGCCGGTAAAGGTGATCTTGACCTGTCAACGTTTGCCCGGCTGTTTGATGAGGCCGGTCGTGGCGTGCCGCACGCACAAAGCGCCCCGCTTGACGCTGCCGCCCTGTCCACAGCACGGGCACTGGTGATCTCCGGTCCGTTTTCCCCCTACAGTGACGCCGAAGTGGAAACGCTCTTCAAGTTTGTTGAAAAGGGGGGGCGTCTGGCCATCATGCTCCATATCGGCCCGCCTGCGGCGCGCCTGCTGGAGCGGCTGGGAGTGAATGTCGCTAACGGCGTGGTGCGGGAAGATGAGGCTCTGCTCGACGGCAATCCGCTGAACTTTTCCGTTGCACAGTTGGGAACACATCCGCTATTCTCCGCTATTGAATGGTTCGATCTTTACGGCGCATGGGCGCTGTTGCCGGTCGGCAATAATACACGAGCCGAAGCAGAAACCGGTCCGCAGGCCTGGGTCGATCTGAACCGTAGCGGCCAATTTGACGACCAGGATGTCCGGCAGAGCTTTGCCGTCGTCGTTTCAGGCCGGATCGGCGCGGGCGAGTTTCTCGTCTTCGGTGATGACGCGATTTTTCAGAATCGCTACCTGACCGGCAACAACCTGCAACTGGCCCGTAATCTGGTGGACTGGCTGACAAAATAAACAGCAGAGAGACCGATGGGTAATCCTGGCGAATTTTTACAAACCTGCGCAGCGGGAAAGGTGTGGCTGTTCTGTTCGCAATGTGACACAGCCGTCAACTTTAACGCTGTAGAACATCTTGACTGCATTGAAAACCCGCACTACTGGGGACCCGAGCCCTGGTGGCACGACACCCGGGTATTTCGCTGTCCGCTCTGCCTTGGAGAACAACAATCGGTACTGCACGTCAACGACTGAGTTCAATCCATCTTGGCTGACAAAACCCGCTCTGGCGGGTTTTGTCGTATCTACACCAAAATAAAAACCCACGGCAAATTTGTTCTAACACGGACATGATCTTGGCACCGAAGAATTTTTACTCATCCGCAGATAATCGAGAACC
>JARGFI010000047.1 GCA_029210745.1 Desulfuromonadales bacterium
CAAGCCTTGTAGGACGAAATTGTTGCTTAGCCATCTCATTCTTTTTTGCAAGTGCATCTTTATTCAAGCAAAAAATTCTCCATATCTCCTGTTGTTATGTTCCGTTGTTATGCCTTGACAGGGGTTATGGTCTGGTTTAGATTAATGCGTTAATTTTAAACATTTATTTAACGCGAGGTTGATTTTGTCAAAAAAGGAAAAGCTGTTATCTTCGGCTCAAAAATTCCTGCAAAAAGGCCAGATCGCCAAGGCGATCAAGGACTATCAGAAACTGCTGGAAATTGAGCCGAACGATATTCGGTTCAAGCAAAAACTGGCCGAACTTTACAGCCGCAATGATCAGCTTGATGAAGCGCTGGACGGGTATCGGGCGGTAGTGAAGCATTACGTTGCCCAGGGCTTCAATCTGAAGGCGATTGCGGTTTATCGCCAGATGCAAAAGCTCAGTCCCGAAGAACCGGAATTTTATCTGGCGCTGGCCAGTTTGAACGAAAGCCAGGGGCTCATCGGTCAGGCTGTGACCGAATACCAGCAACTGACAGCAGTTTATGAGAGTAAAGGGGAGGTCGGCGCCGCCCTTGATATCCTTAAAAAAATGAAGCTTCTGGCCCCCGAAAAGGTCAATATTCCCATCAAGATGGCGGAGCTGTATGCGCGGGCCGGGCTGAAGGAGAAGGCGCGGGAAGATTTTGCTGAAATTATTGCTCCGCTTAAATCACAGGCCGACGCGACCAAGCTGCTGAAGCTTTACGATATTTTCCTGCCGCTCTTCCCTGATGATCTGGATATGCGTCTTGAGTATGCGTCCGCCCTGATTCGTTGTGACGAATATGAGCGCTGCCTGGAGATGCTCAGAACTTCACTTCAAACTCACGTTGAAAACGTTAAAATACTCCAGCTGCTGGCTGAAACGTATCGTCTCAATAAAGATTTTGGTAACGCCAAGCTTACCAGCAAGCATTTGCTTAAACTTGCCCCCGATGTCCCTCAAGGGGTCGCTGAATATCTCTCCGCGCTGGTTCTTTGTGGTGAGCACTCTGCGGCGCTTGATTATTGGCATGAGCGGCGGGATCTCCGGGGGGATGGATCGGACGAGATTGCTGCTCTGAGAACAGCCCTTGAGGTTAATCTTGCGGGGGAAAAAGCCGGGGACGCTTTTCTTCACGTATTGAATGGTCAGGATGACGGTGTTGTTGTTGATGACGCCGAGGCTGATCTGGGGGTTCTGGAACAACTTGTCGACGCTGAGCCTTCTTTGCCTCCGTTGGAAGAACTGGAGGAGCTGGAAGAACTCGAAGAGGTTGAGGAGCTGGATGAACTGGAGGAACTCGAAGAGGTTGCTGAACTTGATGAGGCAGAAAACCTCGAACCGGTCGAAGCGCCCACTGATTTCGCCCCGGAAGCGGTTGCCGCAGAAATGTCCCTTGATTTCCTGAGCGAGGCGCTCGCGGATGATTCTGCTGCGGTGTCAGCTGAAGAGCTTGACCCTGCTCCGTTACCAGATGAAGCAGATGACGATACGGAAGTTGAACTGGAGATTGGTCCTGATGATTTAGCTGCGGACTTGCTCCTTGACGACGATTTTGCGACCGATGAAGTGCTCCTTGGTTCTCTGGGCGAAGATTCCAGCCTGATTGATGAGGAGCATGAGGGGTTGATGTCCTTTGATCTGAATGAGATTGAATCGCCCGTTGCCGAGAGTGTTCAGGATATTGAAGGGCTTTTGGAAGAAGCCGAGTTCTATCTCCAGCAAGGGCTGTATGATGACGCGGACGCTGTATGTGTCAAACTGATTGAAGCTCACCCGCAAGCGGACGCGGTGATTGACAAAATGGCTCAGATCAAAACAGCCCGCAAGGCGCATGAGGTCGACACTGCCCCCCCCGTTGCCGACGGTAGTGCTTTTATGGATCTTGCCGCTGAACTCAATGCTGATGCCGATGTTCAGCAATCGATCACTCCGCTTGCTGAAAAGAAAGGGGCGGGGCGTTTTGAGGCTGACAATGTTTTGAGTGCATTTCGTCAGGGGGTTGAATCACAGATTGGCGGAGAAGACAGCGAAACCCACTACAATCTGGGGATTGCATATCGCGAAATGGGGCTGCTTGACGACGCTATCGCCTCGCTTGATAAAGCCTCTGCCGATATTACGCGCAAGGCGGATTGTTTGACATTGATCGGGCTTTGCTTTATAGAAAAAGGGGATTATCGGACCTCCGAGGCGGTTTTTAAGGAAGCACTCGATACGCCTGGATTGCCGATCAGTCAACGTCTCAGTCTTTTTTACGAACTCGGCCTGATGTATCAGTCCAGTGGCGATCTGGAGTCGGCATTGAACAGTTTTCGTGACGCTGCTCACATTGACAGTTTTTTCCGCGATGTCGGCGCGAAAATCGATGCGTTGCAAAATGAGCTGGGACAAGAAGACGAGTTTGGCGAAATCGCTGAACAAAAGCCAGTTAAAGACCGGATTTCCTTCATTTAACCAGCCATCCGGAGTTTAGAATGGGGTATGTTGAACATTTTGAATTAGAACGGGAGCCTTTCTCCAACGCACCCGATGCGCGTTTTTATTTTGACAGCGATCAACACAGCCAGGCTTTGTTGCGCCTGTTATATTCCATCGATTCGAATAAAGGGCTTGCAGTGCTTGTCGGCGGCATCGGTATGGGCAAAACGACCCTTGCACGACGCCTGCTCGATAATCTTCCCGAGAGTAAATATGAATCGTCCCTGCTGGTCATGGTCCATTCAGGAATCACCGCGGAGTGGATTCTTACCCGTATTGCCATGCAACTGGGGGTTGAGGAACCTGCCTCTGATCGTCTGACGGTTCTGAAACAACTGTTCGACCGGCTCAAGGAAATTGATGACAGCGGTCGCCACGCGGTGGTGTTGATTGACGAAGCGCAGATGTTGCAGAGCCGAGAGTTAATGGAGGAGTTTCGTGGGCTGCTCAACCTGGAATTGCCTGGCAAGAAACTTTTGAATATCGTTTTTTTCGGGCTTTCTGAGCTGGAAGAATGTTTAAATCTGGATGAGCCGCTGGCGCAACGTGTTGCCGTTAAGTACCATTTGCGCTCCTTGACCTCCGCCGCGACTGAACTCTACATCAAGCACCGCTTGCAGGTTGCGCGGGCCAAGCGCATGTTGTTCAGGCCTGAGGCGGTTTCAGCTATTTATCGTTATACCGGAGGTGTCCCCCGCCTGATCAATACGGTATGCGACAATGCGCTTTTTGAAGCTTTTCTGCTTAAAATGAGCAGCGTTGATCAGAAGATCATTCACAGTGTTGCCGGAGATCTTGGCTTACTTAAGAATGCGGTCATGACATCGACAGCTGAAAGCAGTAGTGACAACGCAGAACTCGACGAAATAGAAAATATGCTTGACCAGCTGGAGCGTAAGGCCTGACAGTTTTTATTGATGAAATTTGCCATTCCACAACGGCCGGTTCTCCGGCCGTTGCTGTTCACATCCAACGGACACCTGCGCAATGCCCCTGAGTAAAAGGAAAATCAATATTCTTCCTGAGCAACTTTGTAACCAGATCGCTGCTGGTGAGGTTGTGGAGCGTCCGGCGTCGGTTGTCAAGGAGTTGATCGAAAATTCCCTCGATGCCGATGCCAGTGAAATTCGGGTCGAGGTCGAAAGCGGGGGGAAGAAGTTGATTCTGGTCGCCGATGACGGTGTCGGAATGGGGCGCGAAGATCTGTTACTGTCTCTGGAACGGCATGCGACGAGCAAAATCAGTTCTGAGGCAGATCTTTTCCGCCTCGGTTCCCTCGGTTTTCGTGGCGAAGCTTTACCCTCAATTGCATCTGTCTCCCGTATGCGCTTGCGCAGTCGCTTGCGCGATGAGCTTGCCGGTCATGAGGTCTATCTCGAAGGGGGAATCGTTAAACGCTGTGAAGAAGTCGGCACGCCGCACGGGACGACGATTGAAATTCGAGATCTGTTTTTCAATACGCCCGCGCGGAGAAAGTTTCTGCGTCGCGATGAAACTGAATTGTCGCATATTTCCGACATCATCACGAAGCTGGCGCTGGCCAATCCGGCGGTGCAGTTCCAGTTGGCACATAACGGTCGTGTCGTGCTGGAACTTTATCGCCATCGTCAATTGCGTGAGCGGGTGGTCGCCGTTCTGGGGCGCAAACTGGCCCCCGAACTGCTTGAATTACAACCTGCTGCTGCCGATACTTTGCGCTTGTCCGGCCTGCTGGCGCGCCCCAACGTTGATCGCTCGACCCCCGCTGCTGTCTACACCTACATCAATGGCCGATTTGTTCAAGACCGAACCGTGCGTCACGCGGTGCTTGAGGGGTATCGCGGCGTGCTGATGAAGGGCCGCTATCCGGTCGCCGTTATTTTTCTGGAGATTGATCCGGCGCTGGTGGATGTGAATGTTCATCCGGCGAAAAGTGAAGTCCGCTTTCGAGATCAGCGTTTGGTCCACGATTTTATCGTTTCTTCAGTTCGTGACCGGATTCGTGACGAGCGCACCGCTGATGCGCCGGTTCATCCCTGGCTCGCCACCAACCCGCCTCACCAGACAGCGTCGGAAGTGCCTTCCCGGCCAGACACGGCCTCTGCGCCAGACCTTGATCGGAGTGCCGCGGTTCAGGAGTCATTGGCCAGTTATGCCCGGCAGATGACGGCCCATGCACAGGGCAACAGATCCGCTTTTTCAGCGCCCCCCGGCCAACCGGCACCACCCGCGGGGCTCTCATCCCCACCACCACTGACGCAATACAATTCGGCAGGGTTCTTTGCCGGACTGAAAATTATCGGACAATATCGCCGCAGTTACCTGCTCTGCGAAGATGCCGGAGATCTGGTGATCATCGATCAACATGCGGCACATGAACGGATTGGTTTTGAAGCATTGCGCGCACAGTTCAATCGCGGCCAGATTGAACAACTAGGGCTGCTGGTGCCGGTGATGGTTGAATTTGACCACAAAGGGGCAGCTTTGTTGAATGAATATCTGCCTGAACTCGAACGGTTCGGTTTTGACGTTGAACCGTTTGGAGGAACGACCTTTGCTGTTAAGGGGACGCCAAGTATTCTGCATGAGGCGGATTTTGAAAAGCTGTTGCTCGATCTGGTTGCCGAACTGGACGAGGCAGGAGGAACCGAGATGTTGCTGTCGGCGGTTGAGCAAGTCCTGGTGACGATTGCCTGTCACCGGGTGGTGCGCGCCAATCAAAAGTTGAGTGAAGCGGAAATGCGCGCTTTGCTACGGCAGCTCGATGAGGTTGATTTCAGTCAGCACTGTCCACATGGGCGACCGGTGATTCATCGTGTGAGTGGTGGTGATGTCGAACGTTTTTTCCGGCGGACGTGAAGGTGGATAGCACGGTAAAGGGCCCTGTTATTGCCCTGTGCGGGCCGACCGCCGCAGGTAAAACCGGCCTGGCTCTTGAATTGTCCCGGCATTTCGAGGTTGAAATTGTCTCCGTCGATTCGCGTCAGGTCTATCGGCGGATGGATATCGGCACGGCCAAGCCGACCCTGCAAGAGCGAGCGCAGGTCGCCCATCATCTGATCGATGTCGTTGACCCCGATGAAGATTTTACAGTGTCCGATTTTGTTTCCCAGGCGCGTCGTGCGATTGCCGATATTCACCGGCGCGGACGCTTGCCGTTGCTGGTCGGCGGGACCGGGCTCTATTTGCGTGCTTTGCTCAGCGGTTTGATCGACGCACCGCCTGCTGATCAGGCGTTGCGGGCACAGCTGCATCAGCGTGAAAAGGGTGAGGGCCCCGGAACCCTCTATCGTGAGTTGCAACAGGTTGATCCGGCCCAGGCAAAGCTTATTCACCCGCATAATCTGGTGCGGATCGTCCGTGCCCTTGAAGTTTTTTATTGTGGCGGGGAGCAACTTTCAGCATTGCAACAGAACCATCGTTTTGCCGACCAACCTTATCAGGTGCTCACTATCGGAGTACATTGCGATCGTGACTCACTGGCGACCCGCATCGCGGCACGAACCGCCGCAATGTTACGTACGGGGCTGGTTGCAGAAGTCGAAGGGCTGCTGGCCTCGGGGTATTCGCGGCAACTCAAGGCATTGCGCACCATCGGTTATCGAGAGGTTATCGCGTGTCTGGCGGGAGAACTTCCAGCCACCGCGCTGGAGGAAACGATCAGTCGCGAAACCCGTCGTTACGCCAAGCGCCAGATGACCTGGTACCGGCGAGAGAAATCAATAATTTGGGTTGATTCCTTGCAAGAGTTTGATACAATCCTCGCGTTGATTGAGAATTATAATGAAAATACAAGGAGTGGTTATGGCCAAGACACCGTTTAATATTCAGGATCAGTTTCTTAACCAGGCGCGTAAAGAGCACGTCACCGTCAGTATTGCATTGATGTCGGGTGACAAGCTTGAAGGTTTTATTAAATCGTTCGACAGCTTTTGTGTGCTTGTCGAGAGTGGTGGGGATATCTTGCTCTACAAGCATGCTATTACCGCCATTACTTCCGCTGACGGACAGTTTCGGCTCCACGGTGGTCGGGACTAGGAGGCTTTCCAATAATGAGGTTCCGGCTGCAAACCCAGTTGTCTGGCCCATATTACAGCTCGTTTTTGCCCCATAGCTACGGCTATGAGGCTGCAAATAAGCTAAAATCTGGTCTCAAACTTCTGGCCTTTCGCTTCGGCCTCTATTGTCGGACAGCTTCCTAGACGTTACCTGTTATAACTGCCAAAGGGTCCCCGTCGACGCCCAATGTCGTGCGGGGACTTTTGTTTTTCCCGGAGGTCGCTTTTGCTGCCGATTGTTTCCGTCGATGATGAGAGTATTGCCGCCGAGCTTGAACTCGAACCCGGTGACCAGCTGCTGTATATCAATAATCAGGACATTGCCGATCTGCTCGATTATCTGTTATACGAAGCGCGGGAAGAATTGACCCTGGAGGTGCGCAAGTCGAGCGGGGAGGTGTGGGTTCAGGAGCTGGAAAAAGATGCCGGAATGCCCCTCGGTCTGCACTTTGAGGATCTGTCGCCGCAACAGTGCGGCAACAATTGTATCTTTTGTTTTGTTCATCAATTGCCGCGAGGCATGCGCCGGTCGTTGTATGTAAAGGATGAGGACTATCGTTTTTCCTATCTCTATGGATCCTATATTACCCTGAGTAATCTGGATGAAGACGCCGTTAAACGGATTATTGCACAACGCTTGTCACCTCTTTATGTGTCGGTTCATGCGGTCAATGATCAGCTGCGCAGTCATCTGTTGGGTAAAACTCAGGAACCGATTTTGCCGCTGCTCCAGCGACTGGTCGCTGCGGGGATTGAACTTCACACCCAGATTGTTCTGTGCCCCGGCATTAATGACGGCGAAGTTCTGGTGGAGACAATCAAGGCATTGGCGACGCTGCGACCGGGAGTTCTCAGTCTGGCGGTAGTCCCTCTCGGGCTGACCGGGCATCGGGCCGGATTGCCCGCGCTGCGGATGTTGAGCACCGCTGATGCGGAACAGGTGTTGCGAACGGTGGAAGCCTGGCAGCACGTATTCCTGGATGAAGCGGGGGAACGTTTCGTCTTTGCGGCCGATGAACTCTATTTGCTTGCCGGGCATGAATTTCCACCGCTTGACGATTATGAGGAACTGCCGCAGCTGGAAAACGGGGTGGGGCTGCTGCCCCTCTTTCGTGCCGATGCTGAAGCTGTTCTGGAACAGGCCATGGCTCTGCCCGGTGGACCGGTCACCGTCATTAGCGGGGAGTCAGCGGCGACGGATGTCAAACGTTTTTGCGCTCAATTGTCAGTAAAAACCGGGGTTAAAATTCACGTTGTGCCGATCCGTAACGATTTTTTCGGCGGTGGCGTTACGGTAGCCGGGCTCTTGACCGGGGGGGATATCATGGCCCAGCTCAAGGGGTATGACCTGGGCGTTGCGTTACTGGTTCCCGCCGTTATCTGTCGGGATGGTGATGACACGCTGCTCGATGACGTGACCCTGACTGATCTGGCGGTGCACATCAAAACACCGGTCATCAGGGTTGAGCCCAGCCCCTGGGGGATCCTGGCCGCACTGGAAACATTGTCCGAGGAAATGAATCATAAGGAGAAAAATTGATGAGCGAGTTTGATGCCAATATTGAACGTGGGCGCGAAGCCCTGGAGTCTGGCGCATTTGGTAAAGCAGTCGATCAGTTACGCAAGGCAGTCAAGCTGAACGCTGACTCCGCTGAAGCTCACCTGCTACTGGGTGAGGCACTGTCCGAACAGGGGGAGGATGCTGCGGCAATTGCCGAGTTTAACACAGGGCTAAAGCTGGATGCGGAGAATGTCGATGCACGCTACGCACTGGGCGATTGTTACTTTGCGACGCATCAGTTCGCTGCGGCGCTGTCAACCTATCAGGACATTCTGAAAATCGATCCACAGCAGGCCGATGCCTGGGTCAGTATCGGACTGGTTCACTCCAGTCACGGCAACGCTGAGCAGGCGCTGGAGGACTATCACAAGGCGTTGCAGATTGATCCTGTTTCGGTCTTTGCCCTTAATTCTCTCGGCGATATTTATTACGGTCTGGGGCACAATGAGCAAGCGCTCGCCCAATACCGCAAAGTGATCGACCTTGACCCGGATGACGCACAGGCGCACTTTGGTCTGTGCGAACTGCATTATGACCTGGAAGATTACGCAGCTGCCGAGGAGGAAGGGCTTGCCGCGGTGCGCCTTGATCCGGGGTTGACGTACGCCTGGCTGACGTTGGGGAATATCTGTCTGGATGAAGAACGGACGGAGGAGGCCCTCAACTATTTTCAGGAATTTCTGGCTTTGGAGAGATCGCCTGACGCAAAAGAAATTTGTGCTGAAGTCGCAGCCGTCGTCGCCGGTTTGAAAGCCGAACTTGACTGATATCGGGCGCATCAGCGAAGGAACTTAGTGTCATGGTACGCGGATTTGCACTCTTGTTGCTGTTTCAGTTTCTCGGGGAAGTTTTGTCACGTGCACTGCATGTTCCGGTGCCGGGAAACGTGATTGGCATGGCACTGTTACTTGTCGCGTTGGGGCGCGGTTGGGTCAGTTTTGCTGCCGTCAGCGAGGCCGCGGAACTGCTGCTGTCACATATGGCGCTTTTCTTTATCCCGGCCGGGGTCGGGGTGATGCTTTATTTTGAGCTGATTGGTCGCGAGTGGTTGCCGATCGTGGTTGCATTTTTTGTCAGCAGCTTCGCCGTAATGGCGGCTACCGGCTGGACAGCGCAACTTCTGGACCGCTCACAGTGCCAAGGGGATGATGACGATGGGGAGTGATCTGTTGAACACGCCGCTTTTCGGGATTGGGCTGACGTTGGTGATCTTTGAACTGGCACAGCGGATCTACCGGAAGACCGGCAGTATCTGGTTTAATCCGGTGGCCTGGTCGATTGGTCTGATTATCACGTTGCTGATGGTTGGCGATATTCCTTACGATGCCTATGCGGTCGGCGGCAAGTATATCCTGTTCCTCCTCGGCCCAACGGTGGTGGCGCTGGCGGTCCCCCTTTATCAGCGTCGAACGGAGATTTTGGCGCGGAAAAAACCAATTTTGATCGGCGTGGTGGTTGGCGCGGTGGTCTCCATTGTATCCGCTTCCGGGACGGCGTGGTTGCTCGGCGGGAGCAAAAATGTGGTTCTCTCCCTCGCACCGAAGTCGGTTACCACGCCGATTGCTATCGGGATTACAGAACAGATTGGTGGCATTGTCGAACTGACCGCTGCGCTGGTCGTTATGTCAGGGTGTCTTGGTGCCATCTGCGGGCCGGAATTTTGTCGTTTGATCGGAATTAAAAATAACGCTGCCGTCGGTCTTGCGGTCGGGACGGCGGCACATGGCATCGGGACCGCACGAATGCTGGAGATTGATCGTCTGGGCGGCCCAGTGGCTGGCCTGGCGATTGGATTGAACGGTATGGTGACCGCGTTTTTGCTGCCGCTGATGTTCATCTTGTTCTGGTGATAACGGGAGTCCCCCCGTAAATCCAATGAGCTGTGCAGCCGCTGTGATGTGAGCCCCGTGCCGATTTCACGCCCCCTTGCAAGGAACAACAATGGTTGATTTCTTCCTTCAATGTGATCCTGTCACCCAGGCTTTTATCGCGACCCTTTTCACCTGGGCCGTGACTGCCGCCGGCGCTTCACTGGTGTTTTTTACCCGCACCGTCAATCAGAAACTGATGGATTCGATGCTTGGTTTTGCCGCCGGTGTGATGATCGCCGCAAGTTTCTGGTCATTGCTCGCTCCCGGAATCAAGATGGCAGAGCAGCTGGGAAGCACGCCATGGTTGACCGCCGTCATCGGTTTTATGGGCGGGGGTATTTTCATGCGTCTGACCGATATGGTCATGCCCCATCTTCACCCCGGTTTGAGTATCGAAAAGACCGAAGGGATCAAAACCTCGTGGCAACGCAGTACGCTGTTGGTGCTGGCGATCACCCTGCACAATATTCCTGAGGGGCTTGCCGTTGGAGTTGCATTTGGCGCTGTTGCAGCCGGTCTTCCGTCGGCGACAATGGGCGGGGCGATTGCGCTGGCGATCGGCATCGGGATTCAAAATTTCCCTGAAGGTGCGGCGGTGTCGATGCCGTTGAAAAGGGAGGGGATGAGTGTCAGAAAAAGTTTTTTGATGGGGCAGTCGTCCGGTATCGTCGAACCACTTGCCGGCGTTGCCGGAGCATTTTTTGTGCTGAAGATGCAGCATATACTGCCTTATGCCCTGTGCTTTGCTGCCGGGGCGATGATTTTTGTCGTGGTTGAGGAACTCATCCCTGAATCGCAAAGGAACTATCAACATATCGATATGGTTACCATGGCGACCATGGTCGGTTTTTCGGTGATGATGATGCTGGATGTCGCTTTAGGTTGAGACTCTCTGTGCTATTGCAGCAAATAGAGGATGAACGTTAGGGTGATACTGCTCAACAGGGTGGTGATGAATATCGCACCGGCGACCAGGTCGGGGCGGGTATTAAAGCGGATTGAATAGAGCAGGGGGAGTACTGCTGAGGGGGTACTCGTCTGGAGGATAACCACCGCACGCGCGATGCCGCTGATATCAAGCAATCCGGTCAACCCCCAGGCCAGCAACGGGGCCAGACAGAGTCTCAGCACCACCGCGAGTGACAGAAATCTGAAATTGACACGCGGATTTGTTTTCGCGAGCTGCATGCCGAGCAGAATGAGCATCAACGGAATGGCCGGTTGTCCCAGTAACTCCAGTGGGCGCAAGATATATGCCGGTGGCACCAATTCCATTTTTATACAAAGCAAAGCCAGCAACACGGCATGAAAAATCGGAATTTTAGTGATGTTGAGCAACGATGTTCGCCAGTCGCCCCTTCCTCCTTGGGCAATATAGATGGCCAGCGTTCCCAGCGGCAGATTGAACAGGACAAACGTCAGGATCGATATATTCAGACCCTTTTCACCAAAGGCGAACCAGGCCAGCGGTAATCCGAAATTGCCGACATTCATCATCGCGGTGCTGAGGATCAGTGCCCGGCGATCATCGTTTCCCAGACCGCAGCTGCGTCCACAGACCACCGCCAGAGTCCACATGGTTAAGGTGTAGATGATCATGAACGGCACCAGCTGATGGCTCATGGTGAGGGTGTCGGGAGTTTTAAGGAGTGCCGTGAAGACCAGCGCCGGAGTAAAAATCAGTAACGCTATGTCGGCCAGTGTCCGCATGTCGAATGAACCGAATTTTGCGAGGAAAAAACCGGTCAGAATAATCAGGAAAACCGGAAGGACGATGTCAATAAAAATCATGATCTGGCGCCTTTTGATAGCATTTTGCGGGTAATCTATCACGCGTAAACGCAGCCGACAAGTACCGTTGTCAGGACCGTACTACATCGTCAACAATCACCGGTTTTTTCGAGAATCAGATTGACAAGAGCACTCTAATCCGGCATAAATACCCACGCTTAAATACGCTAGGAGCCTGACCGTCACAAACCTATCCAAGGAGTATGCCATGAATCCGTTGGCCGCCGAACTGAATGCAATGTTGCAACACAGCAACCCCTATGTTCTCGACATGTTGTCAGAGCTGGGGAAAAACCTGTTCTTCCCCAAGGGGATTTTAACGCAATCGGCTGAGGCCAAGGATAAGGCGCATAAATTTAATGCCACCATCGGGATTGCCACGGAGAATGGCGGACCGATGTATTTGCCCTGTATCCACAAAAAATTGTCCGCCTTTGACCCGAAGGATATCTTCCCCTATGCGCCGCCCGCCGGTCGTGCTGATTTGCGAGCCTTGTGGATTGAGAAGATGTTGCGGGAAAATCCGAGTCAGCAGGGGAAGCACTTCAGTAACCCGATTGTGACCAATGCGTTGACTCACGGGTTGTCGATTGTGGGAGATATGTTCGTCGGTCAGGACGATCATGTCATCGTCCCTGACATGCTGTGGGGTAACTACAACCTGACTTTCGGTACCTGTAACGGTGGTGTGATCAAAAAACACAACACCTTCACCGCTTCGGGCGGTTACGATGTTGCGGCATTCCGTGCTCAATTGCAAGCGACGGCTGCGGAAAAAGGAAAAGCCGTTATCATTCTTAATTTCCCCAATAATCCGAGCGGTTATACGCCGACCGTTGCAGAAGGCAAAGAGATTGTTGCCGCAATGCTGGAGGCTGCTGAAGGTGGTTGTAATCTGGTTGCGGTGACCGATGATGCCTATTTTGGTCTTTTCTATGAAGATTCGATGGTTGAATCGCTGTTCGGGAAACTGGCCAATCTTCACCCGCGTATTTTGGCGATCAAGCTCGACGGCGCGACCAAGGAAGAGTATGTCTGGGGATTCCGGACCGGCTTTATCACCTTTGCCGACGGCAATCAGAAGGCAAATCCCGACGTTTTGACAGCGCTGGAAAAGAAGACGATGGGGATTATCCGGGCGAAAATATCGAATTGCCCGCATCCTTCTCAAACCTTTGTTGTCGAAGCGTTGAAGTCGCCTGATTTTCTTGCCCAGAAGAAAGAAAAATATCGGGTGATGAAGGGTCGCGCAAACAAGGTTAAGGAAGTTCTTGAAGCGGGCTCGTATGACGATGTCTGGAGTTACTATCCGTTTAACTCCGGTTATTTCATGTGCCTGAAACTAAAAAATGTTGATGCAGAAAAATTGCGTGTTCATCTGCTCGACACATATGGCGTCGGTACAATTTCGATCGGTAAAACAGACTTGCGGGTTGCTTTTTCCTGCATTCCCGAAGCAGATATTCAGGAGTTGTTTGACATTATCTGTCAGGCAGCACGTGATTTAAGCTGATTTCTCCCATGTCGGCAAGAAAATGGCTCGCCAGATATGTCTCCTGGCGGGCCTTTTTTGCAGCTGTACGATCCGGGTTTTAATCTTCACCGCGATGATGTAAAGTTGCGTTTATGACAATCCCCGAAAAAAATTTCGTCCCAGCCGATCTGATTTGTCTGCTGTCGGCCATCGGTCTCACCCCCGTTTTGAATCGCGTTGTTCCGCCGGGAACAAAATTGTGGCTTGCCGGGGGAGCGTTACGCGACGCGTTCCTCGGCAACCCTCCTGGCGATTTCGATTTTTCCTCATCCGTTCCCCCTGCTGCGATTGCTCATGCTTTCGCAGCTGCGGTGTCGGGACGCTGCTTTATGCTTGATGAGGAACGGTTGCAATATCGCGTTCTCTGGTGGCATGAGGGGGAACGCTTCACCGCCGACTTTGCACCGTTGCGCGGGGCCGATATCCATGCCGATCTGCGTGACCGCGACTTTACATTGAATGCCATGGCGTGGGAGGTGACGGCAGAGGATCACGAACTGCTTGACCCTTTAGGGGGGCTTGAGGCACTGCGGGCGGCGGCGTTAAGAATGTGCACTCGCGGTGCCTTTGAAAATGATCCAGTCCGTGTTTTGCGCGGTATTCGTCTGGCGACAACACATCAGTTGACGATTGACAACGCGACGTTTAAGCAAATGTGCATCTCGGGGAAATATCTGAAATATTCCCCTGGAGAGCGGTTACGTGATGAACTTGTGAAGTTGCTGGCGGTTCGCTGTGGTGAATATCTTGATCAACTGCGCCGGGCAGGGATTGATGGACTGATCTTCGGCACCGCTGATGATCAGGATAAATGGGATGAACGTGTCGCCATCGTGAAACGATACGAGGCCCAGGTGGATCAACGATCTGCGGACATTTGTCCAACCCTGTCCAGCCTGGGGAGGGCACGTGTTCACGATGACATTAAGCGATTGACATTTTTAAAGCTGTGTTGTTTTTATCGGGCAGGAACTCCGCTAAAGAGCGGATGGTTCAGTGAGCGGTTACGCCTCAGCCGTCGTAACTGTGAACTGCTGGAACGGTTGACCCGCCTCAATCCTGACCACGTTGATGCTTGTCGACAGGTTGCGGACAATTGCCGCGCACGCGCTCTCTGGGCAGCCAGTCTGGACAGTGACCCCGCTTCGGCGCTGCTGCTGTTATCTTTATTGAATCCGTCCAGAGATGTTCTTGACATGCTTGAAAAGGTGGCCACAGACTGGCTGTCTCTGGACCGCGACGGACATATTGACAGTCTCATGAACGGCGATGATATGCGCCGATTATTTCCGTATATTGACGGTCCACAGACGGGTAACGCATTGAATTTACTTCGTGAAGCAGAAATTTTCGGATCTGTATATGACGCAGATTCAGCCGCCGAATTTTTAGTCCTGAACCGGGAGAAAGTGTTTGACTTTAATTGAGCGGTCACCCTATAATCACGCCGGTTTGAGCGGGAATAACTCAGTGGTAGAGTGTCAGCTTCCCAAGCTGAAGGTCGCGGGTTCGAATCCCGTTTCCCGCTCCAGTAAATTAATGAGGTCAGGCGGTTGCCTGGCCTCTTTTTATGCGCGGAAAGTTTACAGGATTGGCCTCAATAAGTAAGTTTTGCGAATTATATTGCTTTATTATAACCGTTTAGGTTATTTTCTGAGAATGTTAAAGAACAGACTGAAAAAACTCACGATATTTTTTAGTTTCGCCGCTTTGGTTTTTACTGGCCAGACGAGCGCCGCAGGGCTCGTCTGGTGTGTCGGCGAAGATGACCACTCTGCTATAGAGTCTTTGGCGACAAAAGGTGGCTGTGCTGCTCAGGCTGATACGAGAAACACGTTTTTGTCTTCGAGAACCCAATGTGATCAAGAGCAACATTGTGGTCCATGTGTCGACATCTCGACCGCCTATGACGCAACGACAAACCGTATCAGTAAAAATATCAGTTTAGATTCCGGTGTCGAGTTTGTCGCTGCGGATAAGACAGCCGTTCCGACGCTGGCTCGAACACTCCTCGCTCAATCCATGCCATACGCGCAACCGCGCATCAGTCAGACCATTCTTGTACATCGAACCATCGTTCTTCTGAATTAAGCCCATCCTCGCTCAGTTCTCGTTTACTTCTCATATCTCAGCACCCTGAGGACAACACCACATTATTAACATTCGGAGACCCAACCATGGCCCAATTGGCGCTGGTTGTTATCTTGATTGTGTTCGGTGTGTCTGGTTATGCCTGGAGCAGTGAGTCCGGCATCCCAGATGGTATCACCCGCAACAATCAGGCGACAGCCTCAGATATAAAGAACATGACATTGACCCTCGACACCGTGTTACGGCGAACGTTGGCCGATAACCCTGCGCTGACGGCATTTGCGTATGAAGTCAAAGTGCGAGAGTTTGAAACACGTCAAGCAGGAATTATCCCAAACCCGGAGCTTTCCTTTGAGGTAGCGAACATTGGCGGAGACGGAGAGTACTCCGGGACGGGGAGTGCGGAAACAACATTCAGTGTCAGTCAACTCGTTGAGTTAGGCGGCAAACGGGCGCAGCGCATGAATGTTGGCCAGTTACGTGTCGGTTTGGCGCAGGGCGAATACGAATCTTTGCGTTTCCAGGTCATGTCCGAGGCGGCGAAGCAGTTTTATTCGGTACTTGCAGTAAAGCGTAAGCTTGGGCTGGCCAATGAAAAGTTGCGTCTTAACAAGAAGACGCTAACAAATGTTCAGGAACGGATCGCAACCGGAAAAGCAGCTGAGATTGAGCAGTTTCGTTTTCAGACGCTGGTGTCAGTATCAGAGTTGCAGTATGAGCAGGCACAGCGAAATTTTGACACCGAGATCAGAACGTTGGCCCGCTACTGGGGGAGCGAGACCATTGATTTTAACTCGGTTGTCGGTGATCTTGAGCAGATCAATCCCGTTCCCGCGTGGGAAGAAATGATTTCAGGTCTAGCGCAAAGCCCGCTCATGCGCCGTCTGGAACAGGCCGTCTTGCTCGCTGCACAGCAGCTGCAACTGGAGAAAACCAAACAAATCCCGGACGTCACGTTGAGTCTGGGCGTAAAAAATGACAGAACGACCAGCGATAATGCCATCATGGCCGGGATTTCCGTCCCCATCCAGTTTTTTGACCGCAACCAGCATATGGTTGCTGTCGCGCAATCACGCGAAACGCAGGTTAAAAGTAAAATCAAGGCGGAACTGCTGCAACTGAAAGCCGACTTATACCGCCAGTGGCAACAACTTCACTTTTTGTATCGTGAGGTGACCACCATGCGTGACCAGATCATTCCGGCGTTGCAGAGAGCTTATGACGGGATGGCCTATGGCTATTTAACCGGCAAGTTTGGCTCTTTGGAAGTGCTTGATGCCGAACGCGAACTGTCCGCGGCGAAAGAGAATTACATTGATTCTCTGCTGAGTTATCAGCACACCGTTGCAACGATCGAGCAGCGACTCGGGCGCAGCCTTGATCCACGCGCTGATTTAACAGCCCAAATATCACTTAAAGAGGAAAGCTATGAATAAACGGATCTGCTTTGGCGTAATGATTGCCATATTTTTTCTGGCTCTGGTCGCGATAAATATCAACCCGGTTCCCGTTGATGCTTCAATCGAAGACGCACACAGTGAGCATGCTCATGCCTCACTGGAAAGAGGCAACAGTATTCACGCCGCAAAGGAACTGGACGCGCTGATTGCAGATGACGACCGTGATGACCATGCTGAACGTGGTGACCATGCCGGTCATGGTCACCAAGACGCAGGTGACGGTTTGTGTCCTGAGCACCGTGTCATGGAAAAGAACGATGCGTTGTGTCAGGGAAGCCACCTCGCTGAACTGCAGGCGGGTGAAGGCATGCTCGTAAGACTTGCCACTCCTGATGTTGCAGCCAAGGCCGGAGTGGCGCTGGTGCAACCGAAAGTGAGGGCGCATTTTTCCGGAACGGATATCCCCGGCAGAGTCAAGTTTAACCGGGACAAGCTGGCAATGATGACGCCATTGTCCCCCGGCATCGTTCAGGCCGTTGCCGTCCGCCCCGGTGATCTCGTTGTCTGGGGAGATGTTCTTGCCCGCGTTGCGACACCGGAAATAGCGTCTTTAAAGGCGCAGTTCACGGCGGCAAACGCGCGTTATTTACAGACTGAAGCAACATTGCAGCAGGAAGAAGAACTGTTTAGTCGCGGAATCAGCTCGCGTCGCGAACTGCAGCAGGCCCGTTCCGAATTTAAAACGGCCCAAAGTAACCGCAATCAATATCGGCAGCAACTTCTAAATTACGGCTTGGCGGAGCAGAACCTCGAAAGCATGTTACGGGGTAACGCTAACAGTAATGTGCTTGAAATCCTGGCCCCTTTCAGCGGCACGATCGTCGAGGTCAACACGGCCATTGGTGAGGCGGTAGACTCTGGCAAGCCCCTGTTTACGGTTGCTGAGTTAAGCACGCTCTGGGTCGAATTGTCAGTCCCGGAATCACGTATTTATGAGATCCGGGTGGGGATGCCCATCCAGGCCACTTTCAAGGGGATCCCGGATCAGTTATTTGAAGGGCGTATCTTTCAGGTTGGGGCAAGGCTCGATGAAAGGTCCCGCACCCTCAAAGTGTTGGCCGAAGTCGACAATGCGCAACATGCCCTCAAGGTAGGCATGTTTGGTAACGTTCGCTTACTTGAAAAAGCCGGCAGCAGCGCACTGACTGTCCCGGTTGCCGCCGTACACACCATTGACGGGGCGACCTTTGTTTTCATCCAGGATGAGCCCGACCTGTTTGAGCTGCGACGTGTTCGAGTCGGCGCACACAATGACGGAAACGCCATGATTCTGGCGGGGCTTTCTCAACATGAGCGGATTGTGACAAGGCAGGGTTTCGCTCTCAAGTCAGAAGTTCTCAAGGCGCGTCTCGGCGCGTCGTGCGCGGATCATTAAGGAGATCGATGATGCTGGAGAAGCTTATCGCGGTGGCGTTGCGCAATCGCCTGCTGGTTATCTTATCCTTTGCGGTCGCCTTTGCCGCTGGTCTGTGGGGGCTGTTGCGTCTTCCTGTTGATGCCTTTCCCGACACGACGCCGGTTCAGGTGCAGATCAACACCACCGCCCCTGCATTGGGGCCCGAAGAAATTGAAAAACAGCTGTCTCAGCCGATTGAGCTGTCAATTTCGGGATTGCCCGGCCTTATCCATGTCCGTTCAATATCGAAATTTGGCTTGTCTCAGGTGGTTGCGATCTTTGAGGATGAAATGGCGATCCTCGATTCGCGGCAGCTGATCATGGAGCGGCTGGCAGGCGTCAACCTGCCGGACGGCATTGAACCGCCGGAGCTTGGTCCGATTGCGACGGGCCTTGGAGAAGTCTTTCATTATGTTTTGCGTTCTGACAACCCGGCGCGCACCCTCGACGAATTGCGCACGCTGCACGATTGGGTTGTCAAGCCGGAGCTGCGCAAAGTGTCCGGGGTTGCGGAGGTCAACTCATGGGGCGGGCTGGAAAAACAGTACCACGTCATTGTTGCTCCGGAAGAACTGATCAAATATGGATTGACCTACAACGACGTCGCTACGGCCTTGCGGGAAAACAACAGCAATGTTGGCGGTGGGCAGATCGTCATGGGTGCACAAACGTTGCTGGTTCATGGTTTAGGCCGGGTGTCATCTGTTGCAGATATCAACAATATTGTGATTACGGCACATCAGGGAGCGCCGGTTTTTATCCGGGATGTCGCGACAGTCAATATTGGCCATGAACTGCGCCGTGGAGCTGTTTCAGCCGGGGGTAGGGGTGAAGTTGTCTTGGGCCTCGGGTTTATGCTGATGGGAGAAAACAGCCGTGAAGTCACCACCGATCTCAAGCACGCGCTGGAGCGCGTCAAAAGTGCCCTTCCGGCCGATGTGATTCTCGAGAGTGTTTATGATCGCACCGAGCTGGTCGACCAGGTCATTCAAACCGTTAAACACAATCTTGCCGCCGGTGCTTTGCTTGTCATTGCCGTCCTGTTTCTCTTGCTGGGGAACCTGCGCGCCGGTCTGCTGGTTGCGGCAACCATCCCGATGGCCATGCTCTTCGCTGCCATGGGGATGCAGGAAATGGGGATCGCGGCAAGTCTGCTTTCGCTTGGCGCAATCGATTTCGGGATTTTGGTTGACGGGTCGGTGGTGATGACGGAAGCCAACCTGCGCCGGCTCACCGAACGGCAGATGACATTGAAACGGCCACTCAGCCCCTCGGAACGGCTGTCTGTCATCCTCAGCTCAAGTCAGGAAGTCGTCCGTCCGATCGTCTTCGGCATGGGCATTATCGTTCTGGTTTTTCTCCCGGTACTGACCCTTGAGGGGATTGAAGGGAAAATGTTCAAGCCGATGGCATGGACCTTCATTTTTGCGCTGTTGGGTGCGTTGCTGGTCGCCGTTTTTCTTTCACCGGTTCTTTCTTATCATTTTCTGCCGAAAAACATCAAAACGCATGAACGTAAAATCGAAGGCTGGCTCAAGCACGCCTATCAGAACTTGCTGGATCAGGCGCTGCGCTGGAAATATATGTTCCTGGCCGTGGTGACGATTGTTCTGGTGGCAACATCGTTGTTGGCACTGCGTCTTGGCGGTGAGTTTTTGCCACGCTTGTCCGAGGGTTCTCTGGTCGTCAGCGTGGTGCGATTGGCTGGTGTTTCCGTTGATGAGTCGATCGGTTACAATACCGAGATTGAAAAACTGCTGATCAAGGAGTTTCCGCAAGAAATAAAGCAGATCTGGAGTCGCCTCGGTAGCGCCGAAGTCGCAACGGA
Organism: Desulfuromonadales bacterium; assembly: GCA_029210745.1. Lineage (GTDB taxonomy): Bacteria > Desulfobacterota > Desulfuromonadia > Desulfuromonadales > JAHYIW01 > JAHYIW01. The sequence goes on from JARGFI010000047.1 coordinate 20,079, forward strand.
CCCGATGGGAACCGAATTGACGGATATTTTTCTGGCCCTGTATCCACGGGATCAATGGACTCGCGCCGCGAATCAGGCCGAACTGACCCGGCTGGTTGAAAAGGCGTTACATGGACTTCCGGGGATCAGGACGGTTTTAACTCAACCGATCGAACTGCGTGTTAACGAGATGCTTTCGGGAATACGCGGTGATGTCGGTATAAAAATCTATGGTGATGATTTCGAGCAGCTGGTCGCTCTCGGCGAACAAGTTGAACACGCGATGCAGGAGGTTGCCGGAGCTGCGGATGTTGCCGTTGAGCAAATCACCGGGCAGCCAACCCTGCAAATTGACATTGATCGCCAGGCGCTGGCCCGTTATGGCGTCGCCGCCAAAGATGTTCTGGATTTTGTGGCGGCTGTTGGCACTCCTCAGGTCGGCGAGGTTTTTGAGGGCGAGCGCTCTTTTCCGCTGGTATTACGTTTGCCGGAGGCGCAGCGGCGGGATCCGGGCGTGCTCGAAAACAGCTTGATTCCCACCCGTACGGGCGCAATTCTGCCGTTAAAAGACCTGGCGGACATTCGCGTTGTCGATCGACCTTCGACGATTAATCGCGAATGGGGAAAACGCCTGCTCAAGGTTCAGGTCAATGTACGTGATCGCGACATTGCAACGTTTGTCGAAGAGGCAAAAGAAAAAATTGCAGCTGAAATCTCTTTACCCGACGGTTACCTGATCGAGTGGGGCGGACAATTTGAAAACCTTGAGCGGGCGCAGAAAAGGCTGCTTGTCGTTGTCCCCCTGACCTTGCTGCTGATATTTGTGTTGCTCTATTTCAGCCTGAAGCAGTTGCGCGATGTCCTGATTATTTACACAGGCATTCCTTTGGCTGCCGTCGGCGGTGTCATTGCGCTCTCTATGCGGGGCATACCCTTTAGCGTCAGCGCGGCCATCGGCTTTATTGCTTTGTCGGGTATTGCTGTTTTAAACGGACAGGTGCTGGTTTCGGCAATCCGCGGTTTTTCGAATGAAGGGCTACCACTGGTCGATGCAGTGACCGGTGCGGCAAAACAAAGGCTTGTTCCGGTTTTGGCAACCGCGGTTACAGATGCCGTCGGCTTTTTGCCAATGGCACTTTCCACCGGTGTCGGAGCCGAAGTTCAGCGTCCGCTTGCAACTGTCGTTGTTGGTGGTGTGTTGACTTCAACGATGCTGACTCTGTTTGTTTTACCATTGCTTTATTTGCTCACGAGTAAGAAAAATAAATCCACTCAAACCCAAGAGTAACTGTTCGGCTCTTTCGTAGGAGCGGCTTTAGCCGCGAACAATCGCGCCTGAAGGCGACTCCTACAGCGTCATTCCGGCATGATTTCAGCCGG